>JADLHO010000163.1 GCA_020848735.1 Planctomycetota bacterium | reverse complement strand
TGCGAGCATGACGCTCGCAGAGCGCGCCAGCGATCCCGCAGCACGCCGCGGAGTCGCTCGCGCAGCGTCATCGAGCGCCGTTCCGGTGCTTGACGCGGTTCGAGGGGCCGAGCACTCTAGCCACGCCTGAACCGAGTCGCAACGCCGCCGCCCGACCTCTCGGACCGGCCTCGGCCTCGCGCCCCATCGATCATGGACATCGTCAAGTACCCGGGCCCGGTCCTGCGCCGCGGCGGAAAGAAGGTCCAGGACTTCGGCCCCGCGCTCACCCAGCTCGCGAGCGCCATGCTCGAGACGATGTACGCCAGCAAAGGGGTCGGGCTCGCCGCGCCCCAGGTCGGCAGCGAACTGGACCTCTTCGTCCTGAACCCCAGCGGTGATCCGGCGGACCGCAGCGGCGAACGCGTGATGGTCAACCCCGAGATCCTCGGGAAGCGCGGCAAGGAGCTCGGCGAAGAGGGCTGCCTGTCCTTCCCGGGGCTCTACGCCGAGGTCGAGCGGGCGACCGCGATCACGGTGCGCTACCAGGACCTCGCGGGTCAGGTCCGCGAGGAGCAGTTGGACGAGTTCGTCGCCCGCATCGTGCAGCACGAGCTCGACCACCTGCGGGGCGTGCTCTTCGTCGATCGCCTGAGCTCCGTCGAGAAGCTCAGGGTCCGGAACCGCCTCACGGACATGGAACGGCGCGCCCTCGCCGCCAAGGCGTGAGGCTGATCGAAGGCCTCGCGGCGCTCGATCGGATCGACCTCGCCGCGAACCACGGGGACTCCGCGATCGAGTCGCGCTCGGCCGTGCTGGTGGGCGTCTTCGACGGCGTCCATCTCGGCCACCAACGCCTGCTCTTCGAGCTGGTCGAGCTCGGTTCCGCGACGCGCTCGCTCCCGACGGTCATCACCTTCCGCAACCACCCCGACGAGCTGCTCCGCGGCCGCAGCGTGGATTGGATCGTGAGCCTGCCGCATCGCCTGCGCCTGCTGCGCCGCGCCGGCATCGGCCGCGTGCTGCTGCTCGAGTTCGACGCGGCACTCCGCGACCTCGACCCCGCGGCCTTCACGGAACGCGTGCTCGTCCGCGGCCTGCGCACGCAGGCCCTGCTGCTGGGGCACGACGCCGCCTTCGGCAGGCACCGCGCCGGCACCCGCGACGCCCTCGAGGCACTCGGCCGGGAACACGGCTTCCTCGTGCGCGAGGGCACGCGCGTGAGCGTCGACGGCCAGCCGATCTCCTCGACCGCGATCCGCGCGGCGATCCGCGCGGGCGACCTCGCCCTCGCCCACCGCATGCTGGGCCGCTGGCCACAGGCCTTCGGCGAGGTCGTGCACGGCGACGGCCGCGGCCGCGAGCTCGGCTTCCCGACCGCGAACATCGTCCCGCAGAGCCTCGTGCTCCCCCCCGCCGGGGTCTACGCGGTCGAGGTCCTCGTGCTCGGCGAGACGCGGCCGGGAGTCGCCAACCTCGGCTCCTGTCCGACCTTCTCGACCGCCGACGGGGGACCGCGCGCACCGCGTCTCGAGGTGCACCTCCTCGACTTCGACGCGGACCTCTACGGCAAGCCGCTCGAGGTCTCGTTCCTCGCGCGCCTCCGCGACGAACGGCGCTTCGCCGACGCGGCGGCCCTGCGCGCGCAGATCGCACGCGACCTCGCGGCGGCGCGCGACGTGTTCCGTTCCTGAGCCGCGACCGCAACTCGACTCTTGACCGCCCCCCGGCGCGTGCCTAGCGTTCGCGCCCTCGCAACGGCGGGCGTTCGACGCGCGCCGCGCGATCCGGGCGGATAGCTCAGTTGGTAGAGCACAGCATTGAAAATGCTGGGGTCGCCGGTTCAAGTCCGGCTCTGCCCATCACTTATGGCGCTCAGCGCCCGATCAGGATCTCGAGCATGTCGCTGAGCGCGAGCGAGCCCAGGAAGCCGCCGTTCGGGTCGATCTGCAGCCAGTGCGCGTAGAGCTCGACCCCGAGCAGCGAAGGCTGGTTGGGAATGCCGAGCGGGAGCGTGGCGCGGCCCATCGCATCGGTTCCCACCCCCACGGCGAGGGCGGGCGGCACGAGCTTGAAGGAGCAACCGAGCACGTCGCCGCCGGCGAAGAGGAAGCCGCCGATCAGGAACCAGGCGCCCGAGTTGGGCACCGCGCGATCGAGCGTGACCGCGAAGCCCGGGTCACCGAGCAGCGGCTGACCCAGCGCACCGATCTCCGGAACGCCGGCGGAACCGCCGCAGCCCTGACCGAAGCGCTCGACGAGTGCCCCACCCGCATCGCCCAGGTGCATGGCGGCGAGCTCGCGACCGAAGAGCGGGTGCTCGAAGGCGAACCAGACCGTGTCCCCGGCGCGGTCGAGGGAATGCGGCGCGGCACTCGACACGCCAGGGAGGAGCTCGGGCTGCATCACCGTGCCCGCGGGCGTGCCGTCGCTGGTCCAGATCTCGCGGCCGAGGCCGGGGCGTTCCGCCGTGAACACGATGCGCGAGCTCGAGCCGAGAGGCATCACCTCGCGCACGCTGGCACCGGTGAAGGCGAAGTTCGTCGTCCCGGCCGGGCTGCCGTCGCTCGACCAGATCAGGTCGGCGATGACGAAGAAGAGCCGCTGACCCGCGACGCACAGCGCGAGGTTTCCCGGGATGGAGCCGAGGCCCGGATCGAACTCGAGCCGCGTGCCGGGGCCGCTGCCGTCGCTCGACCAGAGCTGGTAGGAGAGGCCACTCGCGAGCGGGAACCAGGTCCGGCCGGCGAAGGGCACGAAGGTGCTGGTGAAGGTGCTCACCGAACGGGTCGGGAAGTCGACCACGCGACGCGTGCCCGCGGCGCTGCCGTCGCTGAGGTACGGATCGAGGTCGGCGAGCGGCGGGTAGGTGAAGGGGGTCGTGGTCGCGCTGAACCAGAGCAGCCCATTGTTGACGCTCAGGCCGAAGCAGCCGCTGTCGATGGGGCCCGGCGCGATGTCGGTGACGCGCCGCGTCCCCGCGAGCGTGCCATCGGTCACCCACAGTTCCCGACCGGTGTTCGCGTCGCGCGCCACGAAGGCGAGCAGATCACCGAAAGGGGTGAGACTCTGCGGATCCGCATTGGTCGTCGGGTCGAAATCGAGCTTCGTCGTGCCCGCGGGCGTGCCGTCGCTGACATAGAGCTCGCGATGCCCCGCGGCGTCATACGCCGTGAAGAGGAGCCGCTCGCCGAGCGGCGTGAACGATTGCGGGTGGGAGCTGCCATTCCCCGGCAGCAGGTCGAGGAGTTGCGCAGAGCCCGCGGCGCTGCCGTCGCTGCTCCACGGCTCGGTGCCCGACGCCGGATCGCTCGCTCCGAACCAGATGCGGCCCTTCCACTCCACGAACCCATAGGGCTGGGAGCCCCCTGAGCCGGACCGCAGATCGGCGAGAGGTGCCGTGCCCTGCGCCGTTCCGTCCGTGAGCCAGGGCTCGCGGCCCAGAGCCGTGGTCTGCGCCGAGAACACCGTGCGTTCGCCGAAGCGGGCGAAGTCGCTCGGCGAAGAGCCGAGCGGGGTGAAGAGGACGTCCGCCAGCAGGCCCGTGCCCGCGGCCGTGCCGTCCGACGCGAAGGGCTCGAAGCCGTGCACGCCGTCGTTGGCGAAGAACACGACGCGGTTGGCGAGCGGGATCAGGAAGGTCGGCGAGCCGGTCGCGGCCTGACCGGGCTGGAGATCCACGACGACCTGCGTGCCGGCGCGCGTGCCGTCGCTGATCCAGAGCTCGCGGCCGTAGGCCCAGTGGTCGGCGGAGAAGACCAGCCGGTTGCCCAGGCGCGTGATCTCCTGCGGATACGAGGACCAGGTGCTGTTCCAGATGTCCGAGACGAGCCAGGTGCCCGCGCTGCTGCCGTCGGTCCGCCACAGCTCGGCGCCGGTCGCCGCCTCTTCCGCGCTGAAGTAGGCGACGTTGCCGATGACCGAGAAGGGGCTGTAGATCGAGATCGGGATGTGTGCCGAGTTCTGGAAGTCGTAGACGAGGCGCGTGCCCGCGGCCGTGCCGTCGGAGGCCCAGAGTTCGCCATTGGCCGTCGTGCCATCGCTCGCGATGAAGAGCAGCGAGCTGCCGAGCGCCGCGAGTCGATGAGGCCAGGCGGAGAAGGCGCCGCGCACGAGCGAGGTGCCGGCAACCGTGCCATCGCTGCGCCAGATCTCGCCCACACCCAGACGCTCGGTCGCGAGGAAGACGACTCCCGCGACGTCGCAGATCTCATTGACCATGCCGAGGGTGCTCGAGGAACCGAGCTCGAGGGTTCCCGCGCCGGTGCCGTCGCTGCACCAGAGCCCCGACTGGAACCTGAAGAAGACCTTCCCGCCCGACGCGCGCAGCAGACTCGGCGAGCCGCTCGCAGTGCCCGGGACGAGATCCGCGGCGAGGCGCGTGCCCGCGACCGTGCCGTCGCTGACGAAGAGCTCATGCCCCGCCGCAGCGCTGTAGCCCACGAAGAAGATCTGCGAACCCACGACGGCCGGAGCCTCGGTCGCGGTTCCGCCGGTCGTGGCGAGTTGCAGCGTTCCGGCGCGCGTGCCATCGCTGATCCACAGCGCACCCGGGAATGCGGTCACGAAGACGGCGCGGTTGCCGAAGGGTGTGAACGCCGTCGGGTTCGAGGGTGCCGCGCCGGGATTGAGGTCCGCGAGGAGCCGGGTTCCGGCGGGCGTCCCATCGCTGACCCAGGGTTCGATGCCCTCCCCGCGGCTGTTCGCCGCGAACCAGGCGAGGCCCGCGGCAGCGCCTCCCCCCGCCGCCATGGAACTCGGCGACGCGTCGACCGCGGATTCGAGTTCCGCGACGAGCCCCTGCGCGAGGGGTGCCGACGAGAGCAGGGAGAGGACGATCCAGACGAGCGGATGGGTCGGAGAGCTCATTGCTATGGAAGTCGACCGACGAGGACGAGGGCGCGCGCCGCTGGCAATCCCCGTTCCGCGGCGGACCGCGGGCTGCGGGGCGCGCGCACCATAGCGGTCGAGGCGTCGCGATGACGGCCGGCCGCGATCCGCGCCGGGATCCCGACGACCCGCAGCGGGCTCAATCCTCGCGCTTGCGGTGAGGCGAGAACCGCTCGATCCACGCACTCGCCGCGGCGTCGGTCGCGCGCTGCGCCGGCGTGCCGGCTTCATTGGCGGCGACGAGCACCGCGAAGCGGTCCCGCGGGGACGCCCACACGACGCAGTACCACATCGTGTTGCTGCCCGAGTGCGAGAGGACGGCTCCGCTGGCCCAGGGTCGACGGCCCACGCCGAAGCCGCAGGCGTAATCGCCGCCGACGGGTGCCTCGTGGAGCCGCGCGAGCGTGGCCGGCTTCACCAGCGGCGGCTCCTGCGCATCGCAGCCGACGTGCAACGCGATGAACTTCGCCCAGTCGCGCAGACTCGCGTGCACGGTGCCGGCAGGGCCGAGGGCAGGCGGGTTGTCGGCTCCACGCCCGAGCCCGACGGGCAGCGCGCGCGGACCCCGATGGCCTTGCGGCGCGTCGAGTGCGCCATCCCGACCGGGAGCGCCGAAGCCGGCGCTCGTCATGCCGAGGGGCTCGAAGAGCCGCTTCGTCATGAGCTCCTCCCAGCTCGTCTGGCAGAGCCTCTCGAGCGCGGCGCCGACCACGATGTAGCCGGCATTCGAGTAGAGGAATTCCCCCCGCGAGCGCTCGGCGGGCCGCGTCAGC
This sequence comes from Planctomycetota bacterium, assembly GCA_020848735.1. Classification (GTDB taxonomy): domain Bacteria; phylum Planctomycetota; class UBA1135; order UBA1135; family UBA2386; genus JACRLW01. The sequence goes on along the minus strand of JADLHO010000163.1, from coordinate 103,789 downwards.
AGCTCTTCGGCGATCTCCGCACGCATCGCCGCGTGCGGCCCCTCGTGCTCGGTCATGCGGCGCCAGAGTCCATCGACCAGCGGCGCGGCGCAGAGCCCGCTGCGATGCCGGAGCAGGTCGAGCAGCGTCACCTCGCGCCAATCCGCGTGCATGCGCTCTTCGAGTTCGGGGAAGAGCTCGGGCAGGGTCGCTTCGAAGCGGAGGCGGCCTTCGTCGACGAGCATTGCGCAGAGCGTCGCGGTCATCGCCTTGGTGCAGGACCCCAGGTGCCAGCGGTCCTCGACCCCGACCGCTGTGTCGCGATCGCGGCGACGCATGCCGCTGGCCGCGAGTCCGACGAGCTGCCCGCCCCGCAGCGCACACGCCGCGAGCGCCGTGACGCCGTGTTCGGCGCGGATGCGTTCGAGCGCGGCGTCGAGTTCCGTCTGCGCTTGGAGCGCCGCCTGCGGCTCCTGCGCGGCGACCGCCATCAGGCCGAGCGCGAGGACGCCGGCGAGACGCGCCGCGGCGCGCCTCATTCGTCGAAGATCTCGACGTAGCTCGGCACCGGATCGCGCCGCGAGCTGGGCTGCAGGCGGAAGGTCACGCGCTCGCGCCCGTCGTGCGGGCTGCCGAGACCGCCCTTCGGGAAGTCGACGGTGAGCTCCTCGGGAAGCTCTCCCGCTTCGGTCAGTGCGAGACAGGGCGTCTCGATGCCTTCGAGTCGGATCACGCGCGCTACCGCCATCGATGGGTCTCCGTGGTTCCTGGTCGCGCGAGAGATTGCGCGACGAGGCGACGAGGTTCCAGCCCCGAGCGACGCGAATCGGGGCGGTCGGCCGGCGGCCCATCGCGTGCGCAGCGCTACCATCCGCCCCGGCATGCAGCGCCCCAACGCGCCGATCCTCCACGTGTTCGTCCTGATGCTGGGGCTGCTCGCAGTCCCGCTCGGCGTGCTGCTCTGGCGCCAGGTCTTCGAGACCATGCCCGCAGACGAGCTCGCGGTGCTGCGCCTGGTGCATCGGCAACTCGGCGAGGAGTTCGTCGAGGCACGCGATCCGAAGGAGCTGATGCTCGCCGCGATCCAGGGGATGGTGAAGGGCATCGATCGACACGGCGAGTTCGTCGTGCCCAAGGAGGTCGCGGCCTTCGAGGCGGAGCAGCTCGAGGGAACCTACGAGGGCATCGGCGTGATGCCGGTGCCCGGCGTCGCGCCGATCACGGTGCAGAGTCCGCTCAGCGCGAGTCCCGCGGAGCGCGTCGGACTCCAGGTCGGCGACCGCATCCTCGCCGTCGACGGCAAGGACCTGGGCGCGGTGAGCCCCGACGACGCCGTGGCGCGCGCCGCCGAACTGCTGCGCGGTCCCGCCGGCTCGAAGGTGCTGCTGCGCATCGCGCGCGGCGATGCGGAGCCCTTCGACGTCGAGATCGAGCGGGGCAACGTCCCCGAACCGAAGGTGAAGTGGGCGCGCCTGCTCGATCGCGAGGGCCGGCTCGGCTACGTCTTCGTGGTCGGGTTCCAGCGCGGCGTCGCGGATGAGCTGATCGCCGCGGTGCGCGCCCTCGAGACCGAAGCCGGCGGCTCACTCGGCGGACTGATCGTCGACCTGCGCTTCAACGGCGGAGGGATCCTGACCGAGGCGGTGTCGATCGCGAACGCCTTCCTCCGCGAGGGTCGCATCGTGTCGCTGCATCGGCGCGACGTGGAGATCGAACGCCACGACGCGCGCGCGGACCGCTGCCACTGGCCGGAGCTGCCGCTCGTCGTCCTCGTCAACGAACGCTCGGCGAGCGCGAGCGAGGTGCTCACGGGTGCCCTGCAGGATCACGCGCGCGCCGGAGTCGTCGGCACGAAGACCTACGGCAAGGCCTCGGTGCAGAGCATCTTCTCGTTCCGCAACCGCGCGTTCCGGCTGAAGATCACGACCGCGCGCTACCAGACGCCGAAGGGTCGCGACATCGACGGTGAGGGCGGTGTGGCCCCGGGCGGCAACCCTCACGCGCCGAACGGCGGCGGGATCGCACCCGATCTGGAGGCGCCGATCGACCGGGCGCTCTTCCGCCGTCTCGAGAACGAACTCGATGCACCGGAGGTGCCGGCGGCGTACCGCGCGGCCGTGGCCGTGCTCGCCGAGCGCCTCGGTTTCACCCCGCGCCAGGCGCCGGGCCTGGAGCTGGACCTGCAACTCGCCAAGGCGCTCGCTGCCCTGCGCCAACGCGTGGCGGAAGCGAGCGGGCGCTGAGTCGGCGATGAGCGTCGAAGGTCTTAACGTGCTGGGCATCGAGTCGTCGTGCGACGAGACCGCGGCGGCGGTCGTCGCCGATGGCCGGCGCGTGCTCTCGAACGTCGTGCACAGCCAGATCCACCTGCACGAGCGCTTCCGCGGCGTCGTGCCGGAAGTCGCGAGTCGCTCGCACATGACGCGCGTGTTGCCGGTGATCTCCGACGCACTCGCAGGAGCCGGCGTGACGCCGGGTGGACTCGCCGCGATCGCGGTGACGAATCGCCCCGGCATGGTCGGCAGCCTGCTCGTCGGGATCGCGGCGGCGAAGGCGCTCGCGTGGAGTCACGGCCTGCCGCTCATCGGGGTCGACCACATCCAGGCCCACGTCCATGCCGCGTTCATGGCGGAGCCCGCGCTGCGCCTGCCCTGCCTCACGCTCGTCGCCTCGGGCGGCCACACGGCGCTCTACCTCCTGCACGAGCCCGGCCGCGCGGAGCGCCTCGGTCGCACGATCGACGACGCCGCGGGCGAAGCGCTCGACAAGGGTGCCGCGTTGCTCGGCCTGCCCTACCCCGGTGGCCCCTCGATCCAGACCGCCGCGCGCCAGGGCGATCCCCGCTCGATCGATCTCCCCCGGCCGATGCTCGGCGAGACCTCGCTCGACTTCTCGTTCAGCGGTCTCAAGACCGCGCTGCTCTACCACCTGCGCGGACCGGGCCTCGCACACGCGATGCCGAGCCTCTCGCCCCAGCAGGTCGCGGACTGTGCGGCCGCGTACCAGGCCGCCGTCGTCGACACCCTGATCCGGAAGCTGCGCCGCGCCGCGGAGCGCGTGCCTGGCCTGCGCTCCCTTTCGATCGGCGGCGGGGTCGCGCGGAACGAGCTGTTGCGACAGCGTCTGCGCGAGGACTCGCACCTCGCGCGGTTGCAGCTCGTGTTCCCGCCGCTCGAGCTCTGCTCCGACAACGGCGCGATGATCGCCGGGCTCGGCCATCATCTCTGGCACGAGCGCGGTCAGGTCGACGATCTCTCGCTCGACGCGCGTGCGACCTCGCGGAGCGACGGATGAGCACTGCGGACGGCTTCGAGGCCCTGGTGCGCGGCATCGCGGCGCGCGGTGGCGTCGAGGACCTCCGCTTCGCACAGGTCGACCACGACCGCGCCGCACGCTGCGGCTTCCCCGAGGTCGTGTTCTGCCCGGGCAAGTCACCCGCGGAGGCCGCGGCGATCGCGGCGGCGATCGCGGCGCGCGCCGGCCGCGTGCTCTGCACCCGGGTGGATGCCGAGCAGGCGACCGCGCTCCTGAGCGCGATCCCGGGCGCGGCGCACCACCCACGCGCGCGCACGGTGAGCTACGAGCGCGAGCCGCGGCCGCGGTTCGGCAAGGTCGCGGTCGTGGCGGCCGGCACGGCCGATCTGCCCGTCGCCGAGGAGGCGATGGTCACCGCCGACGCCCTGGGCTGCGCGGTGGAGCTGCACGCGGACCTCGGCGTCGCGGGCCTCCATCGCCTGCTCGCCCGGCTCCAAGCGATCCGCGCCGCGCGCGTCGTCATCGCCGTCGCCGGCATGGAAGGCGCCTTGCCGTCGGTCCTCGCCGGGCTCGTCGCCAGCCCCGTGATCGCGGTGCCGACGAGCACGGGCTACGGCGTGGGGCTCGGCGGTCTCGCGGCGCTCGGGACGATGCTCAACTCCTGCGCGGCGGGTGTGACCTGCGTGAACATCGACAACGGCTTCGGTGCGGGCTACGCCGCGGCCCTGGTGAACCGCGCGGGCGAGACGGGCCCGGGGTCCTGACCCGGACCGCGACGCACGCCGGCCGGGCTTCGGCGACGAGATCGGTTCCGCGCGACGGGCTCGCTATGCTCCCCGCGCCTTGAACAGCGCCCCCCGCAAGCCCGCCCGTCTCGTGCTCGAGGACGGCACCGTCCTACGCGGCCGTTCGTTCGGCGCCTCGTGCGACACGATCGGCGAACTGGTCTTCAACACCTCGATCTCGGGCTACCAGGAGATCCTGACCGACCCCTCGTACCGCGGTCAGACCGTCCTGCTGACGCAGCCGCACATCGGCAACTACGGCGTCAACAGCGAGGACGAGGAGTCGAGCCGGCTCTGGCTCTCGGGACTCATCGTGCGGGAGGCCTGCCAACGCGCGAGCAACGTCCGCTCGGGCGGCGAGCTCTCGGATTACCTCGTCCAGCATGGGGTGCCGGGCATCGAGCGCGTCGACACGCGCATGATCACGCGCCGCGTGCGCGCCGCCGGTGCGATGCGGGTCCTGCTGACGGAGGACGTCGACACTCCGGATGCCGCGCTCGTCGAGCGCGTGCGCAGCGCGCCGACGGTGAGCGACGAAGACCACGTGCTCGTCGTCTCGACCAGGCAGGCCTTCGACTGGACGAAGTCGCACGAGTCCCCCTTCGCCGCGAGTTCGCCCGACGCGCAGAAGGCGTCGGGAACGCGCCCCAGGATCGTGGCCTACGACTTCGGCGCGAAGCGCAACATCCTCCGCTCGCTCGTCGCGTCGGGCTTCGACGTCACGGTCGTGCCCGCCGCCACTCCGGCGGCCGCGGTGCTCGAGCGCAAGCCGGACGGCGTCTTCCTCAGCAACGGTCCCGGTGATCCGGCGATCCTCCACTACGCGGTCGGCGCCGCGCGCGAGCTCGTCAAGCGCGTGCCGGTCTTCGGCATCTGTCTCGGCCACCAGATCCTCGGCCAGGTCTTCGGCGCGAAGACCTTCAAGATGAAGTTCGGCCACCACGGCGGGAACCAGCCGGTGATGGACCTCACGACCGAGCGCGTGGAGATCACGGCGCAGAACCACTCGTTCGCGGTCGATCCCTCGCAGCTCCCGCCCTCCGTGGAGGTGACGCACGTCAACCTCAACGACAGGACCGTCGAGGGCATCCGCCACAAGGAGCTGCCGGTCTTCTCCGTGCAGTACCACCCCGAGGCCGCGCCCGGGCCCCACGACTCGCTCTACCTCTTCGATCGCTTCCGCGAGCTGCTCGCCGCGACGACGCGCTGATCGATCGACTGCCGGCTCCCGCGCCGAACGGCGAACTCAGCGCCGGAAGTTGCGGTAGGTGAAGAGCTGCTCGCGCTCGTGCGCGGGGCGGAAGAAGTCGACGTAGAACGGATTCCACGCGCGCTCCTCCTGCGAGAAGGTGTCCATCTCCGCGAAGCGCGAGGACATCGAGAGCAGGTCGTCCTCGTCGAGGTCCGTGCCCTGGAGACGGAGCCCGCTGCGCGGCTCGTGCAGGATCAACGGGTGGATCTTGCCCGTCTCGCCGTCGTCGAGCCGGATCAGCACCGTGCGCTCGCGCTGCAGGACGTAGGTCCGCGTCTCCTCGTTGCGCTTGTGCATCGAGGCGATGTGCACGGTGAACACGTCGGACTTCACCGTGAGCAGGTCGAGGAACGACTGCTTGAGCGCGGGATCGGCGAGGTTCCTGAACTCCTCGATCTCCTCCTCGATCTGCTCGATCGAGGTGAAGACCTTGCGCTTCGGCCCGGAACCGCTGCGCACGTCGCCGAGATAGTCCTCGGGGAGATTCGAGGCGCTGCCGTTCTCCTCCTCCTCCACCGGCTCGTTGCGCCAGCGGATGATCGCGTCGATCACGGCATCGGAGATCTCCCCGGGGTCGAAGAGGCAGCGCAGCACCGCACGGGGCGCGACGTTGACGTTGATGCGGATCCCCTCGCCCTGCAGCGGCGGCCGCTCGCCTTCGGCCGTGCCGCCCGCCGGCGCCTGGCCACCGCCGGGGTTCTGACCACCTGCCGGGTTCTGGCCGCCGGCCGGGTTCTGGCCCCCGGCGGGGTTCTGGCCCCCGGCGGGGTTCTGGCCGCCCGCCGGGTTGTTGCCGGACGCGGCGTTGCGCGCGTTCTGCTCGGGATCACCCGGATCGAAGACGAGCGCGGTGTGCACGGTGAGCACCGCCTCGAGGCCGGGCATGACCTTCGAGTCGAGCACCTTGTCGAAGAACATCTCCTCGGTGACGCCCGGCAGGAGCAGCATCTCGTCGAGCTGGAGCATCAGCGAGACCTCGCGCCGATCCTCCTCCTCGTCGCTCTTGAGCGGCATGCGCGGCAGGTTCTCGCTGCGCGTGCGGCTCTGCATCCAGTCGGTCAAGGCCTGCGCGATGCGGTCGGCATCGCCACGCGGGATGTCGTAGTCGGTGCCGTCGCGGAGATCGTCGAGCAGCCGCACGAAGCGCTCCCGCGAGAGATCGGCGAACTCCTTGTCGGGGCTCACGAGCGCCAGAACGTTGAACTTCGCGTTCTCGGGCTCGCACCAGACGTAGCTCGTGATGTCGTCGTCGGGGTAACCCGTCGGCTCGTACCACGCGTCCTGACTCCCGTCGGCGAGCGCCGCGGGATCCTCCTCCTCCTCCTCCGCGCCGGCGGCACCCGGTGCCCCACCCGGTGCTCCACCCGGTGCGGCACCGGCGCCACCGGGCAGGCCGCCCGCGCCCTCCCCGCCACCCTCGGCCTGCGCGGCCGCGGCCTGCAGGTCCTGCAGGAGGAGATCCTCCACCTCGATGAGCACGTAGTCCGCGTGGTTGCGCATGCGGGCGACGAGGAGCTCGTTCTCGCCGACGAGGTGCGCGGTCTGCGAGGTCGTCACCAGCTCCGTCACCATCGCGTAGAGCAGGATGCTGAGGATCAGCACCATGAGGAGCGCCATGCCGCGCTCGTCCGGCGACGGCTCGCGGCGATTCGTGGCAGGGGACGCGGGGACGGTAGGGCGCATCGCGGGGCTCTGGGACGGCGCGAGAGCGTAGCGCCTTCCCCGGTCCACGGACCGGGTTCCCCGCGGCCCGGTCCGCGGCCTACTGCCCGACCACGCTGCTCGAGGTCCGGCGCGTGCTCGTCAGGATGCGCGGCGTGATGTGGAACTCGAGGATCGTCTTCTCGCGCTGCGAAGCCGTCGACCGGAAGAGCAGGCCCAGCAGGGGGATGTCGCCGAGCAGGGGGATCTTGCGCTCGGTCTCGAAGTTCGACTCCGAGACGAGCCCGCCGATGACGGTGGTCTGCCCCTCCCGGAGGTGCACGGCCGTCGCCGCCTCGCGGGAGCTGATGATCGGCGTCGGGATCGGCTCGCTCTCCACGAACCCGGTGATCGACGAGACGCTGACGAAGATGTTCAGGACGACGGTCTCCGTCCCCGCGATGTCGGGGCGGATGTCCATCACGATGCCGACGTCCTTGAAGCCGATGTCCGTCGACGTGACCGTCTGATTGACGATCTTCGCCGTGGGGAACGGCTGCGAGGTGCGCGTCGCGACGGTCGCCGTGCCGCCGTTGCGCACGACCATGCGCGGCTGGCTCTTCACGTCCGCGATGTTCTGCGCCTCGAGGATCTGCAGCGCGGCGTTGAGCTCCCACGAGTCGTGGATCCCGCCGAGCGAGATGATGCCGCCCGACACGCTGCCGCCGCCGCTGCTGAAGCCCGATGCGGCGAAGTCCGAGACGATGTTGCGGACCAGCCGACCCGAGGCGTTGTTCTCGAGCGTGGGGGTCGTGCCGTTGAGCGGGACCACGCCCATCGCGAGCGAGTCGGACGTCGTGTATTCGACGACCTTCACCTCGATCTGCACCTGGGGGATGTTCCCGTAGAAGAGATCGAGGGCCTTCTCGAACGCCGCGAGCGCCTCGGGCTTCGCGGTGACGAGCACCAGCGAGTTGTGGCGCTGCGCGGCACCCATCGCCGCGCGCGGGGCGGTCGGCGCCGCGCGCAGCGGCGTGTCTTCGATCGCCTCGAACTTGTCGACGTACACCAGCTCGACGGCGTGGTCCTTGCCGAGCATGCGCCCGAGCACGGAGCCGAGCTGGTCGCCGCCGTAGCGCGCCTGCGGAGTCGTGAGGGCGGTGCCGCCGGCGGTGCCGATCGGCAGGAGCAGGTTCACGAAGAGCTGGCCGGCGCTCTGGCTGAGGAAGTACTGCTTGGTGACGGTGCCGTCGTCGTTGATGAGGATCGTGTCGCCGAACGCGATGCGCAGCCGGGCGGCGGCGCGGCGGCGGTCCTCGTCCTGGTCGGCGCCCGCGGCCGGCTTGACCGGATCCTGGGGCTGGCCGGGCGCCCCCTCCGCGCGCAGTGCGGCATCCAGCGCCGCGTGCTCGACCGGCGAGGGCGCCCGCGCACCGAGACCGCGGACCTGCTCGGCGACGGCGGAGCCATCGGTCTCGACGCCCGCCGGATCGAAGACCCGGATGTCGGTCCTGGGTTCGAACTCGAGGGTCCTGGTCGGCGGCGCGCTGCCGCAGGCGCCGAGCCACGCGAGGCCGAGGAGCGCGCCGGCGGCGGCTCGGGTCGCATGCGTGGGATTGGCGGCGGGGCGCTTCACTCGGGGATCAAGGTCACGGGAGCCGCGGTCCGCTCGATCGCCGCAGTCCGGATCGGAGTTCGCGATGGCGCGGGCGCGTCAGCCTCTCTTCGGCCCGACGCCGGCCCGCCTGTAGGCGCCGCACGCTACGAGGCGGGCTGCTCGGACTCCAGCCTGCGGACGACCTCGCTCGTCAGGTCGACGACGCTCAGGCCGTTGGCGTTCTTGATGTCCCCTTCCGTGACGACGCAGTCGCGGCCCTGGTCCTCGGCCCCCCTCTGGCAGGCCGCGCGGATCCGGTCGTTGAGCTGCGACCAGAGCAGGCTGTAGCGGGCGGAGTCCTTGCGGACCCCCTCGGCCCGGATCGTGCGCCACTCGGGCGTCGCATCGCGCAGCGCCTCGAAGCGCACGGTCGCGGGCTGAGAACAGGTGGCAGCGCTGCCCGACCAGACCTGGGCGCTGCTCTTGAGTTCGATCCCCTGGGCATGAGCGCTGCCCGCGAGGAAGACGGCGAGGATCACGGCGAGGGCGACGCGGAGCGGATGGCGGTCGGGCATGGCGTTCATTCCTGTCACTGGTCGAACTGCGTCGTCAGGCGTGTCTGCCGGGTCTCGGACGGTCGTACGCTCGAGTTCGGTCAGCCCGCGTGGAGGGCTTGGCGGATTCCGCCGGGCTTGCGCCCGCCGTTCACCACCGCGACCGGTGTGTTCCCTTTCGCAAGGGCCGTGCCGACTGCTTGAGCCGCAATTCCGACAGAGCGACGACCTGGCCGAGATCCCGCTGGGATGGTGGCTTGCGAGAGCTCAGCGCAGCGGCGAAGCGCGCGCGATGTCGGAATTCGGAGCCCCCGCGGCGGCTGATTCAGGGCTCGGCGGATTCGTCGACGGCGCGCGGCGAGGCCGCAGCAGAATCCGCCACGAGCCGGTAGCGAGCCCCGCGCCGCTTGCCGATGCGGACGAGCGCCCCTCGCTCCGTGAGCTCGACGAGGAGCCGCAAGGCGCTGCGCTGACTGATGCCGAGACTGGCCGCGACGTCGAGGCTCCCGACGCTGCCGCGCTCCGCTGCCAGGCGCAGCAGCTCGGCAGGGCGTCCGACGAGACCCTCGGCGGACGCCCCATCGGGAGCCCGGGGCGGTCGCGGGAGCACCAGGACCGGCTCGTCGGGAGGGTTCGTCGCCGAGCCCGCCTCCGTCGGCAACTCGGGCGGCGGACTCGCGCTGGCGGAGTCCGGCGGCGAGGGCGGAGCCGCCGCAGGTCCAGCCGCGGGGACAGGCGCAGGCGGGCTGGCAGGACTCGGGCTGGCCCCGGTCGCCACGGACGGAGCCTCCAGCTCCAGGAGGTCCGCGCGGGTCACGCGGGGTCCGGCGGCGAGGACCATCGCGCGCATCACCGTGTTGCGCAGCTCGCGCACGTTGCCGCGCCACTCCCGACGGAAGAGTTCGTCCATCGCGTCGGGGGAGAAGCCCTCGATCCGCGTCTGGCCGGCCGCCTGCGCCTCGCGGCGGAACTGCTCGATCAGCGCCGGGATGTCGGCGCGGCGCTCGCGCAGGGGCGGCAGCCTCAGCAGCACGCCTTGCAGCCGGTAGTAGAGGTCCTCGCGGAACTTCCCGTCGGCGACCATCTGCCCGAGATCGCGGTTGGTCGCGGCGATGACCCGCACGTCCACGGGGATCGGTCGCGAACCGCCGACGCGTTCGATCTCCCGCGCCTGCAGCACCCGCAGCAGCTTCACCTGCACGTCGAGTGTGATCTCGCCGATCTCGTCCAGCATGATCGTGCCGCCGTCCGCCTGCTCGAAGCGCCCGAGCTTGCGCTCGACGGCGCCGGTGAAGGCCCCCTTCTCGTGGCCGAAGAGCTCCGAGGCGAGCAGGCTCTCCGGCAACGCCGCGCAGTGCACCTTCACGAGCGGCCCGTGCTCGCGCCGGCTCCACCGATGGATGAGATCGGTGAGGACCTCCTTGCCGGTGCCGGTCTCACCGACCAGGAGGACGGAGATGTCGCTCGGCGCGACGCGCTCGACGACGCGGACGAGGCTCTCCATCGCGGGGCTCGTCACCACGACGTCGTTGCCGGGATCACGCACGAAGCGCTGCGCCGTCGAGTTCGTGGCGGCGAGCTGCGCGCCGAGCGCATCCGCGAGGAACTGGGTGCTCGCGGCGTCCTTCGGGAACGCGAGGGCAGCGGCGCGCCAACGCAGGGGTCGCAGGCGCTCGGGCACGCGCTCGTTGCCTTCGTCGAGACGTCCCGCCGCCGCGCGGAGGGCGGCCTCGAGTCGTTCGCGCTCGAAGCCGCGCACGGCGACGCGCAGTTCGTGATCGCCGTGCCTCGACACCAGGGCGTCGACGCCCAGCTCCGCGCGGACGGCGAGCACCGCGCTCTCCAGGATCGGCCCGAACTGCCGCGCCCCGAGTGCGGCGAAGACGGCGTCACCGTCCTCGAGGCGCAGGCCGCCGAGACCGACGATCGCGCCATCCCGCTCCGCCGACGAGATCTCGTCGGCGAGGCGCGTGGCGAAGTAGTCCGGACGCAGCGCACCGGTGCGCACGTCCTCCACCGCGAGCTGGTAGAGGCGCGCGTTCTCCGTCGCCGCCGCGGTCTGCGCGGCGATCGTCGTGAGCAACTCGAGATCGACCTCGAGCGGTCGCGGCGTCGCGAAGAGCAGGACCAACGCACCGCGCGTGCTGCCCGCGAGGCGCAGCGGGAAGGCGATCGCGGAGCGGTAGCTCGGAAGCGCGACGCGCAGGCTCGAGCCGTCGCGATCGAGGAGCAAGCAGCTCGGCCCCTGGGCCGAGAGCAGGCTCGCGACGTCGCCCGTCGCCGCGAGCGGGAGTGCACCGGATCCACCGAGCAGTTCGATGCGATCCCGCGCGCGGTCGCGCAGCACGACGCGCACCGCGTCCGCGGTCGACTGACGCAGGCAGAGCCCGACCGCGGCCCCGACGACCTCGCCGAGTTCGAGTCGGGATGCCAGCGTCTGGATGCCGCGGTTGAGCAGGTGCAGGTCGTCGATGCGCGCCCGGAGGTCCTGCGCCATCTGGTTGAAGGTGCGCGTGAGCCGCCCGATCTGGCCGGGCTCGTCGCTCTCGATCTGCACGTCGAGCTCGCCGCGGCGCAGGGCCTGAGCACCGAGTTCGAGTCGTTCGATCGGCTTCGAGATGCGCGCGGTGACGACGAAGGACAGGAAGACCGCCACCAGGAGGAGCAGACCCGCGATCGCGGCGAAGAAGCTCCGCGCCGGCACGCGTCCGATCGCGAGCGGCAGGGTCGCCGCGGTGTCGGGTCCGACCACGCCGAGCAGCAGCCGCGGCGAGTTCTGGACGTCGAGCACGACGCCGTACGCGCCGAGCCAGCGCTCGTTGCCGAACTCGTGGCGCAGCAACACGGGCGTGGCACCGCTCGTCCCCTCGCGGGCGACGGCCTGACGCGCGAGCATCGCCGCGGGACGGCGCGCCTCGCGCTCGAGCGCGAGCGCCGGCAGCGCGTCGGTGCCCGACGCCGCGAGCGGGTAGCCGCGGACGTCGCAGAGCAGCGCGGCCCGGTCGCGCACCAGACTCGCGAGGAAGCCCTGATCCAGACGCCGTGCCACGGACAACGCGCAGGTGCCATGGCCGGGGATCTCGAGAGCCCGGCGCACGCCGAGCAAGGGCACGCCCCAACTGAGATAGGCGCCGGTCTCCGAGCGCAACTGCGTGTCGAGGGTGCGCATCGACTCGGCCCCTGCGAAGACCGAGATCGAGCTCGCGACGGCTCCCTCGCCGCTGCGCGTGAACTCGAACTCGAGCGTGCCGGAACCGGCCCAGCTCGGCGGGATCTGGCTCTGGAGGATCGGGCGCAACACCTCCTCGAAGGCAGCGTTGGCGTCTTGCCGATCGAGGAGGCCACGCATGCGGACCGCGGTGGCGAGGTCGGCGAGCCAGGTCTCACACGCGGCGGCGAGCTGCGTGCGTTCCTCGGCGACCTGCGTCTGCAGCGAAACCAGCGACTGCCGCAACCGTTCGCGCTGCTTCTCCTCGTGATCGCTCTCGACGATGCGCACGAGCACGACGGAGAGGACGAGCAGCGGCACGAGCGAGGCGAGCGAGAGCACCGAGACGAGCCGCACGCGCAGGCTGCCGACCGTGCCCAGCACCTCGCTGAACAGCAGCAGGAGGATCGGCAGCGAGGCGATCCACAGCAGCGTTCCCAGGCGATTCACGCTGCGGACGAATTCGCCGTGGTCCGGATCGCTCGCGAACGCGGAGAGCACGGTGCCCGACCAGGCCTCGCCGCGCAGCGCAACGTAGCTCTCGAAGCGCAGCGAGTCGCCGTTGTCGCCGGCGTCGACCTGGCGCGCCTTCACGCCGTCGTCGGCGACGATGCGGCGGTACTCGTCGGGCAACGCCACACGGTCCGCGGCCTCGACACCACCGGCCGTGCTGCTCGAGAGCTGCCCGTTGCGGAACACGGCGAAGTCGATGCCGCCGAGGCGCGCGAGGATCTCGGCACGCAGTCGGGCGCCGCCCTCGTCCCGCACGAGCGCCGAGTCCGCGGAACTCGTCGGGACCTCGCGCACCTCGGTGCCGAGCACCACGCTGCGGAAGCGGATCGCGTAGGGACCCAGGTTGCGCAGTTCGAGTGCGACCGGCGTCAGGCCGCTCGGCAGTTCGACCTCGCGGACGAAGTCACAACGCGCCTCCTTGTCGTCGCCTTCCCAGCGGTGTGCGATCCGCACGCCGCCGTCGACCGGCAGTTCGCGGTTCGCGCGATCGAGTTCGAAGAACATCGTCCGCTGGTGCTGGAACGGCACCACGCGGGGCGCGGCATCGGGCTCGGCAAATCGGATCGTGAGCTCGCCGACGTGGCTGCCGACCGCGAGGTCGACGGGCCGCGCGCGATAGACACCGCTGAAGACGAGCCAGAGCTTCTGGAAGTCGTCCGAGCGCGCACCGGCCAGCGCCGCCGTCACCGAACCGCCGTTCTCGCGGAGCTCGACGCCCGCATCGGTCGGCCACGGGCCGCGGAGGTCCGTCGGCACGCCGCCCACCGTGTCCGCTCCCAGGGCGAGCGGGACGACCTTCGGTTCGGCCTCCGCCGCCGAGAGCCAGGTGATCCCGACGAGCCGCACGCCGCTGCCCGCCCGACAGGTGAGGCTGATCGCCTCGAGCGGATCGGCGACGCTGATCGTGCGGTACGAGATCTCCATCCGGTCCAACGCGGCGTCGCCCGTCGGGAGGAAGGGCCCGGGAACTTCGATCCCCTGCTCGAGCGGTGTGCTCCCGGCGCGATGGAGCACGAGGTCGAGGAGGACCACGTCGTCCGCGGGATCGACTTCACCGATCGGATCGATCGGGAGACCGGGCACCACCACCGGCCGCGCGACGACGAGGTTGAGCCGTCCGGGCTGCACGCGTTCGCGGAACGAGAGGATCTCCCGCTCCCCGCGCGGCAAGGGGACCGCGTAGGGCCGCACCTCGAAGCCGAGTCCCGGGTACGAGCGCGTGCGCGCTCCGAGCGCGAGGCCGTCCCCGGCGAGCGCCGAGTGCATCGTGTAGCGGTAGCGCTTCTCGCGTGCGATCGACTTGCCGGCGACGAGGTCGATCAGGGTGCGGTCGCGGTCGGTGCCGCGGTATGCGCCGAGCAGCCCGTCCTCCATGCTCGGCACTTGTTCCACCAGGGTGTCGACCGCCGCGCGCAGCCGTTCGCGGCGTTCCTCGAGGCGGGCATCGACGAGCCAGGCCGGCAGCAGCAGACCGGCGCCGAACATCGCCACCCCGGCGACGCGCCCGATGGGACGCAGCAGCGGCACGCGGCGACTCAGCCGACTCCAGCCGAAGAGCAGGAGACTCAGGACCACCAGCCCCGCGGTCGGGACGAGCACGTACGGCGCGCCCGCGGTCAGCCAGTCGAAGATCGACAGCGTCCCCGCCGGGTCGGGACGCAGCGGCGGCGTACCCGCGAAGACGAGGCGCCCGAGGTTCTCGCGGTGGTCGACGAGCTGCTGCCCGTTCCAGCTCAGGTACTGGTAGCGCTCGGGTCGCTGCGGGTCGTGGTCGTCGACGGCGATCGAGAAGCCGACCTCCACGCGTCCGGCGATGCGCGGGAAGTTGTGGAAGGGCAGGAGGGCTTCGAAGGTGTAGACCGCCTCGCTCTCGCGTCGGCAGACGAACTCGACGCCCGTGAGGCTGGCGCCCGAGGGAGAGGCCGGACGGCTCCGCCAGTCCATGAGGCCCCAAGGCCGCTCGGGGCTGAACGGCATGAGGAAGAGCTGGACGACGTCCGGCCCGAACTCCGCGGGGCTCCCCGCCGCCGGGGCCTGCTCGGTGAGGTCGAGGAAGAGCTCGATCGCGTCACCCTGGTGCCATTCGGCGCCGACCTTGCCGGGGACCAGACCGTCGTCGCGCACCCGGCCGGCGATCCAGAGGCGGCCGGCGTCGTAGCCGAGCCAGAAGCGCGCCTCGAGGTCGTCCACGCCGTTCCAGACCATCGCGGGGTCGCGGCGCTGGCTCCAGACCTGCTCGACGCGATCGAGCACGATCGTCGGCATGCCCGGCCAATCGGAGAGTTCGCCGTCGACCGTGACGGCCGAGCTGAGCTCGGGGATGCTCGCGCTGAAGGACGCGGCCGGGGCTTCGGACTGAGCCTGAAGCGCCGGGCTGATCGCGATCGCCAGCCCGGCTGCGATCCCTCGCCAGATCCTGGCGGAATCACGGCCCTGGAATTCGCCAAGCGCGCGCATGGCGGTCATTTCGCCATTCCGCCGCGACTCACGCCAGTCTGAGGGGCGGAACTTCGTCGGAATCTTCGTTCCCCGCGCCCGGCGATTACGACGCAGGGCCAGGACAGCTCGGCGTGCCGCAACACGCCGAGGAGGACTGGCCCTGCGAGAAGGGAGCCCGGCTCTCAGCGACGCCGGCGCCGCAGCCGCGAACGGTCTGAGCCGCCATCGTCGGGCCCGGCACCGCGATCGAAGGAGCGACGCATGCCGCGCTCGGCATCACCGCGCTCCTCGCGAGATGCGCCGCGGGGTTCCGGACGACGGCCCGTCTCGGCGCCGCGGCGCTCGGCGAGGGGGGCATCATCGTCGTCCGAGAAGCTCACCGGGCCACGCGGTGACTCGGGGAGATCGCCTTCCCGCGAGGGACGGCGCTCCTCGCGCTCCGGGCGACGGGCGGACGGCGGGGCATCGCCGTCGCGGTCGCAGCCGCGCTCGCGCGGCTCCCGGACGGGGCGCTCCGCGCGGGGCGCCCGCTCGTCCCTCTCGGGACGCGGGCCACGCTCCGGACGCTCGCTCCACTCGGCGCGCTCGGAACGAACCGGACGCTCGCTGCGCTCGGGGCGATCCGGGCGCTCGCTGCGCTCGGGGCGATCCGGACGCTCGCTGCGCTCGGGGCGATCCGGCCGCTCGCTGCGCTCGGGGCGATCCGGGCGCTCGCTGCGCTCGGGGCGATCGAAGCGCTCGCCGCGCTCGGGACGATCCGGGCGCTCGCTCCGCTCGGGACGATCCGGACGCTCGCTGCGCTCGGGGCGATCGAAGCGCTCGCTGCGCTCGGGGCGATCCGGACGCTCGCTGCGCTCGGGGCGATCCGGACGCTCGCTGCGCTCGGGGCGGTCCGGGCTTTCGCTCCGCTCGGGGCGGTCGAAACCCCGCGCCTCGCCGCGGCGATCGCGATCCGGACGAGCGGAGTCCGGCCGCGGGCCACGGCGATCGTCGCGGCGATCGTCGCGCCGACGCGGCTCGGCGGGTGCGGCGTCGAAGCCGAGTTCGTCGCCGCCGCCCGCGTTGTCCCGGGCGGGGCCACGCGGCGCCTCGCGACGCGCCTCGGCAGGCGCATCGCCGTTCTTCGCGAGCAGGGCCTTGCGGCTCAGCTTCACCTTGCCGAAGTCATCGATGTCGATGACCTTGACCTCGATCGTGTCCCCGATCGCGACGACGTCGGCGACCGAGCGCACGAAGCCGTCGGAGAGTTCGGAGACGTGCACGAGCCCTTCCTGGCCGGGCAGGATCTCGACGAAGGCGCCGAACTCCTTCAGGCCGGTGACCCGCCCCTTGTAGACCTTGCCGAGTTCGACCTCGGCGGTCATGTCCTTGATGCGCGCGATGCAGGCCTCGACCTTCGCGGCGTTGAGGCCACAGACCTCGATGACGCCGGTGTCCTGCACCGCGATGCGCACCTCGAACTCCTCCTGCATCCCGCGGATCGTGCGGCCACCGGGGCCGATGATCGCGCCGATCTTGTCCATCGGGATCGGGAACGAGACGAGCCGGGGCGCGTGCTCGCTGACCGTGTCGCGCGGGCGGCGGATGACCTTCAGCATCTCCCGCAGGATGTGCATCCGGCCCTCCTTCGCCTGCTCGAGTGCCTGCTGCATCGTCGCGCGTGCGAGACCCTCGCACTTGATGTCCATCTGCAGTGCGGTGATGCCGCGGCCCGTGCCCGCGACCTTGAAGTCCATGTCACCGCAGTGATCCTCGGAGCCGAGGATGTCGGAGAGGATCGCGATGCGCTTGCCCTCGACGACGAGTCCCATCGCGATGCCCGCGACGGGTTGCTTGATCGGCACACCGGCATCCATGAGTGCCAGCGTGGCGCCGCAGACCGTGGCCATCGACGACGAGCCGTTCGACTCGGTGATCTCGGAGGTGACCCGCAGGCTGTAGGCGAACTGATCGCCCTTGGGCAGCACGATCTCGATCGCGCGCTCGGCGAGCGCACCGTGGCCGATCTCGCGACGGCCGGGCGCGCCGAAGCGCCGCACTTCACCGACGCTGAACGGCGGGAAGTTGTAGTGGAGCATCCAGCGCCGCTTCTCCTCGGGGTAGATGCCGTCGATGGTCTGCTGGTCATCGACCGTCCCGAGCGTGGCGATGCACAGCGCCTGCGTCTCGCCGCGGGTGAACAGCGAGGAGCCGTGCACGCGCGGGAGCACACCGACATCGATCGTCAGCGGACGGATGTCGGTCGTCCCGCGGCCGTCGGCGCGACGACCGGCGAGGATGGACTCGCGCTCGCCCTTGTCGAAGAGCTCCTCGATGACCGACGCGACGAGCTTCTTGTGCTTCGCGGCGGCCTTGTCGTCGCCGGCCGGCGCCGGGAACGCCTCGTTCACCTTCTGCTTGATCGCGCTCTTCGCCGCGGAGCGGGCGTGCTTGTCGCCCTCGCTGACCGGCGCCGCCATCAGCTCCTTGCCGAAGCGCTTCTCGATCGCCGCGACGAGCTTCTCGTCGCGCGCCGGCGGCACGAACTGCGCCTTCGGCTTGCCGGCGAGACCGACGAGCTCGTCGATCATGCCGGCGATCTCCTGGCACACCTCGTGGCCGAGCTCGAGCGCCTCGAGCATCACCGACTCCTCGAGCTGGTTCGCGCCGGCCTCCACCATCACGATCGCGTCGGCGTGCGCGCAGATCGTCAGGTTGAGGTCGTTCTCCTTCGAACGCAGCTCGGTCCAGGTCGGGTTGATCCGCAGCTTGCCGTCGATGAGACCGATGCGGCACGCCCCGAGGATCTTGCCGTGCGGGATCGAGCTGATCGCGACCGAGGCGAAGGCCGCGACCGCCGCGACGATGTCCGAATCGTTCTCCCTGTCGGTGCTCAACACCTGCACGAGGACCTGCGTCTCCTTCTTGAAGCCGCTCGGGAACAGCGGCCGGATCGCGCGATCGATGATGCGCGCCGTGAGGATCTCACGCGTCGTCGGCCGCCCTTCGCGCTTGAAGAAGCCGCCGGGGAACTTGCCCGCCGCGGCGGACTTCTCGCGGTAGTCGACCGTCAGGGGGAAGAAGTCGATGTCGTCCTTCTCGGTCGGCGCGGCCTGCGCCGTGGCCAGCACCATCGTGTCGCCGTAGCGCGCGATCACCGCAGCGTCGGCGAGCTTGGCGATGCGCCCCGTCTCGAGCTCGAGCTTGCGCCCGCCGATCTCGCGGGACACGCGCACCATCTCCGGGTAGCGCGGATCGATCGGTTCGCCGCGACGCTTGCCGCGCGCGGGTGCCGCCTTCGCCGGCTCGCTCCGCGCTTCGACCTCACGGCCCTCCGGCTCCTCGGCCGTCTCCTCGCGACGACGACGCTGCCCACCACGCTCGCCACGCGAGCTCGACCGCGGTCCGGCGCCACTCGCCGTCGACTGCGTGCCACGATCCTCTCGAGATCCTTCCGTCTGGGGAGCCTTCTCGCTCCGCCGCTTGCGAATTGCCATTCGTTCTCTTTCCACTCCTCTTTGCCGCGCAGCTCGCTGCGGGCTGTTCACTGCTTGCGATACACGCTGTTGTCCCCCGGTGGCCGTGCACCCGGCACGGCACCGGTCGCCGCGCTCAGGTGCGCGGCAGCGTTGCGGCGCGGGGAGCAGGGGGTCTTGGACCCGTGCTCCACGCCCGCGGCAGGAATGGCGGTTGCTCCGGTCGAGGCCCGCGACCCCGAAGGGTCCGGACTGCCGGGACTTCCCATGCCGGTGCGCGCCACCGCCCGCTGCGGTCGTGCGCGCGTCGATCGTCGGAGCCGCGGCGCACGAGGGCGCGGCGGCCGTTGACACCCCGATGGACGACACCCCGATGGACGCACCGGACCCACACAGGCCCGGTGCCCCCGACGAACTGTGCCCCCGACGAACTGTGTCCCCGACGAACTGTGTCGGGGAAGCTATCCGCGGCCCTCGTGACGATGCGTAGCGAGGATCCGCGAGCGCGCTCGGCTCGGATCGCGATGGCGTGGAGCGCAGCGCTCAGGGCTCGGGAGACGATCCGTCTCCATGCTCCGCGTGGCCGCGAATGCGGCCACCGCCAAGCATCTGAGAGCCCGTCGAGGACTCCCTCTCGGCTCTCAGCGACGGATGCCGAGCTTGCTGGTGATCGCGAGGTAGCGCTCGTGAGCGGTCTTGGACAGGTAGCGCAGCAGCTTGTTGCGGCGGCCCACCTTCAGGATGAGGCCGTGGCGCGAGTGATAGTCCTTGCGGTGCACCTTGAGGTGCTCCGTGAGCTGCGAGATGTCCGCCGTGAGGAGCGCGATCTGGACCTCGGGCGAACCCGAGTCAGCGTCATGCGTGCGGTTGTCGGCGACGATCTTCCGGCGTTGGTCTTTGGAAACAGCCATCCCTGAGTCCTGCGTTGGGCCAATGACCAACTCGCGAGAGCCAGGGTGCTCCGGCCGAGCGGTCTCCCACCCGCACATGCGGGCAGGTCGAAGGCGTTTGAAGGCGGGGACGATAGCGCTCCCCACCGCGAAAACAACGGCGCGCTGCGTCGGCCCGCGCTCCGAGGTCGACAGACAATCCGTCTCTCGACCTCTGCGTGGCCGCAGATGCGGCCACCAGCCAGCATCTGAGAGCCCGTACGATGGACTCTCTCTCGGGCTCTCAGCGCCCGGCGCGGACCGGGAGTTCGCGAGCGAGCGCGTCGGCGACCACGTCGACGGCCGACTCGATCCGCTGCTCGCGGCCGAGCGGCGCGGGGCCTTCGCCCCCGGCCTTCGCGCTGCCCTCCATGCGGCCGGACCAGAGCGTCGCGCCGGACTTCGCGCCCAGCATCAGGACCTCGACCGCGAACTGGACGCGGCGCGTCTCCATGATCTTGCTGACGTCCCAGTGCGTGAGGCGAACGCCGAGCACGGCGTCCTCCTCGAAGCTGCCGCGGACGCCGCCGAGCCAGGCGGGATCGACGGGCGAGCCCGTCGCCAGCTTGCCGGTCTCGCGGAGGCGGCGATCGACGTGATCGGGTGCCAGCGGCGAGTAGAGCCGGTCGGCGAGCTGCTTGACCAAGGCCTGGCGCAGACGCAGTTCGAGGACGCCGAAGCTGCGGGCAACGGTCGCGTCCTCCACGGGCAGCAGCGCGATGTCGACCGGTCGCTCCGTGCCGAGTTCGGGCGAGGCGCGCAGGGCTGCGGCGACGCGCAGAGGGGGCTCGGACTGGCACGCTGCCACGAAGCCGAGCAGGACGCAGGCGAGGAGCGGGCGGAGGGAACGCATCGATCGGGTCCTTCGCAGCGCGTTCTCACCGCGCGAGGGCGGAGCGCGCAAGGGAGCGCAGCAATCTAGCGAGGGCCGGGCTCCGGCGCCGCAGTCGCGTCGCGAAACTCCGCACCGGCGAGGCTCGACCAGGCGCGACGACTCCGCACGCAGGACTCGCAGGCACAGCTCGACGGGTCCGAGTCCGCCGCATAGCAGGACCAGAAATCCTCGCGACGGAGCCCGAGCCGGCGCGCCTCACGCACGATCCCGAGCTTGTCCAACTCGAGGGTCGGACTCAGCACCCGCACGCCGCGCCGCGTCCCGCGCGCGAGGACGGCGTCGAAGTCGCGGCAGAACGCCGCGGAGTTGTCGGGGAAGGTCGCGGCCTCCTCGCGATTGAAGCCGGCGACGATCTGGCCCGCGCCGTGCGCCTCCGCGAAGGCCGCGGCGATGCCGAGCAACACGACGTTGCGCGCCGGCACCCAGACCGAGGCCGCGCTCGCCGCGTCGCCGGGCGACGCGAGGCTGCGCTGGGGCAGCGGGGTCCCACTGCCCGCGAGCAGCGCCGTTCCCGACGCGAGGGCGGCGTCGCGGAGCCAGGGCAAGGCCACGCGGCGCCAGGGCGCGCCGAAGCGCGCGGCGAGGCGCGCGCTGGCCTCCGCCTCCCGCTCGGCCGCGCGCTGGCCGTAATCGGCGCAGAGCGCGAGCGCGCTTTCCCCCCCGGACTCACGCCAGAGCGCCAACGCGACGCCCGAGTCGAGCCCTCCGGAGAGGAGCACGACGGCCCGCCGCGAGCCGGTCGCTCCGGTCTCGACGCTCGCGCTCACTGGACGACGAAGGTCGTGATCGGAGTGCGCGAGGCCTTCACGAGCTGGCGATGCCGCTCCTCGAGGCTGAACTCGCCGGCGCCGCCGATGCCGAACATCAGCTCGCTCGCGATGCGCAGCTTCCACTCGCCGGCGGCGAGACTGCTCGCGACGCCGCTCAGCACCGGGATCTGCAAGGTCTCCGGCCCGCTCGCGCCGTCGAGGTCCTGGGCGATCAGCGTCCAGCGCAGCCCGCTCGCATCCTCGATCGAAACGGTGTGGAAGCCCAGCCCGCCGGGGATGACGGCCGCATCGAGCCGGTCCTGGAACTCGACCGCCGGCGGACCGAGCACGGGGCCGCCCGGCGCCGTGATCGTCGGCGGCCCCAGCGGCGCACCGGTGACGAAGACCGTCCCGAGCGTGGCGTTGGTCACGAGGCTCCGATGCAGCGAGGTGTTGCCGTCGGCGTCCGTCGCATCCGCCTGCACCCAGAGCGCCGGATTGAGCGGTCCGAGCGCGACGATGCAGGACAGCGGCCAGTTCGAGTTGATCGCGAACTGCGTCGCGCTGATCGGCGTGCCGATGCCGACACCCGCGAGCGAGCCGCCCGCGAAGCCGGGAAAGGTCAGGATCGAGCGCACGCGGACGTTGCCCGAGATCGCGCCGAACCCGGCGGCCGCGGCGAAGTCGAGGTTGAAGGGCGCGGCCACGCCCGCGGTGATCCCCGTGCCGGGGAGGATCGTCAGCGAGGTGCTGAGCTTGCCGCCTGCGACCTGCGGCGGCGACGCCGGCGCGGCGCCGGTGCCGGTGTTGCCCGCGAGCGCACAGGCGAAGCCCGCGAAGGCCGGCGTCGCCGTCGGTTCGTAGTTGGCGGTGAAGGCCGAGAACACGACCGGGCGTCCGGCGCGGATCGCCGTCGACGGGATGCGCGTCGGCGCGGACTGCGCCGGGGCGACCTCGAAGGCGAAGGGATCGTCGAGCACGTTCACGCCGACGCGCGCGGTCTGGCCGGTGAGCGGCACGAAGAGGAGCGAACCCTCGACGGTCGCCACGGCCGCCGGACCCAGGGGCCGCACGGGCAGCGAGAGCAGCGCCGCGCTCGTGTCGAGCACGCTGATCAGATGGTGGTTGGCCGCCACCACCGTGACGCTGTGCGAGGGGTCGACGACGCCGTCGAAACGCACGCGCCCGTTCTGGTCGGTGGTCCCGACCCGACGGCTCGGCGAGGGCGGGTTCTGCGGCAGGCCCGGCTCGAGCACCACGGTCGCGCCCGCGAGCGGGGCGAGGGTCGCCTCGTCGTAGACCTCGACCGAGACGGACCCCGCGAGCACGCCGCTCGCGTAACCGCGCCGCAGGATGCGGCCGTTGGTCGGCGCCGTGTTCAGGTGGCCCGAGCGATCGGTGACGTTCAGCACGACGTTGATCGGCAGATCGGTGCGCGCCACCGCGAGGGGCCGCAACGTGAAGCTCTTGTCATCGCCGGCGGCGTGCAGCGCGACGGTCGCGCTCCCGTCGGTGAGCTCCGCGGCCCCCAGCGGCTCGCTCGCGAGACCGAAGAGCGCGAGCGCCTCCTGATCCGTCGCGATGTCGGTCGACGCTCCGGCGACCGCGGGCAGGAAGGCCGCGACGCTCGGCGGCGTGACGTCGAGTGCGGCGGGACTCGCGTCCGCGGCGAAGGTGAACGCGCTGCCGCGGCGTCCGCTCGCGACGCGCGCCGCGAAGAACAGCGAGCCCTCCTCGAAGCGCAGCGCGTCGGCGGTCCCGAGCGCTTCGCCGATCGGCAGACTCACGGTCGTCGGGCCCGCGACCGCCAGGTCGAGCGCGGTGTCGAACCACGTGAGATCACCCGCGGCCTGCGTGCGCTTCTCGAGGCCGTAGACCCGCAGCAACACGCGGCTACCCGCAGTCGCCGACGCATCGACCTGCACGTCGACCGTCGCACCCGCGAGGTTCTGCCGATTGACCCGATTGGGGAAACCCACGCTCGCGTTGCCGAGCGCCACGCTGACCGGACGCGCGAACTCGACGGTGCTGAACTTCGCGAAGGGCGTGCGGTTGTCGAAGTCGAGTTCGCCGGGCGTCGTCCCGAACTGGATCGTCGCATCGAAGCGGATCTCGATCTCGGCGCCGCCGGCCAAGGGGTTGCGCGGCACGAGGCGGAAGATGCGCGGATCGGCGACGTTCTGCGTCTCGACCGGCTGATCGATCACGCCGGGCAGGTTGCCCGACGCATCGGCGATGACGAAGTTGCTCGCGGTGACCGTGCTCGCGACGGCCGGCTTGTCGAAGATCGCGTAGATGCCGGTCTCGCGCACGACCTCGCGCGCGTTGGCGAGCGGCAGCACCGTGACGATGCGGCCATCGGCGAAGGCGGAGTCCTGATCCGCGCGGAAGGTCGTCACGACCTGCTCCGCCGCTCCGCCCTTCGCGATGCCATCGAGATCGGTGACCTCGTTCGTCACGACGACCTCGAAGGTCGTGGCCGAGGGCAGACCCGCCGAGGGCCGCAGCAGCACGACCGTGCCCCCCATCAGCAGATCGATCTGCGCCGGGAGGTTCTGCGTGGTGCCCTCCGCGCGCACGAAGATCCGCGGGGCCGGCGGCTGTCCCTGGCCGCTCGGCGGCGGCGAGATGGAGTCCTCCGCCATCGACTCGTTGAACTGCACGACGATCGGCACCGTCGCCGGCCAGCCGCCGCTGCTCGGGAAGGCGGCCTCGACCTTGGGCCGACCGTCGACCAGCTTGCCCAGCGATTCGACGACGACGACACCGGTCGCGTCCGTCGGGCCACCCCCACCCCCGCCACGCCGGAACTTGTAGAGCGCCGCGAGATTGTTGCCGCAGCCGGCACCCAGCGCGGCGACGGCGAGCAACGCGGCGGCGAGCGTCACGCGCCGGCGCGATCCGGGCGCGGAGGCGGAGGAGGACGAGGGGGCGGGCTTCGACGACATGCGGCGGGACTTCGGGAAGGACGCAGCGCGGACGGCGCGGCGGGAGAGCTTATTCCCCGCCCGGGCCGCGGCACCCCGGAGATTCCCCTCGCCCGCGGCAGCGCGAGCGCGTAGCAGCGCGCCACGCAACCATGCCCGACGACGCGCGCAGCACCGAACCCAGGGCCAGGAGCGTCGCGCTGCGCGCCGCCGTCTGGTTCTTCTGCGTGCTCGCGAGCACCTCGATCCTGCGACCGGTGCGCGATGCGATGGGGACCGCCGGCGGCGTGTCCGAGCTCGCGAAGCTCTGGAAGTGGACCCTGGCGCTCACGCTGATCGCCTCGCCGCTCTTCGCCGCCGCGGCGGCGCGCCTGCCGCGGCGCGCGCTCCTGACCCGCAGCTACCACGCAGTCGCACTCACGCTGCTCGGCTTCCTCGGCCTCTGGCACGCCACCGGCGAGTCCGATCGCGACGCCCTGGGCCGCGCGTTCTACGTCTTCGTCAGCGTCTTCAACCTCTTCGTCGTCTCCGTCTTCTGGAGTGCGGCCAGCGACCTCGTTCCCCACGCGAGTGCCGTGCGGCGCTTCGGACCGATCGCGGTCGGGGGAACCCTCGGAGCGATCACCGGCGCGGCGCTCACGAATCGCCTCGCGGAGCTGATCGGCGCCCCGCAGATGTTGCTGATCGCCGCCCTGCTCCTCGAGCTCGGGTTGCTCGCCGCCTCGCCGTTGATCCGGGCCTCGGATCCGCGCCAGCTCGCCCTCTCCCTGCCGCGCGGGCGCGCCGCGCTCGGCGATCTGCTGCTCGTGCTGCGCTCCCCCATGCTGCGCCGGATCGCGGGTTACGTGCTGCTCGGCACCATCCCCGCGGCAGTCCTCTACTTCGAGCGCGCCCGCCTCGTCGCCGACGCCGCGCTGAGCCGCGACGAGCGCAGCGCGCTCTTCGCGTCCGTCGACCTCTGGACGCAGATCGCGACGGTGCTCGTGCAGGGCTTCCTCACCGGGCCCGCCCTGCGACGCTTCGGCCCGGGCGCCAATCTCGCGGTCCTCCCGCTCGTCAGCGCCGCGACCTTCGGACTCGTCGGCCTCGCCTCCCATGCCGGCTGGCCGATCTTCTGGATCTACGTCGCGGGTGGCGCGCTGATCGAGGGCACCCGGCACGCGCTCCAGAAGCCGACCCGTGAGGTGCTCTTCACGCTCGCGGCACCGAACGAGCGCTACGCGGCGAAGAACGCGATCGACACGCTCGTGCACCGCGGTGGCGACGCGCTGTGCGCGGAGGCCTGGCCGCGCATCGGAGTCACCGCGATGCCGCTGCACGCGGTGCTCTTCGCGACCGTGCCGATCGCGCTGGCCTGGGCCTTCGTGGCGACGCGCATCGGCCGCGTGCGCCGCGAATCCGCGGACGCCTGAGGGTTCGGCGACGGAGATCGCGAGCGGCGGGTGGTTTGCCGGGCCGCCCCTGCTCCTTAACCTCGCCGGCCGCGTGGGCCGCGAGGCGCGCGAAGCACGCGACTCGACGAGACCAGGAGATCCGACATGGCTGCGATCAGGATCACGAGGATCGAGATCAGTGGGTACCGCGGCATCCGCGAGAGGCTGACGCTCGACCTCGGCGGCCCCGATCGCTCAGGCGTACCGCAGTTCGTGCTTGCAGGCCAGAACGGCTGCGGCAAGACCAGCGTGCTCGAAGCCGTGGTGCTGGCACTCGGTCGCGAGGACCTCCTCGTACGCGACCTCCACAAGGACCAGCGCACGCGGCATGGGCGGACGCAGCTGCCGCACGGCGCCGAGATCCGCATCGTGCTGCGCCGTGGGCAGCAGGAGGAGGAGTTCACGCTTCCCGCCGGTCCCGATCGAAGGCCACCCCGCATCGAGGAACTCGCGTACTTCTCCTCCTGGCGCGCGCCCCATCTCGTCGGGAGTGTGCAGCCGCTCGTTCGCGGGCGACGACCCGACGACACCGAGGCCAACCGGCTCTGGCGACTCAAGCAACGGATCATCGACGAGCGCGCGAAGACCGCGTTCGCCACCGGCCAGGCGAGCGCCGATCAGGGCCTGGGCTGGCTCGCGAAGGTGAATCGGGCCTGGCAGCGCCTCCACGGCGACGATTCGAAGATCGTGGCCGGTCTCGTCGACCCCGCCTCCCAGGACGCCTACGCCGACCTCTTCGTGGAGAAGGACGCTCACCGCGTCTGTTCGATCGACGAGGCCAGCTCAGGTGAGATCGAGCTCCTCTCGTTCGCGGGGTGGATCGCGCTGACCGGCTTCGAAGAGGGTCTGCTGGTGATCGACGAGCCGGAGCTCCACCTCCATCCCGAGTGGCAGGCCGGCATCCTGCCGGCTCTGCGCGAGCTCGCACCGCGCGCGCAGTTCCTCGTCGCGACCCACGTCGACGCACCCTGGAACCGCGCGCACAGTTGGGAGCGCGCGTTGCTCGTGCCCCCGAGCGATCCGAGATCGGCAAGAAGCCGTGAGCAGGCGCGCGAAGGTGTGCGCGAGGTCGATGGATGAACGCGGCGCGATCGCTCGGCGACTTGGACGGTCTGTACAAGAACCGCAAGCTGGTGCTCTGGGTGGAGGATGAGCTGAGCGCCGCCTACCTGGCGGCTGCCTGGGATGAACCGCGCATCGGCTTCCTCGTGGCCGGTAGCGGGAGCGGGATCGCGGCGTTGGTCGAGAGCGCGCGTCGCGCGGGCCTCCGCGGGGTTCATGGTCTCCGCGACCGTGACTTCGGGACGACCAACTATCCGTGGAAGCCGGGCGAACAGTCGCTCCGACTCGCGATGCACGAGATCGAGAACGCCCTGCTCGATCCCGTTGGTCTCGCGCAGTGCGCGGAGCTCGTCCAACGGAGTGAGGGTGACATCCGCGTCAAGCTGGGCCGGGAAGCGCAAGGCATGCTCTGGGGCACGGCTCTCGCCGCGACCCTGCACGAGTTGAACGAGCGCTCGCAGTCGGGGTACCCCGGGTCGAGCATCGCCGGCGTCGCCGACCGCGGCGCGGCCTTGGCCCTCGTCACCAATTCGACGTGGTGGCAGCGCCACGGGGGCCAGGCGGGCTGCCTCACTCAGCAAGAGCTCGAGGGCGAGCTCGACTCCGCGCAGCAGCGATTCGCCGCGGACATCCAGAAGGGCGAACACCTGACGAGCTTCGCCGGCAAGCAGCTCCTGGACCGGATCTGGAGCTGGCTCCTCAAGGCCCCTCGTGCGGGGTTGCAGCCGACCAGGATCGATCTCGCGAAGGCGCTCGGCGAAGCCCAGCGCTTGAACGACCGGCTGCCTGCGGAGATCGAGGACTTGCGCCAGCACCTGCTGCAAGCGATCTGAGCGCCTTGCTCAGCGCGCCTCGACCCGCACCCACTGCGCGCGCACCGTGCTCGCGCCGGTGATCTCGCCGCGGATCCAGATGCGGTCGGCGCTCGTGAGGGTGTCGAGCGTCGTGCTCACGGTGCCCGAGTCGGTCTTGCGTTGGAGCAGCGTGTTCGCCGTGACCGTGATCGTCGCGCTGGTCACGCGCACGCCGCCGATCAGGAGCGGGTCGTCGCCGCGCTGCACGACCGTGATGGTGCCCGTGCCGAGATCGACGGAGTCGACCTGGCCTTCGATCTCGCCGGGGCGGTTCGAGCCGTGGTCGTCCTCGATCTCGACCTCGCGTGCGGTCATGCGATCCGCGACCGGCCGCGAACCCTCGACCTTGACCAGCATGCCGACGACGAGGTCCGTGAAGCTCGCGCTCGTGCGCACGCTGCGGTGGCTCGTGTAGATCACCGCGCTCGCCGCATCGACGGTCACGGCGGCGAACTGCGGCGCGCCCCAGACCGAACCGTTGCGCTGCCCCTGCACGTCGAGCACGAAGCTGCTCGTCCCCACATCGAGCGTGCGGATGCGGCCGAGCAGGTGGAGCTCGCCGCGCGAGCGGCCGCGGTGGTGCATCGAGCTCGCCTCGATGCCGCGGGACGACGAACGCAGCGCGGAGAACGCGAGCGTCGAGCCGACCGTGCATTCGGCGAGGAAGGCCTCGCGCGTGCGGGGCTGGCCGTCGAGCCCGGTGAGCTGCGCCGAGGCCGGGACCGCGAGGTCGAAGGCGAGATCCTGGTAGCCAGGCAACATCACCACGAGCGCGCCGGCCGCCGGATCGATCGAGGCGACGACGCCGTCGGCGACGTTCACCGCGAGTTGCTCGACGGCGCGCGCGCTCAACGCGGGAGTCCACGTGAGACCGGCACCGCTGACGACGAGGTTCGGCACCGCGTCGTGTCCCAGCGCGAGCGCCGTCGCGGCGCCCGTCCAGGGGCTCTCCAACGCGATGCGGAGGTCGGAGCCCGGCAGCGTGACCGCCAGGTTCGTGCCGTCGCTGCGCAGCGCCGTCGCCCCGCCCTGGAGCAGCAGATGCACGGCCACGGTGCCGAGCGGCGGGGCCGAACGCAGCGCGAGGCCGGCGCTCTCGCCGGCGGGATCGACGAGCGGCAGCTCGACGGGTGCCGGCAGGACGTTCGCCGAGAGCGCCCCGCCGGGCGCCTCCCAGACGAGCGCCGCGACGCGCGCGCTGACGAAGCTCGTCGAGCCCGCGGCGGTGTCGACGTGGAGTTCGAAGGCGGCGGGAGCGCCGCCGCCGGAGCCGCCCGAACCTCCGCCGCAGGCGGCGAGGACGAGGGCGGCGAGAGACCAAGGAAGGAGTCGGGAATGGTTCATGGTGGCAGGACCGGGTTGCGTCGCCACGGCGAGCGCAAGGGTCGTGCCGGGCCCTGCGCCGGAAGGCGCCGTCCCGAATCCGCACGGGGGCTGTCAGCGCGGCGGACGCGCCGTCGCGAAGAGCCCGGCACGGTCGCAGCGCTGCACGAACTCGTCGACGATCGTGCCGACCGAGGTGCCCAGCGCCCGGGCGAGCGTGTCCGGATCGCTGACCGACATCGGCGTGTCGGCGCGCAGTTCGTCCTGGAAGACGAGGGTCCCGTCCTCCCGCGAGAGGCGGAGTTCGAAGGTCGCCCGCGCCCGCCACCCGTCCTCCGCACGGACCTGATGGAAGTCGAGCACCCGACCGACGAGCACCAGCTCCTCGAGCCCCGACGAGGACGGCGACTTCACCTCCGCGAAGCGCCGTGACCGCACGAGCCCCGTGACGATCGCATCCGCGACCATGCGCTCGAGCGGCCCGGCCCAGTGATGGTGCCGGTAGGCGCGCAGCCGCGTGCCCTCGTCGGCTATGAGCAGCCGATCTCCCGCGAGCTCGGCGACGACGTCGAGCTCGGCGACGCGCAGCGTGCCGGCGCTCGCGCCGGCGACGAGCCGCGGCTCGGGGGCCGGCAGCCGGTAGGTGAAGTCCTCGGGGACCTCGACCGCGCCGCACGCGGCGAGCATCGCGAGGAGTGTCAGGGCCCATCCGCTCGATCGCTTCGTCATCGTCCACCCCCTGCCGGGCGCGCCGGCACGTCGATCTCCGCCTGGTCCGCACCGAAGACGAGGCTCTGCGGCGCCGCGCGGATCTGGCGCGCGACGGCGCGCAGCTCGCGCACCGTGTCGTTCACGCCGACGAGCAGGCTGCGCAGCACGTTGCGGTTGCCGCCGAGGATGCCCTGTGCTTCGACCGCGGCCTTCTCGACCGCCGCCGCCGTGAGCTCGAACGCGCCCGCGCCACGTTCGATCGCGGCGAGCGCCGCGCGCAGCGCCTGCGCCGTGGCACCACCCTCGTTCGACACGATCGCATCGACGCGCGCGAGCGCGCCGCGCGCCTCGTCGGCGAGCGGACGGAAGGCGGCGATGGTCGCGCGCAGTTCGTCGCCCGTACGCGTGAGCTCCGAGGGCAGCGTCACGAGCGCGCGCTCGGTCGCGTCGAGCACGCGCCCCACGCGCGCCTGGTTCTCCGCGCCGAGGAACTGTTCGGTGCGCGCGACGAGATCCGTCGTGCGATCGACGAGCAGTTCGACCTTCTGCAGCACGCTGGGCAGGTTGAGCTTCAGCTCCTCGATCGGGTCGCTGCGCTCCGCCTTGATGTCGCCGCGGTCGGCCAGGGTCTTCGCGTTCTCGTCCCAACCCTCGAGTTCGATCGTCACCTGGCCCGTGACGAGCAACCGATCGAGACGGGCGCGCGTGGCGGTCTGGACCGCAGCCTTCTCCGGGTCGACGCGGACCTCGACGACCGTGTGCCCGGACTCGTAGCGGATGTCGCGCACGGCGCCGATCGGCACGCCTTGGAAGTTCACCTTGCTGCCGACCACCATCCCCTTCACGTTCTCGTCGAAGCGGATGAAGTAGGTCTTGAACTCGCGCTGCAGGGACGAGCCGGCGATGAACGCGATCAACGCGACGAAGAGTCCACCGGTGCCCAGCACCAGCAGTCCGACGCGCCATCGTCGCAGGTTGTCGTGCATCGTCAGGTTCCGTCCGGATGAGTCGGGCTCGTGCGGAGAGCGGTTCTCGACCGCCCCCGCTCAGATCGTGAAGTAGCGGGCGATGTCGGCGGCCTCGCCCTCGGGTTCGCGCAGTCGCCGATCCACGAAGTCGCGGATGCGAGGCTCGCTCGAGCCCCAGATCTCGTCACGCGTTCCGACCGCGGCGACCTTGCCGTCGAGGAAGACCGCGATGCGGTCCGCGATCCCCGACGCCGACGGCAGATCGTGCGTGACGACCACCATGGTGATGCCGAACACCGCGTTCAGCTTGAGGATGAGGTTGTCGATGCCGGCCGCGGTGATCGGATCGAGTCCGGCACTGGGTTCGTCGAGGTAGACGATCTCGGGATCGAGTGCGATCGCGCGCGCGATCGCGGCGCGCTTCTTCATGCCGCCCGAGAGGCGCGCGGGCAGCAGGTCCTTCGCGTGCAGGAGGCCCACCATGTCGAGCTTCATGCGGGCGACCTGGCGGATCACGGCGTCGGGCAGCGTCGTGTTCTCGCGCAGCGGGAGCGCGACGTTGTCCTCGACGCTGAGGCTGCCGAGCAACGCGCCGCCCTGGAAGGCGAGTCCCGTCCGCAGCCGCAGCGCGTCGAGCTCGTCGGCGGAGAGCGCATAGAGATCGCGGCCCTCGACCGAGATCGTCCCCGAGCTCGGCGGCTGGAGCCCCGCGAGGTGGCGGAGGATCGTCGTCTTGCCGCAGCCGGACGGCCCCATGATCACGAAGACCTCGCCGCGGCGCACCGCGAGATCGACCCCGCGCAGGACCTCGCGACCGCCGAGCACCGTGGTCACCGCGATCGCGCGCAGCACGTCGTCGGTCCGCCGGCGCCGCGCGGCGAGTTCCAGGAGGGCGGCGTGCGGGATCCGGTGGGTCACGCGAGCACCATCCGCTGCACGGTGACGAAGAGCGTGTCGACCACGATCACGAGGAAGATGCTCAGCACCACGGCGTTCGTCGTGGCCCGCCCCACACCCTCGCTGCCGCCTTCGACGCGCAGCCCGAGCGCACAGCCGACGATCCCGACGCAGAGCCCGAACGTGACGCACTTCGCCGACGCGACGAGGAAGTCGGCAAGGTGGAGCGCGGTCTGCAATTGCTCACGGAACGCGGCGGGCTCGATGCCCGCGACGGCCCAGGCGAACAGCGCCCCACCGCAGATCGCGACGACGTCGAACACGACGCCGAGGCCGAGCACCGCGAGCGCCAACGCGAGGACCTTGGGCACGACGAGGAAGCGCAGCGGGTCGACCCCCATCTGCCGCAGCGCGTCGACCTCCTCGCTGACGACCATCGAACCGAGCTGCGCGGCGTTGCTGCTGCCCGAGCGTGCGGCGAGCACGATCGCCGTCATCAGCGGACCGATCTCCGTGAGCACGGAGACCCCGACCATGTCGGCGACGTAGATCTCCGCGCCCCAGACGCGCAGCTGCACCCAGGCCTGCATCGCCAGGACGAGCCCGAGCAGGAACGCGATCAGCGCGACGATCGGCAGCGCCCCGTTCGCCGCATGGTCGAGTTCGAGGACGGTGCGGTCGAACCGCAAGGGTCGGCGCCGGAACGGCCCGACCAGGATCGCGCCGAGCGCGCGGCAGCCCGTGAGGCCGATCGCGCCGAAGGCGTCGAGGATCGGCAACACCGCGCCACCGATCCGCCGCACCACGTCGACCCGCTCGCCGGCCGGGGCCGGCCCGGTGAGGCGCTCGACCGAGAGCAGCGAGAAGAAGTCGAGCATCGGCTGCGAGAGCCCGCGCAGGCGGACCTCGACCCCCGCCGCGCGCGCGGTGCGCAGGCCCTCGACGATCCCGCCGAGTCCCGCGCTGTCGAAGCGCTCCACCCGCCCCAGGTCGACGACGACCGCGCCGGGCGCCGCGGCGACGGCGTCGGCGATCGCCTGGACCGTCACGCCGACCGTGGCGCGATCGAGCGCGGCGTCGAGTCGGATGACGGGGGTGTCGGTCATGGGGGGATCCGCCGGATCGATCGGTCTCATCGACCGGTGCGCGGCGCGAGCTTGATGCCGGGACGGCAACGGTTCCGCGGACCCCGGCCGGTCGCCGCACTTGCCGAGCCGGTCGCCGCACCGAACAATCCCGCGCGGTCCGGTCGCCTCCCTCCCGCGCCTCGCCGCGCCGCGCGCGTCGCCGAGGTCCACCGATCCCCTCGCAACGCAGCGCGCCGACCCAGCTCATGATCTCGAGACTGCTCCCGCTGTTCGTCCTCGCGGCGACGGCCTGTTCCTCCCCCGCCCGCACCGGTGACGCCGCGCGCGCGCGCGCTCCAAAGAACGACCCGACGCCCGCCGTCGAACTGCGCGACGCCGAGCGCAAGCTCGCCGAGGGCGATGCGTACGCGGCGCTCGACGTCCTCGACGTGGTGTTGCGGCGCAGTCCCGACGATCGGGCGGCCCGCCTGCTGGCGGCGCGCGCGAACACCTCGCTCGCCGACGCCGGCGTGCCGAACGCCGAGCAGTTCCTCGCGACGGCCGCGCGTCACTACGAGCTCGCGCTCGGTATCGAGCGCGCCGACCCGGAGACGCTGATCGCATTGAGCGCACTGCGGCTGCGTCTCGGCCGTTTCCACGACGGCCGCGACGCGGCCATCGAGGGCGCCGAGTTCGCGGCGGCAAACGGCCGCGCGCGGCTCGCGGCAGACGCCCTGCTGCAGGCGGCGGCCAATGAGCTGCAGCTCCTCGTCGCCGCGCGCTCGGCCGAGCTCGAGAACGGCACGTCCGAACCGGAGAGCGAGACGATCCGACTCGGCACCACGGTGATCGCACGCCTGCGCGCGGCGGAGGCCGCCGGCGCGTTGCCCGGCACGACCCGCGCGCGCAGCGCCGACGTCCTGCGCTGGCTCGGTCGCCAATCCGAGGCGCTGCAGGAGCTCGAGATCGCCGTGCGCGCCACGCCGGACTCGGCCGAGGCGAACGCCGCGTTCCAGGACCTCTGGTGGCAGATGGACGGCCACGGCGAGTGCATCGCGGCCTACAAGCGCATGCTCGACGAGAGCCCGAGCAGCGCTCCGCTCGTCTTCTACATGGGGCGCGCGCAGGTCGGCCTCGCCGACAAGCTGCGGCGGGACGGCCGCTTCGACGAGGCGTCGCGCGCCTACGCCGACGCCCTCGCGACGTGGCAGCGCTACGACGGGATGCGACCCGGCGACCACGCGCTGTCGACGCACTGGCTCGCGATCTGCGAGCTCTCCATCGCGCGCCTCGAGTTCGAGCAGGGCCGTCTGGATCGCGCCGAGGCGGGCTATGCCGCCGCATTCGCAACCGACGCCCGCGTCGCGGAGTTCGACGAGTCGGGTTCGCCGCGCATCTTCGACTCGTTCGGCGGCAACTACCTCGGCGGCCTCTCGATGATCGGGATGCGCCTCACGAACGGCAGCGGCGACACGGCGCTCGAGGATGCGCTCGCCTTCTGGCAGCGCGTGATCGAACGCCATCCCGGCCGCTTCGGCAGCGTCTACAACAACGCGGCGCTCACGGCGCGCGATCTCGGCGTGAAGGTCGTCGGCGAGGACGACGCCTACACGGGCCCTGCCGGCCTCGCGGCGAGCGAAGGCGCGCGGCGCGAACGGCTCACGCGGGCGATGGCGCTCTGGGAGCAGAGCTATGCCTGGTATCGGGCGGCGGTCGAGCTCGAGCCGAACGACGCGCGCATCGTGAACGACTGCGGCTTGATGCTGCTCTACCACCTGCATCGCGAGTACGACATCGCGCAGCGGCACTTCGAGCGCGCGATCGAGCTCGGCGAGGCAGCCCTCGCCGGACTGTCCGCGGATGCCGAGGCCGCGCAGCGCGAGTTCCTCGAGGAGGCGACCGGCGACGCCTGGCAGAACCTCGGACTGCTGCGCCAGCAGCGCCAGGCGAAGCCCGTCGCGGAGTGGCGGCCCTGCTTCGAGAAGGCCGTGCAGTACTTCCCCTACCAGCGCCGTGAGGCGGCGCGCATCCTCGCGCAGCTCGAGCGCGGCGAGCCGCTCGCCGACCAGGACAAGCCCGACCCGCGCCAGGCGAAGTTCGACGCCCTGCTGGTGAAGGCCGAGGAGGCCGCCGGTCGCGAGGACTGGGACGGCGCCCTCACGGTGCTCGATGGCGCCAAGAAGGAACTCGACGGCTTCGCGCCCTACCACCACCGACGCGGCGTCTACTCGCTGCGCATGGCCCAGCAGTCGGCGCGCGACGGCGGCAACGCGGGCCTGATCGACGGTCTGTTCCAGGACGCCGTCCGCCAGCTCGAGAAGTCGGTCGCGCTCGACGGCAAGCCGCTCGCCCCGCGGCAGGCGCTCGCCGAGACGCAGCTCGTGCGCGGCGAGTACGCCGCCGCCTTCAAGACCATCGAGTCGCTGCTCTCCCACGCGCGCTCGATCGGCGGCGCGAAGGACTCCGAGCTGCTCGCGGCGCACACCGTGCGCGCCGAGGCCGCCGCGCGCGCGTACGTCGCCACCCAGTCCGCGGAGGATCCGGCCGTCAAGCAGGGCGGCGCGGAGCTGCTCACGGCGACCCGGAGCTCGATGCAGGAGCTCGAGAAGGCCGGCAAGCTCGACGCGCCGCTGCGCGGCATCTGGATCAACGCCGAACGCTGGGCGAAGGCGGATGCACAGGCGCTCGCCATCGCCGTGCGGCAGTACCAGCGCGACGCGAACAGCGTGGGCGAGCTGGTCGCGCTCGGCGCCGAGCTCGGGGACAGCCGCCCCGTGCTCGAGGCCCTGAGCAAGGCCGAGGACGCGACCGCGCTCTGGTGGCGCGGACGGACCTCGTTCGACCTCGCCGTGCAGGAGTGGTCCGGCGGCGAAGGCGAGAAGGGTCTCGTCACGCTCGATGCGGCGATCGCGCTCTTCGAGAAGAGCAAGCGCGCCAATCCCGAGTTCAGCGACTCGTGTGAGCAATGGGCGACGCTGTGCCTCGGCCAGAAGGGCACGATCCAGACGAGCCGCGACGACCTCGACGGCGCGGCGAAGTCGTTGCTCGCGGCGATCGCGCGTCGACCCGATCTCTTCCCGGACCGTGCGGACCAGCCCTCGGAGATCCGTCGGGCGACGCTCGTCCTCGCCGACCGCTTCTTCCGCAAGGGCGATCTCGCGCGCGTGGTCGAGCTCTACCGCGCGGCGGGTGCAGCTGCGCCCGACGACGTCGACGTCGCGAACAACGAGGGGCTCTTCTGCCGCGACCACGGCGATCAGGTCCGCCGCACCGATGCGAAGGCCGCCGCGGAGCTCTACGAGGCGGCGCTCGCGGCCTACACGCGCGCGACGAAGCTCGATCCGAGCAACCCGCGCCTGCTCAACGACTGCGCCGTCATCCTGATCTACGGTCTCGAGCGTGAGCCGGAGCGGGCGCGCGAGCTCTGCGAGAAGTCGATCGCGATCGGCGAGAAGCGCCTCGCGGAGGATCCACCGGCCGAAGCCGACGACCTGCGCAACCTGCAGGAGGCGGTCGGCGACGCCTACGGCAACCTCGGCGTGCTCTACTCGGACACGCTGAAGGACATCGAGAAGGCGAAGACCAACCTCAAGAAGAGCCTCGAGTTCTATCCCTTCGAGCGACGCGCCGGCTCGCGCCTGCTTCAGCAGCTCGACGGGGAGACGCGCAAGTGAGTGCGGTCCGTCACGCCCGGCTCCTGCCGCTCCTCGTCCTCGTGCTCGCCGCGTGCGGCGAGCCACGCGCTCAGGATCCGACCGAGCCGGTGGTCGTCGAGACGCCGCAGGACGGCAACGCGCTCCGCCAGGCGGCCTTCGCCGCGCAGGGTCGCGGCGATCACGCCGCGGCCGCGGACGCGTTCCTGTCGCTGAGCAAGCTGGAGCCGAGCGAACCCAACTGGGTCGTGCGCGCCGGCGACAACCTCGGACGGGCCGGTCGCATCGACGAGGCCATCGACCTGCTCGCGACGACGCGCAAGCGTTTCCCCGACGCGCTCGCGATCCAGTCGATGCTCGCACGCACCTACGCGCTGAAGGCCGACGCGACGCGCATGACGTCCGGACGCGACGCGACCGTGCAGCTCTACTACGAGGACGCGGTGCGCACGGCCCGCGCCGTGCTCGCGATCGACGCGCAGGACTTGGACGCGCGGCTCGTGCTCGCCTCGTCGCTGCTCGAGCTCGGCGAGGCCGAGGCCGCGTTCGAGGAGGCGACGATGGCCGTCGCGAAGGCGCCGCGTGCCTACAGCACGCAGGCCCTGCTCGGCCGCATCGCCTACGAGCGCTTCGTCGCCGCGCAACGCAGCGCGGCGGAGGCCGAGGGCGAGGCGAAGAGCGCCGCGACCGCGCTCGCGGGCACGATGCGCGACGCGGCGTCCGCCGCGTTCCGCGCGGCCGCGGAGGCCGAGCCCTCGCGCTCCTTCCCGAAGGTCGCGCTCGGCGATCTCCTCGCCTGGAGCGGCGATCTGCCGGGCGCGGCGGCGCGCTACGGGGAAGCGCTGGCGCTCGATCCCTGGGCGAAGGTCAACCACGACTGGCTGCGCAGCGCCCTCGGCGGCAAGGATCGGGCGGAGCTCTACGCGAAGGCCAGGACGACCTACGGCGCACGCGAGGGCGCGAAGCCGAGCGGTCTCGCCCTGCTGGGCTGGTACGAAGCGCAGGCCTGCTTCGACCAGGCCGGCGAGGCCGGCACCGAAGCGACCCGGCGCACGGAGCTGTGGAAGCGCGCGGCCGAACTCTTCGGGGACACCGTCGACGCGATGCCCGAATACGTCGACACGGGCTGGTGGCTCATGCAGTCGCGGTACTGGGCCGGCGACCTCGCGGGCGCCATCGCCGCGGCGACGAAGTTCGCGCAGCAGAACCCGCGGCGCTTCGCCGACATGATCCGCGGCGACGACGACACGATCGCCGTCGTCGTGGGCCTCGCGGCGAAGGAGTACCAGGCCGGACACATCGTCGGCAGCCGCGATCTCAACCAGGTGATCGCCTACGCGCGCAGCACCGCCGACGACTGGAACAACTACGCGTTCCTCTGCCGGGAGACGCGTGCGTATCGCGAGAGCCTCGTCGGCTACGAGCGCGCGCTCGAGCTCGAGCCCGAGTCGCCGCAGCTCCTCAACGATTGCGCGGTGATCCTCCAGTACCACCTCGCCGACGACGCGAACCTCGCGCGCGCGAAGGGGATGTACGAACGCGCGATCGAGCTCGCGACGGCGCAGCTCGCGGCCGGCGGTCTCGCGGCGAACCGACGCGAACTCGTGAGCACGGCGCTGCGTGACGCGCGCAACAACCTCGCCGCGCTCGAACGGCGGCGCTGAGCTTCAGTCCTCGACGAGACGGCGCGCGAGGTTGCCGTACTCGCGGTAGGGCGCCGCGTCGGGCGAGCCGGCCGCGTAGCGCCAGACGAGGCGTCGCACGTCGGCGGCGGGCAGCGCGATCAGCGAACTCGAGACGGTGCCGTACTCGCCGCCACGTTTGAGGATGCGGTGGCCCGACCGCTCGCCTTCGTCGAGGAGCAGCGCCGCGAGCATCGCCAGCCGTTCGTCGAGCGTGAGCCCCGGCGCGCAGGTCGCCTCGAGTCCGGGCAGCACGAGTTCGCCGATGCGGTGCTGGTTGCTCACGACGAGCGCGCCGCCGACCAGGCGATGCTCCGTGAGCCGGCCGTCCTCGTGCTCGAGCAGGCGTGTGTCGGTGCCGCTGCTGAGCACGAGCTGGAACCCGTCGTACACCGCGCGCGCGAGCTCCTCCCGCACGAGTGCGACCGCCTCGGCGACATCGGCAGCGTCGAGCGCGAGATGCGGCAGGGCACCGCGGGTGCGGGCGCCCGCGCGGCGCGGCGACGCCGAGAGATTGGTGAGACCGGCGAACAGCCGGCGCTCGCTCACCGCGAGCCAGGTGCCCCCGGCGCGCCGGTCGCGCGGCGAGAGCATGCGGTGCTGCGTCCCCACGAAGAGGCCCGGGGGTGCCGCACCGCGGGCGCGCTCCTCGTCGCGGTTGCTCGCGACGATCACGGGCCAGTCCGGGTCGATCCCCGCGAGCACGATGAGGAGGCACATCGCCTCGGAAGCGTCGCGAAGATCGCTCCGCGCGCAAGCCTGCGCAGACGGGCGGAGCCGCAGCGCAGTGGCTAGCATCCCGCGGCACCCCGGGCGGACCTCGACGCCCGCGTGCATCGCCTTGGCCAAGATGTCGTCCAACGCCCTCGTCCCCTTCGTGATCGGTGTCGCCGGCGACGCCGACGATCTCGCTCGGCTCGACGTCCACGAGCAGCGGCGCCTGGCCTACCTGGTGAAGGACCAGGTCTTCCGCGTGCTCAACGATCGCCAGCGCCACGCACGTTGGATCGACGAGCACGGTGCCTTCGTCGCGGCGCCGCGGCTGAGCGCGGCGCCGCTCATCCTGCTCACGCGCAACCGCAGCGCGACCGATCGGCTCGTCGCAGATGTGGCGCGCGAGTACGCGGGCACGGCGGGACTCGAACTCCGCGTGATCGAGGTCGTGGTCGGCGAGGGCGGCGGCGGGCCGGATGCGATCGTGCTGCCCGGTCCGCGGGGCCTGCAGGGCGAACCCGCGCGGCGCATGGGCGAGGCCATGGCGGCGTTCGTCGTCGCGCGCTTCGCACGCCTGCTGATCGCGAGCCAGCCGCGCGAGAAGCTCGCCGGCGAGATCTGGTCGGCCGCCGCGGCGGCGACCCAGCGCGGCGAGACGCATCACCTCGTGCACATGGCGCTCACCGGTCGCGTCGACGACCCGGAGCTGCTCGACCAGCTCGCCGCGCTCCCGGCGCCGCTGCTCGACGTGCTCGGCGCGCCGAAGGGGGCGCTCGACCTGCTCGAACCCTGTCCGGTGCTCCTCGTGCCGACGGAGCCCTGCGGGCTTCCGGCCGACGGCGTCGACGAACGCTGGCTCACGCTCGTCGCGCCGCGCCTGGGGGAACGTGGGCCCGCGAGCCCGTCGCGCGCGCACGCGTACTTCGCCTACTACCGCGAGACCGTCCGGCACCTCGATGGCTTCGACGCCGATGCGCGCCGCTGGCCCGAGCTGCCGCACACTCCACTCGAGGAGCTCGTCCCGTCCTCGCTGGCGACGATGTACGCGACCTATGCGCACGCGGACGGCCTCGCGATGCATTACCAGAAGCGGCTCCAGCGAACGCGACGCCGGATCTTCGCCTGGGTCAGCCTCTCGGCCCTGGGCTTCCTCGGCTTCGCGCACGGCGTCGATCCGACGCATCACGCGGCCGGCGTGATCGCCCTCTCGATCTACCTGCTCGCACTGGTGCTCGCCGATCTGTGCCACGGCCGCGCGGAGCATCAGCGGGTCGAGCAACGCTTCCTCGACTACCGCGCACTCGCGGAGGCCCTGCGCGTCGCCTGGTTCTGGCGGCGCAGCGGCATCCTGCGACCGATCTCGCGCGACTACCTCAGCTATCAGCGCTCCGAGCTCTCGTGGCTGCGACAGGCGATCGAGGCGCTGACGTTGCGCGACCTCGCGACGATCGTCGACGAACCGCACGACGGGAACCTCGTCGATCGCGAGGCGACGCTCGTCCGCTGGGTCCACGACCAGCAGGCGTACTTCGCCAAGAAGCTGCACCGGATGGCACCGGGTGTGATGCGGCTCGAACTCGGGGTGAAGGTGCTCGTGCTCGCCTCGCTCGCGGTGACCGCGATCGCCCTCTTCCGCGCGACGCTCGACCTGCATTCGCCACCAGTGCTCGGACTCGCCGTCGTCGCCATGCTCGCGCTGGCGCT
Source organism: Planctomycetota bacterium (assembly GCA_020848735.1). Lineage (GTDB taxonomy): Bacteria > Planctomycetota > UBA1135 > UBA1135 > UBA2386 > JACRLW01. The sequence continues at coordinate 63,543 of JADLHO010000163.1, read as the reverse complement.
GCGGGTCATGAAGCGAAGCGCCGAGGGCGGAGGACCGGTCGAGACGGACCACGAGCTCGCCGCGCAGCACGGCCACGGCTTGCGGATCGCGACGCTGTACGTGATCGGCGCGCTCGCCCTGGTCGGTATCGGCCACCCGTTCCTGCACTGGCTGGGCAGCGCCCACGACGACGCTCACGCCTGGTGGACGATCGCGATGGTGATCCCGGCGGTCGTCGCCGGTCTGCTCCACGCCTACGCACAAGCTGTCGGTTGGAGCGCCGAGCGGCGGCGCTACCTGCGGATGGAGGGCGTGTTCCACGTCGCGCTGTTGCGCCTGGCCGATCGCACGGGACTGCAGGACTGCCCCCGGTCGAAACCGACCCGGGACTGCGCCGTCGCGATCGCCGCCGCGATCGAGCCGAGTGGTGCCGAGCCGGCCTACGAGGCGGTGATCGAACAGCTCGGCCGCGAGGCCCTCGCGGAGAACGCCGAATGGGTCATGCTGCACCGCGATCGGCCGCTCGACCTGCCGCACGCGCACGGCTGATCACGACGCGGCCTCACGCCGCCGCACGAGGTGCATCGCGATCGCCGAGCCGAGGATCGCGGAGCCCGCGAGGAACAGCGTGCCGCGCAGGCCGGTCCACTCGGCGAGGAGCCCGCCGGTGAGGGGACCCGCGAACATGCCGAACTGCATGCAGCTCTGCAGGCTCGCGAACGCGACCGAGCGGCCCTGCGGCGCGATGCGCTTGCTCAGCGCGGCGTAGGAGAGCGAGGTCGCACCTGCGGTGAAGACGGCCGCGACGATGCGGCAGCCGACGAAGCCGCGGATGGAGGCCGCGAAGCCGGCGCCGAGCGTCGCGAGGCCGAGCCCGAGGGCGATCAGGGCGAGCCCGCGCAGCGGTCCGAATCGATCGCCGAAGAGCCCCCACCAACCGGCGAGGAAGACCTGCGCCAACGCGTGGATGACGAAGACGAGTGCCGTCGTTCGATCGACGGCGTGCGCGCGGCTCGTCGCATGCGCGGCGACCCAGTCGAGCGGACCGAGCGCGTCGACGAAGAGCGCGACGAACGCGTCGGCCATCTGCAGGCCGAAGCGCATCAGGAAGAGGATCACCAGCAGCGCGAGCACGGAACGCGTCGCGAAGAGCTCGCGCAGGTCGCGTCCCATGCCGATGCGCCCCGAGCCCGCGGCGCGCAGCGCGCTGCGGTCCTCGCGCGCGAAGAGCACGAGCGGCACGAGGGCGAACGCGGAGAGCAGGCTCGTCGCCCAGAACACCGCCGGGCGACCGAACTGGACGGCGATCTCGCTGCCGAGCGCGGGCCCGGCGAGCAGACCGAGCGCGAGCGCGACCTGCAGCCGCGCGATCACGCGCCCCTGGCGATCCGCGGGCGCGCTCGCCGAGACGAGCGACATCGCCGGCGCGACGTAGCCCGCGAGCGCACCCTGCAACGCACGCAGGAGCAGCAGCTCGATGGGCGTCGTCGCAAACGGCATCAGGGCCGCGACCACGGTGATCCCGAGGATCGCGCGCAATGCCATCGCCTTGCGCCCGTGGCGATCGCCGATGCTGCCCCAGAGCGGGCCGAGCAACGCCGCCGTCAGCGGCGCGATGCCGTAGATCAGTCCCGCCCAGCGCGCGGCCTCGTGCTCCTCCGCGATGCCGAAGCGTTCGCGGACGTAGATGGGGAGCATGGGCAGGAATGCCATGAGCCCCGTCGAGACGGCGAAGAGGCTCGGCCAGACCGCCCAGAGGTTGCGACGCCAGGGTTCCAGATCGCGTCGAGCCTCTCCCGATCAGAGCCCGAACTCGAGGCGCGCGGCGTTCGACGTGATCGCACCGAACGCATTCACGCCCGGGGCGACGACGAGCGCCTGCGCGTGCAGCGCACCCCCGGTGAGCGCAGGGTTGTTCGGGATCGTCAGCGAGGTGACGGAGTAGGCGCCCTGCAACGGGAACGCGACGGCGAGGTCGATGCCGAGATGGAGCCGGCACCCGGGCATGCCGAGCCCCGCGAGCGACGCGCCACCGGGGACCTCGTTGAAGCCCAGGAGGAGGAAGAGCGCGTTCGCGCTGCCGGGAGCCTCGCCGACCACCATCGAGAAGGTGCTGCCGAGCGTCGGGCGCGTGCCGGCCGAGGCGCTGAGTCCGAGCGGGGAACCGCCGCTCCCCGTGCTGAACGGCACCGCGGTCGAGAGGTCGATCGAGCCCGGATCGCCCGCCCCGTTGCCGGGCGTGAAGCCCACGAGCGCCGCGTGGCCGGCGTTCGCGACGTTGCCGAACGCGAGCCGGAAGCGACCGTCGGCGTGGAGCTGGAGCTGGGCCGTGTTCGCCGAGCCGGCGGCTTGGTACTCGGGCACGGCGGCGAAGGTGACGACGAAGCTCGTCGGGCTCGGGCGATGCGTGTAGACCCCGCCACCCCCGGCCGGGTTCAGGTCGAGCCAGAAGAGCGCGATGCTCGCCGGGTCGGCGAGGAAGGCCGCGGGATCCCCGGCGCAGCAGCGGTGGCCGCCGATGAGGCCCGGCTCGAGGTAGACGCAACCGTTCGACGAGACGTCGATGGCCGTGGTCGAGCCACCGTGGAAGGGGAAGCTGAAGCCGAGCGCGAGATTGCGCGCGACGGAGTCATCCGAGAGCGCGAGGTTCGTGCCGCTCGCATAGCCGGTGTCGAAGCAGTTCTGTGCGCACGCCGCGATGTCGTAGCCACCGCCGACCGCGGGACTGAACTCGAAGGCGAGACCGCTGAGATCGACGTTGCCGACGTCGAAGAACTCGTAGGCGCTCGGCGAGCTCGGGCAGCCGACCCCGCGTCCGACGAACGAGGCGAAGTCGCAGTCGCTGCGGCGCGTGACCGTGTAGCCGCCGTTGCCGTTGGGCGTGAAGGTCATGCCGACGCCCGCGAGGTCGAAAGCACCCGGGCCGAACGATTCGTAGATCGTCGGGCGGGTGCCGCTGTCGAAGGGGAGCGCGGACGCGAAGTCGATCGCACCCGGATCCACGGCGCCGCCGCCGGGCGACACGCCGAGGAGTGCGGTGTGCCCCACGATGCCGACCGCGGGATCGAAGAAGACGACGAACGAGCCGTCGGCGAGGAGTTGGAGCTGCACCGTGAAGCTCGCGGCCTGCCCGAACTCCACCACCTGGTTCCAGGTGATGACCGCGCGGCCGGGCAGCGCGTTGAAGTGGACCGAGCCGGCGGCCGCGGGGTTCAGGTCGACCCAGAGGGGAGCGATGCGCGGTGCGTTGGCGAGGAGCTGGCCGACGTCGCCGTTGCAGCAGGCGCTCGCCGTACCGGCGCCGAGCCAGACGAAGCCGTTCGACGACACGGTGATCGCCGAGACGCTGCCGGCGGCGAAGGGGAACGCGAAGCCGAGCGCGAGTCCGCCGGCGACCGTGTCGTCGCCGAGCTGCAGGTCCGTGCCGAAGTTGGCTTCGAAGCAGGGTGCGCCCTGGGCGTGGGCGACGACCGTGGTCGTGGCGACGGCGGCCGCGAGAACGAGCGGGAACGAGCGGTGGATGAGCATGGGAGCGGCGGGCGATGTTAGCGCCGCGCGCGGACGCTCACCTGCGCGGCGAGAGCGCCCGCGCGATCCGGGCGGCGATCGCGGCGAGCAGATCGGTCTCCACCGCGTCGAAGACGTGCTCGTCGCGCCGCGCGATCCCGAAGGTCCCGCGAACCGCCGCCCCGTCGAGCATCGGCACGCAGAGCGAGCCCTTCATCTCGGTGAGCCTGGCACCCGGGCGCACGTCGCCCGAGGCGTCGGTCTGCAGATTGCACGCTCCGACCGGCGCTTTGCGCTCGGCGGCCAGACCCGCCATGCCCTTGCCGATCGGGATCCGTTCGACCTGCGGGCGGATGGCCTCGGGGATCCCGCGCGCCGCACGCAGATGGAGCAGACCGTCGGCGGGGTCCACGACGTGGATGCTCCCGACCTGACAGGCGAAGCGACGCAACGCGAGTTCGAGGAGCGCGTCCCAGGCCGGGACCGCTCCCGCGCAATGCCGGTCGACCTCACCGATGAGTTCCGAGTCCGTGCGAGCCGTCATGGCTCCAATCTCTAACCGAGGAGTCGCGGCGATGCGTCGGGTCGCTCATGATCCCCCGCGATTCCGACTTGGTGAGTGCACCGAGACGACCCCTCGATGACCCGCCCCACCGCATTCCTCGGCCTCGTCTTCTCCCTCGCCGGCGCGCTCGTCGCGCACGCGCAGGAACCCGCACCGATCCCCCTGCCGATCGCCGTCCAGGCCGAGCTCTCGAGCTGGCGGATCGACGGCGAGGCGCGCGGCGCGCTGCCGATCGGCAACGGTCGCGTCTTCGCGGCGCTCGGTCTCGGCTCACGCGCCTGCGAGCTCAGCGCGCTCAGCGGACCGCGCTACGACGCCGGCGACACCGCGGCGCTCGGTGAGGGCGCCTTCGGCGCCGTGACCGTCGAACTCGTCGCGCCCGATGGGCGCGCGCTGCCGCTCGAGTCCCGCCGCGTGGCGCGCGTGCGGGACCTCGCCGCGGTGGCGGCCGAGGACCAGAGCGCCGGCGTTGCGCTGCGGATGCTCGCCTTCACCGAGGCCGAGGGCACGCGGCTGCTCGCCGCGCTCGCGGTCGACGGCGACGGACGCACGGGCCTCCGCCTGCGCGTGCGCACCGCGCGCGCCGCGCGCAGCGAGGGCGACAGCCTCCTGCTCGACGCCGCGGGTGACGCTCGGCTCCGCCTTCAGCTCGCCGGCGCGGTGGCCCGCGACGGCGCGTTGGAGCTCGCGCTCGACGGCAACCGCGCCTGGCGCGGCGTCCTCGCCCTGAGCAGCGCCGCCGGTGATCCACCCGCGGCCGCGTCCCCGTCGCTCGACGACGCACGCACCGCGTTCGAGGCCATGGCCGCGCAGTGGCAGCGCACCCTCGCTCGGACCCCCTCCCTCGAATCCGACCTCGTGCGTTTCGTCGATCTCGTGCGGGAAGCGCGGCTCGCGCTCCTCACGCAGCGCTGTGCGCACAGCGGTGCGATCCTGCCGATGCTCGGCCGACGCGTGTACTCGCTGCGGACGCAGACCGGTGCCCTGCCCGCGCTGTTGCGCCTCGGCCTGCACGCCGAGGCCAAGGCGCTGCTCGACCTGACCTGGAACGCGGTGCGGGCGTCGGGCCGCCTGACCGAGGAGCTGCCGCTCCGCTTCGACCAGGCGCGCGCCGACGCGCCCGCGGTGAACTCCGCCGAGTTCTGGCGCACGGTGCCGATGCCGCCCGCCGAGCTGCCCTCGCTCGTGCTGCTGCAGCACTTCTGGTACTGGCGCGCCACGCGCGACCTCGGGCCGATCGACGAGCACTGGCTGATGATCGACGCCTGCCTCAAGCGGCCGGTGCGCAGCGAGGACTCGCTGATGCCGTTCAGCGGCAACGAGCCCTGGTCACCCGCCCAGCTCCACGCGCACGCGAGTGCGGTGCTCGGCGATGACCCGCGGCTCTTCGGCGAATCGAGCGCGATGGACCACGCGAGCTGGTCCTTCGCGAGCGGCGTGCTCTTCATGATCTCGGTGCAGGCCTACGGCGAACTCGCCGACGCACGCGACCAGCGGGCGCGTGCCGCGCAATGGCAGGCGGGCAAGCCGAGCGACGCACCGAGTCACGCCCTGCTCAAGCGGTCGATCGCGTTGATGCAGGACATCGAGAAGCGCTTCTGGATCGCCGACCTCGCGCGCTTCGCACCGGCGGTGTCGCCGGTCGATGGCAAGCCGGTGCGCGAGGCGCTCGCGAACGCGAACCTCCTGCCGCTCTGGATCGGCTGGACCTTTCCCACCGGCGAGCGCAGCCGCGACAACCTGCGCAGCACGCTCGAGACGCTGTGGCAGGACGGCGTCCGCGTCGGCACGACGCGCACCGTGCCGATCGCGAGCGGCGACCTGATCGGCATGCTCCTCGTCGCGCTGAGCGAGCGCGACGACGCGCGGCGTCTCGAGGTCGTCGACGAGCTGATCGCGCAGGCGGAACCCGCGGGCTCCTGGGCCGACTGGGTCGACGGGGCCGGGCGACCGCTCGACCGCGACGGCGACGGCCCCTCGCGGCCGGTGCTCGCCGATCCCGGCACGAGCGGCGTCAACCTCGACGCCTTGCTCTTCGCGCTGACCGGCATCCGCCACGTCATCGTGCCCAACTGGGACGATGACGACATCCGCCTCGAGCTGCGCCTGCCACACGGTGCGGACTTCGTCTCGCTGCGCAACGCGCAGAAGGACGGCCGCACCCTCGACATCTTCTTCCGGCGTTCGCGTTCGAAGATGACCGAGGACGAGCGCAAGGCGAACGACGAGGCCTCGGCCGATCGTCGACGCGATCCCGAGCTCGAGTACGAGCGGCTGCGCTTCGTCGTCGAACTGATCGCGGGTACCCCGCGCGAGGGCTTCTATCACGCCGACATCGACGCGATGGGCACGATGTTCGTGCGCTTCCTGAAGCCGGGCGCGCCCGAGAAGCCCGAGGACCACGACTTCCGGCGCATCGAGGAGATGGAGTTCAGCAAGGCCGATTCGCTCGTCTTCCTCGGCGCACGCCAGGGCCGTGGCGCAGCCCTGCCGCTTCCGCCCCCCGACTCGGCCACCGGCGCCGACACCCTCGCCTTGAGTTGCCGCAACACCTTCGCCAACGCCGTGCGCGGCCCGAAGGTGACGCTGCTCGACACCGGTTCGCCGCGCACCCTCGAGGAGATGGCGGCACTCCTGCTCGACGGCGAGAAGCCGCGGCATGCACATCTGCTGATCGACTGGCGCCACAGCGCCCCGCCCCCCGCGCAGTGGAACGATCGCCTCTGGTCGAGCCCGGCCTGGTCCGAGCTCCTCGAGCGCTATCGCCGCGCGGGCGGGATCGTCGACGAGCCCGGCTTCGTCCGCGAGGCGCGGATCGGGGAGACGGTCCTCCGCGCACGCGACGACGGCGCCTTGGTCGTGCCGGCGGGCGACACGGCGATCACCCTGCACGTGCCGCTGAACCTGCCCGCCAATCGCGAGACCGCGCTCCGCGTCGGCTCCTCCGTCGGCTTCGCGGTGCGCGCCAACGAGCACGTGTTCTGCTCGGGCAAGGGACGTGCACCGGCGGCTCCCGACCGCGAGGCGGCGCTGTTCCGACTGGCCGAGGGCGTGCAGCAGCTCGTCGTCGAGCTCGAGGCCTCACCCGGCGTCGAACGCGTGATCTTCCTGCGCCTCGCCCGCCCCGACGGCCTGCCGCTGCGCTGATCGCGCCGCAGCGCCACCTCAACGCCGCTGCGCTGGCCCGGCCTCGCTCTCCGGAGCGCTCGGCTTCGCGCGGAGCACGACCCAGGAGTTCTGGGCCCGGGCGCCACCGGTGGGCTGCACGGCGGTCGACGGAGCGACCGGTTCGGGAGGCGGAGTCGCCGGGCCGCCGGGACCGGGCGAACTCGGCCCCGGCGAACTCGGCCCCGTGCCGGCGGCCTTCGGCGTGGCACCGCGTCCCGTTCGCGCCGCCGGCAACTGGTCGCGATCCGCGCCGCGCCGCGCCGCTTCGGAGAGCGACTCCTCGACGAAAGCCGTCCGCGTGAAGAAGCCCAGGAACAGCTCATCGGCTGCGGACTGCTGCGCGGGATCGGTCGGCACCGCGATGCGCTCGCGGGCGACGAGATCGACCGCGCGCTGCACCGCGATGCTGCCGGCGACGTCGCGCAGCGGCTTCGCCAGGTGACGCAGGTAGTCCTGAACCTGCGCCTCGTCGCCGTCGATCTCGAAGACCAGGTCACCCGGCATGAAGGAGTAGCGCCCGGAGTCCTTCGCCTGCGCGGCCTTGGTCTCGGCCGCCTCCTGCGTCAGGTCGAGCGCGAAGAGCCGGGGCGTGGTCACGTTCCCGGTCCAGGTCCCTGGCGCCTGCAAGGGCTCGATCGCGAGCCGGTACGCCGCGAGCGCCTGGGTGGTCGCGAGAATCTGGGTCGCGGCCGCGCCGGGCAGCTCGCCGGCGGGTTCGCGCTCCTCGATTCTTCCGAAGGTCGGCGTCGCGTCGGCCCCCGGGCGGTGCAGGCGATCCAGCGCGTCCGCGGGGATCTCGACGAGATAGACGAGCTGCCCGGCATCGAGCGCGGCCGCCGAACTCGGAGCCGGAGACTCGGCCTGGCGGCGCTCGTCCTGGTTCTCGCCGGCGGATTCATCGCGGAATCCGCGCTGCGGGTCCGAGGCCGGCGAGCCGGGGGCCGTTCGCGATTCCTCCACGGATTCCTCGGGCTTGGGCACGACGGAGCGCGCGCGCGGCTCGCCGCCGAGGGACGCGCGTTCCGCGCGCTCGCCCTTGCGCTCGTCTTCGGCGTCGGAGGTCTCGGCCCCGGTCTCGCCGTCGCGCGCGGCCGACCCGGAATCCAGACCCGCGCCCAGGCCGCGCTCGGTCAGTTCCCGCTGGAAGATCTCCGGCAGGATCTCGAGACCACCTCCCGTCGGCGCGCCGGCGCCTTCATCCAGCCGCTCTGCCGGCGCTTCGCGCAGAGCGGGCGCGCCGTCGGCACTCGGACTGGCCGACGGCGCGCGCGCGAGCTCGCGCCGCGAGTCCGGGAGGATCACGCCGCGCGAGAGGGCCAGCCAGAGTCCGACCAGTGCGGCGGCCGCCGCCGCGCTGCCGAGCCAGGGGATCCAGCGACGTCCGCGCTGACGGCGCTCGCCCTCGATCGCCGTCATGACGCGGTCGGCGAAGCCCGCGCGGACGCGCTCGCCGCCGGCCAGGGCCTCGCGGATCGCCTGCACCGAGCGCCGGTATTCCTCGGCCGCCGCACGCAACGCGGGGTTCACGCGCAGCTCGGCTTCAAAACGCTGGAGCTGGATCGCGTCGAGCCGCCCGTCGACCCAGTCGGCGATGCGCTCATCGGCGGCACCCGGGCGCCGGTCGGAGTCGAACGGAGAGTCGTTGCCGCGACGGCTCATGACATGAACCCCTTCAGGAGATCCTGCAGGATCAATCGGCCGCGGTGGATGCGCGACCGGACCGTGCCCGGCGGGACCCCGAGGATCTCCGCGACCTCCTCGTACGACATCCCCTGCATGTCCCGGAGGATCACCGCGTCGCGGAACTCGTCGGGGAGGCGGGTGACGGCCTCGCGCACCGCGGCGCCGAACTCCACCTGGCCGGCGCGATCCGCGGGATCGGGTTCGCGGGAGGGCGGCTGGATGAAGAGGTCCTCGGTGCCGGCGAGCGGCGCGTCGATGGAGAGCGCGTGGTGGCGGCCGCGCTTGATCGTCCGGCGGCTGCGGTACTCGGTGATGACGGTGTTGAGCGCGATCGTGTGGAGCCAGACCGGGAAGCGCACGCCGCCGTCGAAGCGCGCGAGCCCGCGGTAGGCCCGCATGAAGACCTCCTGACAGAGGTCCTCCGCGGTGTTCCGGTCGCATCTCAGCACGCGCATCGCCAATCGGAAGACGTGGTCCTGGTAGCGCTCGACCAGGGTGCGGAAGGCCTCGCCGTCCCCGCCTCGGGCAGCGTCGACGATCGAGCTCTCGGCAGGATCGTGATTGTCGGAGGAAGCGACCGCGGGCACGTCGTCGAGCGGATCGGGCCTCCGACGAAGACGTTGCGGGCCGGTTCCCGCTGCGAGCTGCTCTCTCTCGTCGAGGGCCAAGGGATCGGCGGCGTCGGGCGTTGCGGTCGTTTGGACGTTGCCGCGAGGCGAGCCGAAGCGGCCATCGCAGCGACACGGGGCGGCGGGGAAGATAGCGCCGACGCGCCAGGACGGCGCGCGCACGCACGATACTCCGGCCGAGAACCGAGGATGTCCCGACACCTGATCCAAGTCCGTTGTCCCTGCTGCGGTCGATCGCTCGAGATCGACACGCGGACCGGCAAGGCCCGGGCCCACACGGCCAAGGACGGCGGACTCGACGCCCTGCTCGATCAGCAACGCAACGAGTCCGATCGCCTGACGGAGCTCTTCGACGGCGCGCGCGGCGCCGAGCGCGATCGCGAGAACGAGCTCGACGATCTGGTCCGCGAGGCGAAGGAGAAGAGCAAGCAGGACAAGGACAAGCCGCGGAGTCCCTTCGACCTCGAGTGAGCGCGGCGTACGTCGCGCCGAGTCGGTGCCGGCAACGCGGTCTCGCCACGCCGCCCCTGGAGGTTGACGACCGGCCGGGGCGCTCCCAGACTCGCGCCTCCATTGAAGCCACCGCGCGCCGGGCGCGGCGGCGAGGTTCGGCGCTTCGGCCGGCCTCCGGTTCCGAGGACGCGACGCCCATGGACTTCCGATTCCGCGACGCGAGTTCCGAGCGAGCGGGCTGGAGCAGCGCCGACTCGCCGCGCGGTGAGTCGGCCGGAGAGCCGCTCGCGTTGCGAGCGCGACTCGGCTTCGCCGCACGTCAGGACGCGCGGCGATCGCCCGACCTGCGCCGCCCGAACGAGAGCGCCGCCGAGTCGACGCACGCCGACCAGGACCGCGAGATCGATCTCGCGTTCGCGAAGTACCGCAGCACGCGGTCCGTCGACGCGGCGGCGACGGTGTATCAGCGCAGCGTCGGGCGGCTACGGCTCGTCGCCGCGTCGCTCCTCGACGATCCCAATGACGTCGACGAGGTCGTGCAGGAGTCCTATGCGGTCGCGCTGCTGCGACCCGAGTCCTTCGACGGTGCGCGCAGCGTCCTGCCCTGGCTCTGCGGCATCGTCCGCCACCGCGCCCTGCACCTGCGACGCACGGCGCGCCGCCGCCTCGCGCGCGAGTCCCGTGTGGCGAGCGGCGAGTCGACGACCGAGGATGCGATCGCCGCGGTGAGCGCCGCGGAACTCGTGCGAGAAGTCGAGGAGCGCATCGCCGGGCTGCCCCGCACGTATCGGGAGGTCGTCGCGCGCAGCGTGCTCGGCGGCGACGGTTCGGCCGAGATCGCGCGCGCCCTCGGACGCGCGGAGAGCACCGTGCGCGTGCAGCTGAGCCGCGGGCTGCGGATGTTGCGCCGCGCGCTCCCCGCCGGCGTCGGCGCCGCACTCGCCGTCGCCTTGCTGCCGGGCTCGGGTTTCGCGGCAGTCGCGCCGCGAATCGGGCTCCGCGGTGGGCCGGTGGCCGCGATCCCACGTCACGCCGCGTGGCGACCGTTCGCGCTCGCCGCCGCCGCGCTGCTGCCCTGCCTCGCGCTCGTCGTCGCCTGGAGCCGCGAGCCCGGCGCGCCCCCCGCAGAGCCTGCACCGGTCCTCGCCGCGGTCCCGCCGGCACCGGTGGCGGAGCGCGACGCCGCGGTCCTCCCACTCCGCACTCCGATCGGGAGTGAGGCCAGCGAACCCGCCACGCGGCCCGAGCTCGTCGTCGCACTCGAGCACGAGGGCGCTCCGCTCACCGACACCGACGTGTCGATCGAGCGGGTGCACAGCGGTCTCTTCGTCACCAACGTGAAGGACCGCTTCGGGGCGTACCCGATCTTCGAGCTCCCCGCGCTGCGCACGCGCGAGACGCTCGCCGCGCGCACCGACGCGAAGGGACGAGCGAGCTTCCTGCCACGGCCGGGGCGCTGGGTCATCACCATGCCCGGCTTCGCCTGGGGCGTGATCGTCGAGCCGGACACGAAGGGCTTCGTCAGCTTCGACCTTTCGGCGCGCGCCGCGCGGCTCAGCGGTCAGGTGCTCGACGAGCACGGCGCGCCGCGCACGGCCGAACTCTGGGTGAGTTCCGACCGCGACAACTCGATCCTCGCGCGCGCAGAGGTCGCGGACGCCGGACGCTTCGCGCTGCTCGTGCCCCGCGGTGCGCGGATCCTGGCGCGCACGGCGTCGCACAGCTCCGCGGCGAAGCTGGTGGACTCGTCCGGCGAGCTCACGCTGCAGCTCGTGCCGTCCGGCAACGTGCGCGGCGTCCTGCGCGGCGAGGACGGCCGCGGCATCGCCCATGGCCTCGTCGACGTCGCCGCCGGCGATTCGATCGCGCGGGTCACGGCCGCAGCCGACGGGAGCTGGCAGCTCGACGGCGTCACCGCGGGGCCCTGTGTCGTGTCGGCCCGCGCGCCCGGGACCGGTCTCGCGCGCACCGACTGCGTCGTGCACAACGGCGAGACCAGCGCGACCGAACTCACGCTCCCGCGCGGCGCGACCCTCGTCGGCCGCGTGCTCGACCGCGAGGGTCGCGGCATCGGCAAGACCCGCGTGAGCTGCGGCTGGAGCCACGCGGATCTCGACTGGAGCGCCGCGGTCACCGACGACGAGGGTCGCTTCCGGCTCGAAGGGATCGGCCCCGGCACCGTGCGCCTCACGGCCGGACTCGGTCTCGATGGCCTCGCGCGCGCGAGCTTCGAGACCGTCCCGGGTCAGACGCTCGTCTGGGAACCCCGGCTCTCGCGCGAGGACATCCGGAGCCGCGGCGAGCGGGTCGTCGGCGCCGGTGCCGGCGAGTTCGTCCTCGCCCTCGAGTCGGTCGATCACCTCGCGCCCGTCACGCAGCGTCTCGCGGGCGGGCCGTTCGCGTTCGACGTCCCCGAGCCCACGAGTTCACACTCGTTCACGCTGCGCGTGTATCCCGCGGCCGCGTTCGACGAACTCGGCGTGGCGCGCTGCATGCCGATCGCGACCTTCGCCGGACTGCGGCCGGGAGCCGTGGAGCGCCGGTTCGTCGTCGAGGCCGATCCTGCGCCGACGGGAGCCCTGTCCGCGCGCCTCGATGCCTCGCGTGGGGAGTACCGCGGGGTCGTGCGCCTCCGGCACGTCGATCTCGACCATTGGATCGAGATCGGCAGCTTCGATGCCGGACGCCGCACGCTCGAGGTCGCCCTCGAGCGCCTCCCCGCCGGTCGCTACGCCGTCCTGCTCGATCGGCCGCTCGCGCAGCACGAGTTCCGGCTCGCCCACGGCGAACGACTCGAGCTCGGCACGCTGTGCCTGCCGCCCGGCGATCCACGCGGCGACGATCGGCACGGCGCGCTCCGCGAACTCACGCTCGTGTTCGAGCATCCGAACGACGCGACGCCGATGGGCCGCCTCCACGGCGAGATCCGCAGCCTCGACGGCGAGCTCCTGCACCAGTTCAGCGCCCAGGGCGACCTCGGCCGCTGGCACGCGAACGCCGCACTGGCGCGCGGCGTCGTGCGCGTGATCGCGACGACCGACGACGGCCTCGCCGCCGACGTCGAGCTCACCGTGGGCGACGAGCCGCGCTCGAGCGCGCGGATCCGCCTGCGCTCCGCGCTCGCCGCGCGTTGACCCGCGGCGATCAACGTCGCCGGGCGAGGGCGCGCTTGCCCTCCTCGTTCCACTCCGGCTTCCCGTCGCGCGTCGCGAAGGCCTCGACGACGCCCGCGAGACCTCGCACCACCGCCGTCATGTGCGCATAGGCGATGCGCTCGGGACCGTCACCCGGCTGGTGGTAGTCCGCATGGAGCGTGCCGGCGCTGATCGAGTGCGCGACGACGCCTTTCTGCGCGAAGGGCAGGTTGTCGCTCGCGGCGAAGAGCTGCGTCGCCATCGCGAACGGCTCGACCGCGACGCCGCGCTCGACCAGCGCGGCCTCGGCGATCGCACCGAAGTCCGAGTACGCCGCACCGGTGATCCACGCGAAGGGCGCGGACTCGCGCTCGGGGCGGCCGAGCATCTCGAGGTTCACCACCGCGACGATGGACCCGAGCGGCACGCTCGGCTGCTCGGTGAACGCGCGGCTGCCGCGCAGGCCCTTCTCCTCCGCGCTCCAGCAGGCGAACAACACGGAGCGTCGCAGGGGCGTCGCGCGCCGGGCGAAGTGCTCGGCGAGCACGAGCACCGCCGTCGTGCCGGTCGCGTCGTCATCCGCACCGTTGTTGATCGCATCGACCTCGCCCGCCACCGGGGACACGCCGATGTGGTCGTAATGCGCGCAGACCACGACGATCTCGTCGGCGAGATCGCCACCGGGCAGGAGGGCGACGACGTTGCGCAGCGGCACGTCCATCGCCTCGGGCGCCGGCAAGGTGGCGTCGAGCGTCGCGCCCTCGCCGGTCGCGAGCTCCGCGCGCAGCAGGATCAGCGGCGCGGCGCCGGCGACGCGCTGCGACACGACGCGTCGCTCGCCCGCGGCCGCGAGCCACACGGGCGCCGTCGTCTCCACCGGCACGACGCGCAGCTTGCGCCCGCTCATCGCGCGACGCGCGGCGCGCGGGTCGCCGCCCGCGGCGGGCAGGGCCAGGGCCTCGCCGCGCACCGTGAACGCGCGGCCGTTCTCCCACAGCCGCCAGTCCTCGCCGTGCACGAGCTCCTGCGCCTCGTCCCCGCGGCGCAGGGTCAGCTTCGCGCCCTTCGTCGAGAGCTGGACGCCCGGCAGCGTGAACGCGTGGAAGAAGCTCGGCTCCTGGCCCGCGAGATGTCCTCTCGGCTCGAGCTTCGCCCGCGCGAACGCGGCCGCGAGGAACTCCGCCGCGCGGTCCTGTCCGGGACTGGGTGAGTCGCGACCGGCGAGCTCGTCGCTCGCGAGGAAGCCGAGCACCTCGCGGATGCGGGACTCGGCGAGCGTGTCCTCCGCCGGCTTCTGCGCGGCGAGGACGACGGTGAAGAGCGCGGCGAACGCGCACGAGGAGGCGAGGGTACGGTTCATCGCGGAAGGACTTCGTTCATGCTGCCGCTGCGGAAGCCGCCGAGATCGACGGTCACGTAGCGCCAGCCGAGTTCACGCAACGCGGGTTCCAGTTCGACGCGGAGTGCGACGAGACGCGGGAGGTCCTCGGGCAGGACCTCGATGCGCGCGATCACGCCGTGATGGCGGAGGCGGAACTGGCGGAAGCCGCGCGCGCGCAGCAGCGACTCACCCTGCTCGAGGCGACCGAGCAGCCCGGCATCGATCGGCGTCCCGTAGGCGACCCGGGAGCCGAGACACGCGAACGAGGGCTTCTCCGCCACCGCGAGCGCATGGCGTCGCGCGTAGTCGCGCACCGCGAGCTTGTCGAAGCCGGCATCGGCGAGCGGGGCGAGCACGCCGCGTTCCTTCGCCGCGCGCGCACCGGGCCGATGATCGGCGAGGTCGTCGACGATCGCACCGAACGCGACGGCGAACCCGCGCGTGCGGACCTCGTCGTCGAACTCCCGCGCCACGACGTCGAAGAGCTCCGACTTGCAGTGGTAGCAACGGTCGGGGTCGTTGCGGCGATAGCCCTCGCGCGCGAGCTCCTGCGTGTCGAGCACGCGGTGTTCCACGCCGAGGCCCGCGGTGAAGGCGCGCGCCTCGTCGAGCTCATGGCTCGGCAGCGAGGGCGAGCGCGCGGTGACCGCCACGACGCGTTCGCGCGTCAGCGCCCGCGCGGCCGCGTGCAGCAGGACCGCCGAGTCGACGCCGCCCGAGAACGCGACGATCGCGCCGGGCAGGGCCGCGAGGCGCTCGAGCAGTCGGAGCTCGAGTGCTTCGCTCATCGGGCCTCGGCGCGGTGGACGATGCGACCCCCGATGACCGTCGCGAGCACGCGCGCGTCGAGCACGCGCTCGGGCGCGCAGGTGGCGAGATCGCGGTCGAGGATCGTGAAGTCGGCGCGCTTCCCCGGCTCGATGGTCCCGAGCTCGCGCTCGGCGAACGCGGCGTAGGCGGCGTCGGCGGTGAAGCCCTTCAGCGCGGTCCGGCGGTCGAGGACTCCGGAGGGTCGGAAGCCCTCCGGCGGCCCGCTGCCGTCGGGCGCCTTCGTGGTGATCGCGGCGTAGAAGCCGAGGCGCGGATCGACGGACTCGACGGGGAAGTCGGAGCCGAGCGGGAGCCGCAGACCGAGACCGAGGAAGCGCGTCCAGGCGTAGGCGCCGTCGATGCGGTCGGCACCGAGCCGCTGCGGCGCCCAGGGCATGTCGCTCGTGAGGTGCGTCGGCTGCATCGAGGGGATCACGTGCTGCGCGGCGAAGCGCGCGAAGTCGTCGGCGTGCACCACCTGCGCGTGCTCGATCCGGAAGCGCACGCGCGCGCGCTCCGCCTCCGGCACGGCGGCGGCATAGGCATCGAGCACGGCGCGGTTCGCCGCGTCGCCGATCGCGTGCGTGCAGAGCTGGAAGCCGCGCGCGACGCAGAGCCTCGCGATCTGCTCGAGACGGGCCTTCGGCGTGAGCAGGAGACCGCGGGTTCCCGGCTGATCGGAGTAGGGTGCGAGCAGCGCGGCTCCGCGTGAGCCGAGGGCACCGTCGGCGTAGGCCTTCACGGCGCGCACGACGAGCGTGCCGTCGGGTGTCTGCCACGGGCCGCGCTCGATCGCCGCGAGCTCGTCGGCCGGGAGCATCGCATGGACGCGCAGACGCCAGCGCCCCGCGACGATCAGCGCGCGCACGACCTCGAGCTCGAGCTCACCCATCCCCGCGTCGTGCACGCAGGTGAGTCCGTGACGCACGCAGGCGTCGTGTGCGGCGAGCAGCGCCGCTTCGAGCTGGGCGGGCGAGGCGTCGGGGATCTGTCCCCCGACGAGCGCCGTCGCGTGATCGATCAGGACGCCCGTCGGCTCGCCCTGCGCATCGCGATGCACCTCGCCTCCCGCCGGTGCCGCGGTGGCGGCGCTGACGCCCGCGAGCTCGAGCGCGCGCCGGTTCGCGAGCGCCGCGTGCCCGTCGACGCGCACGAGGAAGACCGGGTGATCGGGCACCGCGCGCGAGAGCTCCGCGTGCTCGGGGAAGGCCGCCACGGGCCAGTCGTTCTGGTCCCAGCCGCGACCGAGGATCCAGTCGCCCTTCGGCGTCGTCTTCGCCCGCGCCGCCACGCGCTCGATCACCTCCGCATAGCTGCGCGTGCCGACGAGGTCGACGCTGCGCAGGCTCTCGCCGAGACCGCGCAGGTGCGCGTGCGCATCGTGCAGTCCGGGGAACACGAAGGCGCCGCGCAGCTCGACGAGCGTCGCGCCCTCCGGCACCGGCGCGTGGGGCGGCTGGATGCGACCGTCGACCACGACGAGCTGGTCGTCGGGCCAGGGTTCGTCGCTCCCCGTCCAGACGTGCACACCGCGCAGCACGAGATCCTGCGCCCCGCCGCACGACGCGACGAGCAGGAGCGAGAGGGCGAAGCGGAGGAGCGACATCCCGCGCACCATACGCGGGAGGGCGTGCGCCCAGGAACGCGGCAACGCGGCATCAGGGCCCCGCGCGCCGTAAGCTCCGCGGCCCGCCGCCGGGCGGGTGTCGCCTCGAGAGCCATGGAACGGACCACGCTGGAAGCACCGGGACCCAACGCCGCGCCCCACGCCGACGAGCTGCTGCGGCCCTCCCTCGACGAGACCCACGACCTCGTGGGCTTCGAACGGCCCTTCGACCCGGGCTACCTGCCCTTCGTGGTGATGGTCGGCGGGGCGCTCTGCGGCGGGGCGATCGTCGCCTGGAACTGGCGGCGGCTGGGGCTCGCTTCGCGCGCCCTGCCCTCGTTCCTCGGTTTCGCCGCGCTCTGGCTCGCGATCACCCTCTCGTTCGGCTTCGTGTTCGAGTGGAGCAAGCCGGCACCGGCGCCGCAGGGGACCGCGACGCGGCAGATCACGGGCGGCGCTGCGGGCGGCAGGTACGCGACGACCCGCGACCCCGCGCGCGACCGTCAGCGCTTCCTGCGCTTCGTCGCCCAGGCCATCGCGGTCGTTCCCGCGCTCGTCTCCGCCCGGCGCCAGCAGCGCCGCTTCCGCATCCACGAGCAGGCGGGCGGCAAGGGCGCGCGCCTCCTGGGCATCGGCATGCTCGCCATGGCGCTGAACATCGCACTCGGCTTCGCGAGTGCCGCGCTGTTCGCATCGCTCTTCCGACCGGGCGGGGCCCTCTGATGGCGGAGTCTGGGATGGACGGGTTCGACGAGACTCAGGGGGAGCCGGCCGGGGCGCGCGCCCAGGACCATCTCGTCGCCGCGGCGCGCTACCTGCAGGCCGGGCGCGCCGACCTCGCGGAGCGCAGCGCACGCGAGGGCCTCGCGCGCTTCCCCGAGGATCCCGGCCTGCACGCGCAGCTCGCGGCATCTCTCCTGGAGCGCGACCTCCACCGCGAGGCCGCCGGTGCCGCGCGCGACGCGCTCGCCCTCGACCCCACGCATCGGGTGGCGACCTCGATCCTCGGCGCGGCGCTCGCCGGACTCGGGCAGCACCAGGCCGCCGAACGCGCGCTCCTCGAGGGCCTGCGCCGCGATCCGGACGACCCCGAGCTCCTGCGCCAGTACGGCGCTCTGCTCCACAAAGTCGGTGTCCTCGACAAGGCCGAACAGGTGCTGCGCCGCAGCCTCGCGCTCGAGCCCGACGACGAGTCCACGAATCAGGCGCTCGCCATCTTGCTCACCGAACTCGGCCGCTCCCACGAGGGCGCGCTGCACGGCCGTCACGCGCTCGCGCGCGCGCCCGACGAGGCGCTCTCGCACGTCGCGATGGCGGTCGCCGAATTCCAACGCCTGCATCCGCTGCGGGCGCGGGCCCACCTCCGCGAGGCGCTGCGCCTCGACCCCGACAGCGACACCGAGGAGGCGTTCATGCACGTCGACATGCTCACGCGCTGGCCCGGCCTGCCGTTCTACTGGTGGTCGATCCTCGCCGACCGCTTGCCGGGCAAGCAGTTCACGATCTGGATCGCGGTGATGTTGTCCCTGCGCGGTGCATCGATGCTCGGCGCGCCGATCCCGGTCGTGGGGCTGCTCGGCATCGGCTACCTGCTGTTCGTGCTCTACACCTGGGTCGCCATGGGTCTGTTGCGCCGCTGGGTGAGGTGGTTCCCGCCGCGATGAACGACGACGACATCCTCTCCGCTCTCGAGGCCGCGCTGGAGCGCGAGCCGCGCGCCGCCCCGCTCTGGCTGCTCTACGGCGAGCTCGCGGCGCGTGCCGGCCGGACCGACGAGGCGCTCGCCGCGCTGCGGACGGCGCACGAGGATGCCGCCTGCCGCGAGCGCGCCGCGCGGCGCATCGTGCCGCTCCTGCGCGCCAAGGGTCAGCTCGCCGAGGCCCTGATCCGCATCGAGGCCCTCCTCGCACAGTCGCAGTCCGACGGCGCGCTCCACGCCGAGCACGCCCGCGTGCTGCGCGCACGCGGCGCGGACGAGGAAGCCGCGCGGGCCGCGGCGCGCGCGCGCGCGCTCGGCGTCGATCCGGAGGCCGAGGCCGTCCCCGCGGGGCGCAGCGCCGACTCCGCACCGAAGCCCGACCCGGTCCCGCCCGCGCCCGCGGCCGCCGCGAGCGTGAACGAGTCGACCGAGCCCGCGGACTGGGCGCAGCAATTCGATTGGAGCGGGCTCGTCACGACCTTCGCCGACGTCGCCGGGCTCGACGACGTGAAGCGCCAGATCCGCCTGAAGATCATCGCCCCCTTCCAGGACCCGGCGGTGTTCCGCGCGTTCGGGCGCAGCGGCGGCGGCGGCATCCTCCTCTACGGACCACCGGGCTGCGGCAAGACCTTCATCGCGCGCGCCGTCGCCGGCGAGTGCAAGGCGCGCTTCGTCGCGGTCGGCATCCACGAGATCGTCGACAAGTTCTGGGGCGAGAGCGAGAAGCTCGTCCACGCCCTCTTCGAGGACGCACGGCGCCGCGCCCCGACCGTGCTCTTCTTCGACGAGTTCGATGCGCTCGGCGGCGGACGCGGGCGCGTCGAGTCGCAGTTCTGGAAGACCCTCGTCGACCAGCTCCTGCAGGAGATGGACGGCGTGCAGGGCAAGAACGAGGGCGTGCTCCTCTTCGCGGCGACGAACATGCCCTGGAACGTCGACGCCGCCTTCCGCCGCCCCGGCCGCTTCGACCGCGTCCTCTTCGTCCCGCCACCCGACGAATCCGCGCGCCTCGGCATCCTGCGCGCCCGCGCCAGCAAGCTGCCCGGTGGCGACAAGCTCGACCTCGCCAAGGTCGTCAAGGCGACGCCGCTCTTCACCGGCGCCGATCTCGTCGCGCTCTGCGACCGCGCCGCGGAGCGCGCCCTCGAGGAGTCGCTCGCCGGCGGCAAGGTCCAGCCCGTGACGACGAAGGACCTCCTCGAGGCCGCCAAGGCGATGCGCAGCAGCGCCGAGGAATGGCTCGCCACCGCGCGCAATCACGCGCGCTACGCCAACGAGAGCGGCCAATACGACGAGCTCGCGGAGTTCCTGAAGCGGCACAAGCGGCTCTGAGAACGAACCCGGTGATGTCCGCCGCGGGGCCGCGCGGCATCATGCCGCGCATGTTCCTGCGCAGCGTCCGTCTGGAGAACGTCCGCTCCCTCGCCGAACTCGAACTCGACTTCGCCGCTGCGGGCAACGAGTCGCGACGCTGGACGCTCGTGCTCGGCGAGAACGGCTGCGGCAAGAGCACGATCCTGCGCGCCATCGCCCTGGTCCTCGCGGGCACCGAAGCGCTGCCCGAGCTGCTCGGCGATCCCGACGGCTGGATCGGCAAGGCCGCGGATGCGGCGGCGATCGAGGTGGAGATCGTGACCAAGGCGCGTCAACGGCGTCGCGTGCGGCTCGTGCTGCAGCGCGGGGTCGGGCGTACGGAGACCCTCAAGCGCAATGCCGAGAACCTCGCCGCGCTCGATGCCGCGCTCGCGCATGCGCAGCGCAGCTACCTGGTCGCGGGCTACGGCGTCTCGCGGCGCCTCACCCACGATGCGGGCGTCGGCACGCGGGAGACCCAGGGCACTCCGCGCAGCCGCGCCGTCGCGAGCCTCTTTACGCCCGATGCCCAGCTGCAATCGCTCGAGTCCTGGGCCATGGACCTCGAGTACCGCCACGGCAAGGCGGGCCTCGCGCTCGTGAAGGAGGCGATCGCCGGCATCCTGCCCGGCGTCGAGTTCGCGAAGGTCGATCGCCAGCAGCGCGTGCTGCTCTTCAAGACGCAGGACGGGCTCGTGCCCCTCGCCCGCCTCAGCGACGGCTACCAGCAGGTCGCGGCCTGGGTCGGCGACCTCCTCTACCGCATCACCGAGACCTTCGGGGACTACCGGAACCCGCTCGCGGCGCGCGGGCTGCTGCTCATCGACGAACTCGAACTGCACCTGCACCCGCTCGCGCAGCGACGCCTCCGCGCGTTCCTCGACGACAAGCTGCCGAACTTCCAGATCGTCGCGACGACGCACTCCGCGCTGACGGCGCAACAGGCCGAAGCCGGCGAGCTCTTCTACCTGCGCCGCGACGAGCGGTCGCGGACCCCGCAGCTGCACGCCTTCGCCGCGGATCCGCAGAAGCTCTTCGCCCACCAGCTCCTGCTCAGCGACGCGTTCGGCGTCACGACCCTCCAGTCGCCGTCGGTCGAGCGCATGCGCGAGCGCTACCTCGAGCTCCGCGACCGCAAGAAGCTCGGCAAGGCGGAGGCCAAGGAGTTCGCGGTGCTCGTCGAGGAGCTGCGTCGCATGCCGGATTGGACGAAGGTCGGGACGCCACCGCCGCCGCGCGAGTCCCGGCGCAAGACGCGAGGTGATCGATGATCCGCCTGACCCGCGACCGCGATCCCGACGCCGTGCCCGCCGCGTTCGTCGGCGCGGCCCGCACGAAGAACGAGAAGCGTCTCGTCGACCAGCTCCCCACGACGCAGTTCGAGTTCGACGGCGAGATCTGGAAGAAGGCCAAGCCGCAGCTCTCGAACGAGAGCGCCGACAAGTGCGCCTACTGCGAGTCCTCGACGCGCGTCGTCGCGCACGGCGACGTCGAGCACTTCCGCCCCAAGAGCGTCTATTGGTGGCTCGCGTATTGCCTCGACAACTACTCCTTCGCCTGCCAGATCTGCAATCAGGTCCACAAGCGGGACCAGTTCGGCGTCGACGCCATCGCGATGGCCCCGCCCGCGAATCCGAGCGCGGGCTCCCTCGCGCCCGACCCGCTCGACCGGGACGCCGTCGACACGTTCCTCGCGCTCTGCAAGGCCGAGAAACCGAGGTTCGTCGACCCCTATGTCGAGAACGCCGAGCTCTTCTTCGCCTGGCGCGCCGACGACGTGCTCCGCGAGGTCGAGATGCTCCCCCGCAACAAGTCGGGCGCGAAGCGCAAGCGGGCCCTCGCCACCATCGACGGCCTCGGACTCAACCGCGAGGAACTGCGCAAGGTCCGCTACGAGTCCTACCGCCCCCTGGCCCTCCTCGCGAGCCTCTACGACAAGCTGCACGAGTCCGACCGGCCGGAGCTCTGCATCGCGATCGGCTCCCTGCTCGAGCCCTCGATGCCGTATGCGGCGATGCGGCGCTGGTTCGTGCACGAGGTCTGGGCCCTGCCGGTGCCCTGAGGTCCCGGCTTCGAGACACACGCCATGAACGCCAAGACCGCCTGCACCCTCGCGCTCCTGCTCGGCACAGCGATTCCGGCACAGGAACCGGCCGCCCCATCGACGGCACCGCTGGCCGGTCTCGATCTCGATGCCTTCGACGCCGCGGCCTTCGATGCCCTCGTCGCGGCGGGCGATCGGCTGCTGCCGGCGCTGATCGAGATCGCGCACGACGCGAACTACGACAGCCCCGTCGAACAGCGTCGGCACGAGCGGGCGCATGCCGTGCTGCGCTCGCTGACGGGCGACGCGGCGCGGGCGGCGGTACGCGAGTTCTCGGCGCTGGGCTCGGATGGACCGCGCGCCTTCGTGCTGAAGCGCGGCGCGGGGCCGGTGACCATCCGGAGCTCCGACGCCTTCGATTCCGAGTGCGCACGCACCCTCGCAGCGCTGGCCGTCACGGCCCATTGCTGCGGCGACGAGGGCCTCGCGGATCTCGTCGAGGCGGCGACCCACTCGACACGCCTTTCCGGCGTGCAGGCATTCACCGTCGAGGAGGCCATAGCGCCCGGGCAGAGACTCGATTTCACGGTCCAATACCGGTCCGGCTCCCGACCCGCTCCGTCGCCGAGCGCCAGGCGCCGCATCCGGATCTTCGCGAGCGAGCTGTGGCGCACGGGCACCGCGGAGCGGATCGCGGCGCTCGACGACGACGAGCCCTACGTGCGCGAGCTCGCCGCCATCCTGCTCGGCCGCGGTGGGGACGCCTCGCCACCGGTGCTCGAGGCCCTGCGAACCGCCGCGCAGAGGCTGGACCATCCCACCGTGACGGGCCGCGGAGCGCACGCGCTCTCCGGATCCTTCGGTGAGGGGATCCGTTGCGCCGCGGCGATCGCGCTGGCACGCCTCGCCCCACGCGAGCCGGAGGCCCGTCGTGGCCTCGTCCTGCTGCTGCGCGCCGATCACCCGCGCGAGCGCGTGCTCGCGGTCATGGAGCTCGGCCGGGCCGACGACCGCGCGGTGCCGGGGATCGTGCCTGCGCTCCTCGAGGCCTGCGCGGACGACGATCCGCTGGTCGGCGCCGAGGCCATCACCGCGCTCGGCCGCGTCGGGGTCGCTCGCGACGAGGTGCTCACGAGCCTGCGCGGCTTCGCCAAGGGCAGCGACGCCAGGGCGGCGCGGGCGACCGCCGCGTTGCGGCGGCTCGAGCAGGCGCGGTGAGCCCGGTCACCGAACGCCCTCCGCTCAGGGCTGCCCCCCTCCGCTCAGGGCTGCCCCCCCATCGCTCAGGGCTGCGCCGCCTCGTTGTCGAAGATCTCGGTCTCCTTCGTGATGATCGCGCGGGTGAGCTCGCCCTCGTGCTTCACGCGGACGTTCGGGAAGACCAGCACCTCGCGCATCTTGATCGGCTTCTCGATCACGGCGCCGTCGAGCACGAGGCAGCGTTCGAGGGAGGCGCCCTCGGCGATCTGCACGCTGCGGCCGATGAGATTGCGCGCGCCGTGGACGTCGAGCCAGCGCAGGTTCAGGTGCAGCAGGTCCATCGGGTAGGAGAGGTTGAGGTCGGCCTTGATGACCTCGGCGGCCTCCACGCGGTAGCCGTCGTCGATGTAGATCTGGATCGCGTCGGTGATCTCGTACTCGTCGCGCATCGCGGTGCGCGGCGTGCGGCGCACGGCGTCGAAGAAGGACTGGTCGAAGAGGTAGATGCCGCAGCCCTTGAGATCCGTGCGGGCGAAGCGCGGCTTCTCGACCACGCGGTGCACGCGGCCGTTGGCGTCGGTGAGCACGACGAAGTTGCGGCGGATCTTCTCGGCATCCGGCTCGCGCATCACCGCGAGCACGCCGTCGGCGCCGCCCGGGCCCATCATGCGCTGCGGCATCGAGGCGAGGTTCTCCGTCTCGAAGTAGATATCGCCGAGGAAGAGGAAGAAGGGCCGGTCGACGTGCTTCTCGAGCTTGTAGACCGCGTGCGCGATGCCGAGCGTCTCGCCCTGCTCGACGTAGCGGATGTTCAGCCCGAACTTCTCGCCGTCGCCGAGCTCGCGCACGACCTGGTGGCCGAGGTGACCGATGACGATCACGACGTCCTCGACGCCGACCGCCTTCATCATCTCGAGCTGGTGTGCGATCAGCGGCTTGCCGCCGAGCGGGAGGATCGGCTTGGGCCAGTGTTCGGAGAAGGGACGCATGCGCGTGCCCTTGCCTGCGGCAAGGATCACGCCCATCAGCGACGGCATGGCCATCGAGTCGGATACCCCCGTGGTGGAAGAAGCGCTGGAAGGAAGCCGGCAGACGACCGGGAAGCGCCGCCGATTCAATCGCGGCGGCTGCGGTTGATGAAGGTCGCGATCGCGCGGCTCTCGAAACTCCCGAGCAGGAGGTCCGGCAGACCGTCGTCGTCGAGGTCGGCGAGCGCCGCGGCGATCGCCTGGTGGAGCGCGGGGAAGACGATCGGTGCACCGAAGCCGCCGCGCCCGTCGCCGAGCACGACGCGGCACTCGCTGCTGCCCTGGGCGGCGACGAGGACGTCGTCGAAGCCGTCGCGATTGAGGTCGGCGGCGAGCAGCGCGGTCGGCCCCGAGCCGGCGGCGATCGTCGTGCTCTGGAACGCCCCGCCGCGCCGCGAGACGAGCACGGTGATCGAGTTGCCGGCGCCGTCGCTGACCACGAGGTCCGTCGCGCCGTTGGCGTCGAAGTCGCCGGCGCGGAGGTAGTTCGGTCCCGGCCCCACCGGGATGTCGAGCACCGGCACGAGGCCATCTCGCGTCACCTCGAGGAGCGTGATCGTCGCGCGTTCGAGCCGGCTGGTCGCCACCTCGTTCAGGCCATCGCCGTCGAAGTCGCCGAGCGCGAGGCCGAAGGCGCGGCCCTCGATCGGCGTGTCCTGGGGTGCCGCGAAGACGAACGGCGTCGCCGTGCCGCGCAGGAGGGTCACGCGCGACTCGACGTGATACGCGACCACGACGTCGCGCAGCCGATCGCCGTCGATGTCGCCGACGAGGACCTCGAAGGGCCCGTCACCCGGCGCGAGCACCGCGTCGTCGCCGGGCGGGATGACGTCGAACGCGACGCTGCCGCCCTGCGAGCGGTTGGCCAGCAGCTTCACGCCACCCACCACCGGAACGACGAGGTCGACGCGGCCATCGCGATCGAGGTCCGCCGCGTGCACGTTCTGCACGAGACGGCCGAGCTCGATCGACGCGAGCGGCTCGAGGGCGAGGTCGAGGCCATCGCCACGGCCGATGGTGATCGAGACCACGCTGCCGTCGAACCCGGCGGTCACCACGTCGCGGGCGCCATCGCCGTCGAAGTCGCCGGCGTGCACGACCGCGGGACTCGCGACGCCCGGCACGCGGTGGAAGCGACCACCGCGCAGGGTGCCCGGACGGCGGCCGAGATAGACGTTGACGACCGGCGCGCCGAAGGCCGGCGCGATCAGGTCGGCCACGGAGTCGCCGTCGAGATCCGCGGCGAACGGCGTGGTCGCCGAACCGCTGACGGGCATCTCGATCGGCGTCGCGGCGAGCGCTCCGCCCAGGCCGTGATGGACGGCGATCGCATGGCGATCCAAAAGGACGCTGGCGAGATCGAGCTGCTGGTCGCCGTCGAGGTCCGCGGCGTAGACGCTGCTCGGCGCGCCCTCGGTCGGCAGGGACTGCACGATCTCGAGCCGCGTGCCGCCGAGGTAGGCGAGCACCGCGATCCGCCGTTCGGCGAGCGAGGGCGCGAAGAGCTCCGCGCGACCGTCGCCGTTGAGGTCGCCGGCGGCGAGACCGAAGCAGCTGCCACCGACGTCGACGCTGTGGTCGCGCGCCGGCAGCCCGGTGCCATCACCGAGCAACACGACGACCCGGCCGAGCGAGAAGTCCGCGCAGGCGAGGTCCGGGCGACCGTCGCCATCGAAGTCCGCGATGCGTGGGAAGCCACAGAACGCGCCGCGGCGCGGCGGGAGCAGCGAGATCCGCCCCATGAAGCCGAGGTCGCCGAGGCCGCGGAAGAGGCCGAAGTCGCCGTGGGCGTGCTCGACGACCACGAGGTCGGGTGCACCGTCGCCATCGACGTCGCCGAGCTGCGCATCGAGCGCGTCGCGGCCGACCGCGAAGCGCGGACCGAAGGCCACAAAGCCGCCGCGGCCGTCGCCGCGGAACACCTGCGCCGTGCCATCGGCCATGACGGTGACGAGGTCGGCATCGCCGTCGCGATCGAGGTCGGCGGCACACAGCGCGACCGGGCGCGCGGGGAGAGCGAGGGTCTGGCCCGTGGTGAAGCTGCCCCCGGCCTGGGCCAACGCGACGACCAGCACGCCGTCGAGCGAGGCCGTCACGAGATCGGTGCGGCCGTTGCGATCGGCATCGACCGGGACGGTGCAGGCCGCGGCGCTCGCACCGGTCTCGATCAGGAGCCGCGACTCGAAGCCGATGCTGCGGAGCGGCGCGACCTGACCCGAACGGCCACGGCTGTGATTGGCGC
The DNA here is from genome assembly GCA_020848735.1 of Planctomycetota bacterium. Classification (GTDB taxonomy): domain Bacteria; phylum Planctomycetota; class UBA1135; order UBA1135; family UBA2386; genus JACRLW01. The sequence continues at coordinate 37,061 of JADLHO010000163.1, read as the reverse complement.
ACGCGTTCAGGGTGAACAACGCGAGCGGGAGAACCCACGCAGGGAGCGAGCGAAGAGCACTCATGGGAGGCGCCGCAACGGACTGCGACGGGGCAGTCTATCACGCGCCATACCCTGGGCCGTCGATCGATCACGCGACGGCGCAACGTCGACTGGGCACCGCTCGCCAACGCGCCATGCGATCGCGTGCTCGCCGCTCACGGTGCGAGGTACGACAACGCGCGCTGCACGTAGTGCCCCGCGCGCCAACGCATCGCCTCGCGCTCGGCCGCGGTGACCGTCCGGCGGATGCGGCCCGGCACGCCCAGCACCACCGAACCCTCGGGCACGACCATGCCTTCGCTGACCACGCAGCCGGCGCCGATGATCGAGTAGGCGCCGATGCGGGCCCCGCCGAGCACGGTCGCGTTCATGCCGAGGAGCGCGTAATCGCCGACCTCGACGCCGTGCAGCACGACGCCGTGGCCGATCGTGACACCGCGGCCGATGCGCTGCGGCGCGCCGACGTCGACGTGCACGCACGTGTTGTCCTGCACGTTCGTGTCGTCGCCGATCTCGATCGCCGCGTCGTCGCCGCGGATCGTCACGCCGAACCAGACCGAGACGTCGCGCCCGAGCCGCACGTCGCCGACGACCACCGCGTTGTCGGCGATCATCGCCCCGCCGATGCGACGCAGGCGACCGACCATGTCGGGCCAGACCTTGAACTCGCGCTCGTTCGTCATCGGAACACCTCGTCGAGGAAGGCCGGCGAGCTCGCGACCAGGGCGACGGTCGCCGCGTTGTGCAGCACGTGGGCCGCGATCGGCGCGAGCAGTCCGTCGCTGCGCTCGCGCAGCCAGCCGAAGAACGCGCCGAGCAGGGCCGTGGGGACGAGCAGGTAGGTGCCGCTCTCGACGTGCATCGCGCCGAAGAGCAACGCGACCACCGCGATCGTGGTCCGCGGCCCGAGCCGCGCGCGCAGACCGTCGTGGAGGAAGCCGCGGAACACGACCTCCTCGAAGATCGGTCCGACCAGTGCGACGGAGACGGCCGCACCGCCGAACCAGGGCGAGAGGGAGGGCGTCGCGAAGTAGGCGAGGTGCGGCTGCGGTTCGATCGTCCAGCCGAGTGCGCGCCAGACCGCGGGGATGCAGAAGAGCGCGAGCGGCACCCAGCCGAGCAGGAAGACCGCGTAGCGCAGCACCGCGCCCGGCAAGGTCGCGAGCGCGCCGCGCGCGAACCAGGGCCGCTGCGGTTCGAGCGGCATGCCGGGCGCGAGGCGGAGCACCATCGGCCGGGCCCGCCAGAGCGCCGCGAGCGCGAGCGCGACGGCGAAGCCGCAGAGCTGGCCGGCGAGCGCGATCTCGACGACGTGCGCACCGCTCGCGGTCCGCGCACCCATCAGCTCCATCGCGAACGACGCCGTCGCGATGAACGCGATGAAGACGAAGACGGCGCCGCTCAGTCCCCGGCGATCCCGATGCGACCCTGCATCGGCGACGAGGCGCTCGCGTAGCGCCGCGAACCCATCCGACCCGCGAGCCACGCGAGGCGACCCGCCTCGCAGGCGAGCCTCATCGCGCGGGCCATGCACACCGGGTCCTTGGCCAGCGCGATGCCGGTGTTGAGCAGCACGCCGTCGGCGCCGAGTTCCATCGCGATCGAGACGTCCGACGCCGTGCCCACGCCCGCGTCGACGAGCACCGGCACGCGCGCGCGCTCGAGGATGATCGAGAGGTTGTTCCGGTTGAGGATGCCGAGCCCCGAGCCGATCGGCGCCCCCGCGGGCATCACGGCGGCGCAGCCGAGATCCTCCAGGCGCTTCGCGAGCACGGGGTCGTCGCTCGTGTAGCAGAGCACGGTGAAGCCCTCCTTCACGAGCACCTTCGCCGCCTCGAGCGTGCCGACCGGGTCGGGCAGCAGCGTGTCGGGATCGCCGAGCACCTCGAGCTTCACCAGCTCCGACATCCCGGCCTCGCGACCGAGGCGCGCCGTGCGGATCGCGCTGTCGGCGTCGAAGCAGCCCGCGGTGTTGGGCAGGAGCCGATAGCGCCGCGTGTCGAGGTAGTCGAGCAGCGTCTTCCCCTGCGGCACGCCGAGCGAGAGGCGCCGCACGGCGACGGTCACGCACTCGGTGCCCGAGGCGTCGAGGGCGTCGCGCATCGTGGCGAGGTCTGCGTACTTGCCGGTGCCGACGAAGAGCCGCGACGTGAACGTGTGCGCGCCGAGGACGAGCGGGACGTCCTCGCGGCGCGGCTGCGCCGGGGTGAGCCAGGGATTCGCTGCGGGCTGCTGGTCGGTCATCGCGGTTCTCCCATCGTGCACGCGCGCGGCTCACCCACCGCCGACGAGGGTGACGATCTCGAGCCGATCGCCGTCGGCGAGCCGCGTGCTCGCGAAGCGCGACTTCGGCACGAGTTCGGCGTTGCGCTCGACGGCGGTGAAGCGCGCATCGAGGCGGTGGAGTTCGAGCAGGGCGGCCACGCTGGTGCCGTCGGGCAAGACGTGCCGTTCGCCGTTGATCGTCACGGCGAGTGTCGTCGCGGGGCTTCCGTCGGCTGGGTCGGTCACGGCGTCGTTGGGGGGCGGGGACGATACCCGCCGCTCAACCCGCGCGCTCGACGACGAGCACCTTCAGGTACTCGGACTCGGGTGCCGTGATCGCGACGGGGTGATCGGGTCCGGCCCCGAGACGGGCCCGGAGGAGCACGCGGAACGGCAGGTCGGCCGCCGCCTGGCGCAGCACGTCCTCGAAGTGCGGCAGGCTCACGTGGTGGCTGCACGAGCACGTGAGCATCAGTCCACCCGGGGCGAGCACGCGCAGCGCGAGACGGTTGAGGTCGCGGTAACCGCGCAGTCCACCCTCGAGTTCGCGACGGCTCTTCGCGAAGGCCGGTGGATCGACGACCACGAGCTCGAAGGCGCGGCCCGCCTGGCGCAGCTCACGCAGGTGCTGGAAGGCGTTCGCGGTGACCGTCTCGAGCCCCCCGAGCCCGTTGGCCGCCGCCGTCGCGCGCGCGCGTTCGAGCGCCGGCGCCGACTCGTCGATCGCGAGCGCATCGCGCGCGCCGCCGGCCAGGGCGGACAGGGCGAAGCCGCATTGGTAGGCGAACGCATCGAGCACGCGTCGGCCGCGCGCGTGGGCGCGCACGTACGCGCGCGCGGGCGCCTGATCGAGGTAGAAGCCGGTCTTGTGGCCGTCGAACGGGCGCACGGGATGACGCAGGCCGGCCTCGACGATCTCGAGCTCCTCCACCCGGCGGCCGGAGAGGAGACGCACGGTCTGGTCGAGACCCTCGAAGCGGCGCACCGCGAGGTCGTTGCGCGCGAGGATCATGCGCGGCGCGCAGAGCGACTCGAGGACCTCGACGAGATCGGCGCACATCGCCTCCAGCGGCGCGGTGCCGAGCTGCACGACGAGGCAATCCGCGAAGCGATCGACGACGAGCCCCGGCAGTTCGTCGGCCTCGCCGTGCACGAGCCGCACGCCGCCCTCGGGCGACGCGAGCGCGGCGCGCGCCGCGATCGCCGCGGCGAGCCGCGCGCGGAGGAACTCGGCCGGGCTCGGCACGCCCTCGCCCGGCCAGCGACCGCAGCGCCGGAAGCAGAGCTTGCTCCGCGGTGAGCAGAGCGCGAGACCCAGATCGCGGCCCTCGTGGTCGGCGAGACGCACGAGCGAGGGCGCGGTGTCCGCGGACAGCGGCGGGTCGACGTCGTCGGCGTAGAACCAGAGCTGGCCCTTGCGGGCCAGGCTCGCGGCGCGGGGTGTGAGCGTGAGGGCCGTGGCGGACCGTGCGGGTTGCGGAGTCATGGGGCGCGCGCGCTCAGGTCGTCGCGACGAGGCAGAAGGCCTCCGCATGGCCGCGTCCGCCGCCGCAGTGCAGCGAGCGATACGCGTTGAGACCGAGGATGACGTGCGCGTAGTCGACGTAGCGGAGCTGCGTCTCGTAGCAGCCGATCGCGCGGCGCTTGAGCGCGACGCAGGGCTCGATGTCGATCAGGAGCTCGGGCTCGAGCGGCGACCAGACCTCGTAGCCGAGGGCCACGCCGCGGAACGCGTGGCGACGCAGGGCACGCGCCACGCCGTCGTGCAACGCGCGGTGATCCGCGTTGTGCTCGCCGGACCAGGGCAGATAGACGACGTCGGCCGGCCACGCCGCGAGCTCCGCGCCGGCGCGCTCGGCGATCCCCGCGAGGTCGGCTTCGGTCAGCACGCAGGCATCGGGGTAGCCCCAGCAGATCGGCGCGGGCACGCCGAGCACGGCGAGTCCGGCCACCGACTCGGCGCGGCGGCGGGCGGCGTACTCCGCGCGCGGGAAGCGGCCATCCGGGTCACCGGAGGCGCCGTCGGTCGCGATCACGACGCGCACGGGGTCACCCGCGCGCGCATGGAGCGCGAGCGTGCCGCCGGGCCCGATCACCTCGTCGTCGGGATGCGGGGCGAAGCAGAGCACGCGCCCCCGCGGTGGCGTCGCCAGGAGTCGCGGCGCAGGCAATCGCGTCGTCGCGTCGTGGGCAGCGTGGGGAGCGGACATCCTCGTGCCGATCGTGGTTCAGATGAGGTCGGACTCGCCCATCGTGAAGTGCCACGCGTCGCGCAGCACCATGGCGTCGAGCGTGAACGCGGCGACGACGAGGAAGTACCCGCTGTCCCAGGTGTCGTAGCCGAACTGCTGGAGTCGACGATGGCGCGGATCCGCGGGATTCGCCACGGTGGCCAGCGCGCCCGTGCCCGCGGCGTGTGCGCGCCGTTCCGCGGCGGCGACGATCGCCGCGAGCGCGTCGCCGTCGCCCGCGGGCACGATCCAGTCGACGAGGAACGACGTGTTCGGGCGGCGGAGATCCGCGATGCCGTCGACGGCGATCGCGCGCAGCTCGCCCCGCGCGCGCAGCTCGAGGAGGCGGTAGCGGCGCGAGGGATGCTCCGCGTAGCGCCAGTTCAACCACGTGCTGTCCTTCTCGAGCGTGAAGCGGGACTCGCCCGCGACCCGTTCGAAGAGCGCGTCGGTCTCGGCGCCGAAGCGCTCGACCTCCTGCGCCGTGAAACCGGCCGGCATCGCGGTGAGCTGCGAGTTCGCGACCGGGATCTCGCGCGCGAGGAAGTTCCAGTCGCGCACGTTCTCGTACTGCAGGTAGCGCTGCCCGATGCGCCACGCGGGCACCGGCCAGCCGTAGTTGAAGCGTTGCCGCTCCTCCCCGGCGCCGCAGTAGAGCCCGTAGTAGAGCTTGCCCATCTGGACGAAGAGCCCCGGCCGCTCGCCGACGCGCCGCCAGGCGTGGCGGACCATGAGGTCGGTGATCTGCGCCGTGCGGCAGGGCTGCCCTTCGAAGCGGGCGCGCAGCGGCTGCGAGGGGTACGCGCCGACCACCCCGACCTCCGCATGCGTCGCGACGATCATCTCGCGTCGCGCGAGGCCCGGCGCGCGGTACTTCCAGCGCCAGGTCGCGAGGTCCATCGGCGGCACGCTCGGATGGTCGACCGGGAAGATCGAGTTGAAGCAGTCGACGAGCGCCTCGTCGTCGGCAGGCTCGGCGATGCGGATCTCGAGCGGACGTCCCCGGACGAGCAGGCTCGCGAGCACCTCGGTCACGGCACGATCTCGAGCGGCCGCTCGCGGTCGGCGCGGTGCACCACGCGCGCGAGGTGTTCGAAGCCGACGACCCGGACTCCGCTCGTCTCGAAGCCATGCTCGCAGAAGAGCCGCAGCGCCGGGTCGTTCTCCGGGCGGACGAGCGCGACCAGCCGCCGCAGTCCCAGGCGCCGGGCCTCGACGAGCGCCCGCTCGACGAGCTGTCGCCCCAGCCCACGCCGGCGGAGCCGCGGATCGACGATCAGGGTGAGCTCCGCGCTGCGGTCGGGCGCCAGGTCCATGCGGACGAAGCCGACCGCCACGCGACCGATGAGTCCGGCGAGCGCGTGGATGCGGGCGTCGCCGCCGGCCATCCGACCGGCCCAGACGTCGCGCGCGACGCGATCCGGGAGCGGCATGCCCGCCGCCGCGAGCCAGCGCTCGAGGCGAGCTGCGTCCCCCATGCGGAAGGGTCGGAAGCTCAACGCGGGGGAGTTCACGGGCGGCGCATGCTAGCCCGGACCCCCGAGCGAAGCGCGCGCGGATCCGCCGCGGATCCCGCTTCGGCCACAGCCCCTGCGTCTCGTCTTCGCAGCCGGGGCCGAAACGCCATCGCTGAGGTCGCTTGACCCTCGGCGCCGCGCCGGTAGCATCCCCGCCCTGGATTCACAGCGCTTGGCGACCGAGGCGAGCGGGGTTCCCGCTCGCTTCTGTTTCGGTGGCGCGCGGCGAACCGTCCGCGCGTGCTGATTCGGCTCGGTGGCAAGGCGTCCGTGTGTCCTCCCCTTCCCCGGACCGGCAGGCTTGGCGGCCGCCGCGGCCGTAGGACCGCGGCGGTCCTCGGTCTCGGCGCCACAGGTCGACCCGGTCTCGTCTCGTTTTCCGACCATGGCCTCTTCCGACATCCTTCGCTACGTCGAGTCGATCGCAAAGGACAAGGAGATCGATCCCGAACAGCTCATCGCGGGCATCGAGCAGGCCGTGGCACAGGCCGTCGCGAAGAAGTACGGGATCGACGACCTCGTGATGCGGATCGACCGCCAATCCGGTGAGTGGGTCAGCAACTACGAGATCGATCTCGAGGCCGAAGGCCGCATCCTCGCCCAGGCGGTGAAGCAGGCGATCATCGGCCGTGTGCGCGAGGCCGAGCGCGACGTCCTCTTCTCGGAGTTCGAGGCGAAGATCGGCGAGATCGTCTCCGGCACCATCCAGCGCTTCGAGGGCGACACGACCATCGTCAACCTCGGCCGCAACATGGAAGGCATCCTCCCGCGCACCGAGAAGGTCCGCGGCGAGACCTACAACGTCGGCGACCGCATCCGCGCGCTCGTGCTCGAGGTCAAGAAGGCGGGCAGTCGCGTAAAGGTCATCCTCTCGCGCGCGCACCGCGATCTCGTGCGCGCGCTCTTCGAACTCGAGGTGCCGGAGATCTCGGAAGGCGTGATCGCCATCCGCCGCATCGAACGCGAGCCCGGCTACCGCACGAAGCTCGCGGTCGACTCGAGCGACGAGCGCGTCGACTGCGTTGGCGCCTGCGTCGGCGTGCGCGGCACGCGCATCAAGTCGATCATCGACGAGCTCAACGGCGAGCGCATCGACATCATCCGTTGGACGGACGACTCGGAGCAGCTCATCCGCAACGCCCTCAAGCCCGCGGAGATCTCCCACATCGAGCTCGACGGCGAGCGCAAGAAGGCGCTGGTCCTCGTCGACGAAGACCAGCTCTCGCTGGCCATCGGTCGACGCGGCCAGAACGTCCGGCTCGCGAGCCGGATGACGCACTGGGAGATCGACATCATGACCCGCGCCGAGCTCGAGAAGTCCTTCGCGGACGAGGACGGCACGCCGTGGACGGCGGCCGCGCTCGCGGCGGCGAGCGCCGACGCCGAGGACGCCGAAGAGGCCGGTGCCGGCGAGGCGGGCGACGGCCCGTCGACGGTCGCAGGGTCGGACCCGGCGGCGGACTCGGTTCCGGACGCCGGCGAGGCGGGCGTCGAATCACCGGTCGACAATCAAGCGGCGAGCGAGAGCGACGCCGGCACGGGGCCGACGGATCACACGTCGGCCGACAACCACTGATCATCACGTTCGAGAGCAACACGGTCGCAGGCACCACGTTCGAAGGCAACGGGACCCGTCCGCAGGCAATAGAACCCACGGGTTCGAACCAGGAGCAGGCTTGAGCAAGGTTCGCGTCTACGAGCTGGCGAAAGAGTACGGGCTGAAGGGCCCGGACCTCGCGAAGATGCTCAAGGAGCTCGGTTTCGACGCCGTCAAGTCGCACATGGCTGTGCTCGACGACGCGACCGAACTCCAGGTCCGTGCCATCATCGAGACCCAGGGTCTCTCCCAGCAGGCGGCACCGCATGTCGCCGAGCCCGAAGCCCCGCCCAGCGAGGGCCTCGGCCCCAAGAAGAAGGCCCTGCCCAGCGCGGGTGGGCATGGGGCTCAGGGTCACGGCGCCCCTGGACATGGCGCCTCTTCGCACGGTGCCTCTTCGCACGGTGCCGGATCACACGGCAGCGCGGGTCACGGCGGCGAAGCGACGGCGAGCGAGCCGGCGCGGAAGCAGCTGCCCGACCCTCTCGAGCGCAAGCGACTCCCGGAGCCGGCGCGCAAGGAGCTGCCCTCGCAGAAGCCCCTGCCTCCCAAGCGGCGCGTGCCGGATGCCGAGGACGTCGTCGCCGCGGAGCCCGGGGTCGCCGAGGCCCGAGAGGCCACGCCGATCCGCGAGGTCCCGGCACCGCGTGAGGCCCAGCCGAGCCCGGAGCCCGTCGCGGCGCCCGAGCCGGTCGCCCGCGGCACCCTCGAAGTGCCGCCGACGGAATCCCCGGCGCCCGAGGAACGCCGCGTCGAGACGAGTCGTCCGAGCGAAGCCGTGGCGAGCGACGACTCGCCCGCGCGCGGCAGCGGCTCGCGCCCGGAGCCGGTCGAGGCGGCGGCAGAAGCCGTCGCACCCGAGCCCGCTCCCGGCGAGCTCGGCGAGGACGCGCTCGTCGCGAGCGCGGACGCCGACGCCAAGACCACCAGCCCCACGGATCCCACGAGTTCCTCCAAGCAGTCCTCCCCCGGCGCCAGGCAGTTCCCGAGCGAGGCTGTCCCCGGTCGCCCCGTGCCGCGGCAGGCGGACCTCGCGACGTCGGCCGAGGGCAGCCTGGTCGGCCCGGCCGGCCAGGCCGTGAAGCGCCTGCTGGTTCCCGAGGCGAAGGCGAAGGTGCTCGGTCGCATCGAGCTGCCGCCCGAGGCGATCCGCGACGCGCAGCGGCGCTCCGCCCCGGCCCAGGCCCGCAACCCGGGCAGCGTGGACCGCAACCTGCGGCAGGCGGCGTTGCGCAGCACCCAGAGCCGCTCGGCGGCCCCGCGAGCGCGCCCCACCCAGGGCGGAGGCACGGGCAACGTGCGCCGCGGTCCGACCCAGACCACGGGCCCCGGCGGTCGGCCGCGGCCCGGGATGCGCGGCGGCCGGCGCGGCGGCGGCGGTCTCGCCTCGAGCGTCGACCCGAGCAAGGTCGTCGAGGTCCAGCCCCCGATCACCGTCAAGGCGCTCTCCGAAGCGCTCGGCGTGAAGGTCAACGACCTGATCGCGACGCTGACCTTCAAGCTCGGCGTCATCGGCAAGAACATCAACTCGTTCCTCACCAATGACGAGGTCGAGCTGATCGGTCTCGAGGTCAACCGCAACATCCGCATCGTCGAGCGGCAGGAGGCGGAAGCGGAGCTGCTCTCCGACCTGCAGGCCGCGCACGCCGACGTCGACACGGAGCCGCGCGCGCCGGTCGTGACCTTCATGGGTCACGTCGATCACGGCAAGACGACCCTGCTCGACGCCCTCCGCAAGAGCGATGTCGCGCACGGCGAGGCCGGCGGCATCACGCAGCACATCGGCGCCTACAAGGTCACCTGGCACGACGGCGCGGAGTTCGTCGTCCTCGACACGCCGGGTCACGAGGCCTTCACCTCGATGCGCGCCCGCGGTGCGAAGCTGACGGACATCGTCGTGCTCGTCGTCGCCGCCGACGACGGCGTCATGCCTCAGACCGAGGAGGCGATCGCCCACGCGACCGACGCGAAGACCAAGATCATCGTCGCGATCAACAAGTGCGATAAGCCCAACGCGCGGCCGATGCAGGTCAAGCAGCAGCTCGCGGTGAAGGGCCTGCAGCCCGAGGAGTGGGGCGGCCAGGTCGCGATGATCGAGGTCTCGGGCCAGACCGGACTCGGCCTCGACGCCCTCGTCGAGCGCATCATGCTCGAGGCCGAGATCATGCAGCTCACCGCGAAGGCGGACGCCCCGGCCGAGGCCGTGGTCGTCGAATCGCGGCAGAGCCCCGAACAGGGCGTCGTGGTCAACGTGCTCGTCACCAACGGCACGCTCCACGTGAAGGACACGGTCCTCTGCGGCGAGAGCCTCGCGCGTGTCCGCGGCCTGGTCGACGACCACGGCCGTCAGGTCAAGGAAGCCGGACCCGCGACTCCGCTCTCGTTGCTCGGCCTCGATGCCCTCCCGATGCCGGGCGACCGGCTCTACGTGATCACCGACGTCAAGAAGGCGAAGGAGGTCGCGGAGGATCGTCAGCGCACCGCACGCACGATCTCGCTGGCGGAGCGTTCGCAGATGACGGCCGAGAACCTGCGCGCCCGTCTCGAGCAGCGCACGGTGGAGGAGATCAAGATCATCCTCAAGGCCGACGTGATGGGCTCGCTCGAGCCGATCCGCCAGAGCCTGGCCAAGCTGAACACCGAGGAGGTGAAGGTCAACGTGATCCACGCCGCACTCGGCGGCATCACGGAGACCGACGTCTCCCTCGCGCAGGCCTCGGGCGCCGTGGTCATCGGCTTCAACTCGGTCGCCGACCAGTCCGCTCGTCAGGCCGCGGAACGCAGCGGTGTGACGATCCGCTTCTACGACGTGATCTACAACCTGATCGACGACGTGAAGCTCGCGATGGAGGGCAAGCTCAAGCCCGAGGAGGTCGAGGAGGTCATCGGCCACGCCGAGATCCGCGCGATCTTCCGCTCGAGCAAGTTCGGCAACATCGCGGGTTGCTTCGTCATCGACGGCGTCGCACGCCGCAGCGCGAGCGTCCGCCTCTCACGCGATGGTCGCGTGATCTACACCGGCCAGCTCGGGTCGTTGCGACGCGAGAAGGACGACGTGCGCGAGGTCAAGGGCGGCTTCGAGTGCGGCATGGTCCTGAAGGACTACAACGACATCAAGGAAGGCGACCAGCTCGAGTTCTACGCCGTCAAGCTCGTCAAGCGCACGCTCGACTGAGAGCCCGAGACCAAAGCCCGGACCACGGGCTCTCGGGTGCCTGTCGGTGGCCGCAGGCGCGGCCAGGACGAGCTCGAGCCCGCACGACCGACGACCAAGAGCGGCGGGGTCAGCCGCCACGCGCGCGCCATGTTCATCGGTGTCCTGCAGTTCACCATGGCGATCCCCCACGCGGAATCGCTCAAGGACAAGCGCGCCGTCGTCCGCGCGCTGAAGGACCGCGCCCGGCGCGAGTTCAACGTCGCGATCGCGGAGACGGACGACCTCGACGACTGCGCGAACGCGACCTTCGGCGCGACGATGGTCAGCAACGACATCGCCTACCTGAACGGTGCGCTCGACAAACTCATCGACTGGCTCGAGGACTTCCGCGACGCCCGACTCGAAGAGCACGAACTGGAGATCCTGAGACCCAAGTGAGCGAGTTCCGATGAATGAGCGACGTCAACGCCGCATCGAGTCCCTCCTGAAGGAGCGGATCGCGGAGATCGTCGATCGCGATCTCGCCGACCCGCGCCGCGGGCTCGTCACGATCACCCGCGTGAAGGTCGACAAGGACCTGCAGGTCTGTCTCGTGTTCTGGTCGGCGCTCGGTGGCGGCGGCGAGCAGAAGCGCAACGCCGAGGTCCTCGCGGGTGCCGCGCGCTTCATCCAGCACGAGGTCGCGCCGATCCTGCGGACGCGCACCATGCCGCGCATCAAGTTCGTCCACGACGACGGGATCGAGGGCGCCCTGAGGATCGACGGGATCATGGATGAACTCCGCCGGGAGCGCGCCGCGCGCGAGCCCGGGCCGGACGCCGTTCCGCCGCCCGACGGCGGGCCCGCGACCTGACGGACACGGCACGCCGCGCACGCGGCCCGCAGGGTCGAGCGCGGAGCTTCGACCGGAGCGGAGTATCCGCGGCCCGTGATCGTCCGGCGGCGCCCAACCCGCGTCCTCCCCTTCCGCGGCCCTCGTTCCGCGTGTTCAGTCCCCGAAGGAACCCGACATGACCTTGGTCCGACCCTCGACCCGAAGTCTCGCCCCCCTCGCGCTCGCGCTCGTCGCGGCGGTCTCCAGCTCCGCAGCGCTCGCCGCGCAGGACGCCGACGCGGCCGCCGCGCAACCCGGCATCGCCGAGCTCGCCACCCGCATGGGCGCGCTCTCGGGAATGAGCTTCAAGACCCTCGAGGAGCAGGACCAGGCGATGGTCCGTCGATTCCGCCGGATGATGCCGCCGGGCTCGCGGGAGACCGAGCTCTCGGGCAGCTCCGCCGGTGCATGGTTGTCCGTGAGCCTCGACGATGGCGAGCACGAGCTGCTCTTCGCCGGTGGGCGCATGATCGCGCGCCTCGCCGAAGGCGAATGGCGACCGCGCCGTGGCGTCACGGTCACCGGCAAGCCGCTGCCCTTCATCTTCGAACCGCAGGTCTTCTTCGAGCGACTCGCCGGAGCGGCGGCCGCGGCGAAGGACGCGCGCAGCGAGTCGACGACCTGGCGCGAGAAGCCCTGGAACCTCGTCACCGTGAGCTTCGACGAGGACGCCGCGCGAGACCTGCTGCTCGGCGGCGCGCTGCCGCGCGTCGGCGGTGGCCGCGGCGGGCCGATCATGATCGGCGCACCCGGCATGGGGAACGACGAGCCGCCCGAGCTGACGCTCGACCTCGCGTTCTGGATCGACCCTTCGACCGGCCTCTGCCACCGCCTCAAGGCCAGCGCCTACGAGACCTCGACGATGCCCGACAACATGCGCATCGAGTTCCAGGGCGCCGAAGGCCTCGAGGAGGAGGAGGACGCCAAGGTCGAGGAGTTCGATGCCGAGGGCAAGCGCATCTACAAGGGCGGATTGCCCGTGCGCGCCGTCGATGGTTCGACCTCCGCCGTGCACTTCGAGGTCGAGTTCGGCGCCCTCGGCACAACCGAGCAGCCGAAGCTCGACGCCGCCGCGCGCGCGCTGCTCGGCCTGCGCTGAACACGCGCGGGCCACGTCGCGTCGCTGCTCAGGCGATGAGCTCGACGGCGGTCGCGCCGCGCCGCGCGACGAAGCGACCGATCACGCTCGCGACCGCCACGCCGGCGTCGCGCAGCCGCCGCAGCGCGACCTCGGCGTCGCGCTCGGACAACGCCAGGAGCAGGCCTCCGGAGGTCTCGGCATCGAAGACCATCGCGGCGAGTGCCTCGTCGACGGCGTCGGCGATCCGCACGTGTGCCGCGCGCGCGCCGCGCGCCTTGCGTCCCCCACCGGAGACGACACCCGCGCGCGCGAGCTCGAGGGCGCCGGCGAAGATCGGGAGATCCGCGGCGCGGAGCTCGAGCGTCAGTCCGGCGCCGTCCGCCATCTCCTGGCCGTGACCGACGAGACCGAAGCCCGTCACGTCGGTCGCGCCATGGACCGCCAGATCGCGCACGGCGAGCGCGGCCCCGCGGTTGAGCTCCGCCATCTGCGCCATCGCGCGCCGGACGAGTTCACCGTCACCGGCGACGGCGCCGCGCTTGATCGCCGTGGAGACGGTGCCCATCCCGAGCGGCTTCGTGAGGATCACCAGGTCCCCTTCCCGCGCGCCCGAGTTCCGCCAGAAGCGGTCCGGATGGACGATGCCGGTCACGGCGAGTCCGTACTTCACCTCGTTGTCCCGCACGGAGTGACCACCGGCGAGCGCCGCGCCGGCCTCGCGGATCTTCTCGAGTCCGCCGGCGAGCACCTCACCGAGCAGCTCGAGGTCGAGCTCCGCAGGCCAGCACACGAGGTTGAGCGCGACGAGCGCCTCGCCTCCCATCGCGAACACGTCGGACAACGCGTTCGCGGCGGCGATGCGTCCGAACCAGCGCGGGTCGTCGACGATCGGGGGGAAGAAATCGGTCGTCACGACGAGGGCGCGATCCGCATCGAGACGGAAGACCCCGGCGTCCTCGTACCCCTCCGCGCCGGCGAGGAGTGCGGGATGCGTGAGCGGCCCGAGCTTCGCGAGGACCTGACCCAGGCCCTCGGCTGGCAGCTTCGCGGCTCAACCTGCCGCGCAGGACCAGTGCGTCAGACGCTTGTCGTTGGGATCGGGTGTCATGCCTTGCGAGGATCGGGTCACGGCGAGCGGGGCGTCGGCAGGAGCTTCACGCGAGGGCGCGCGCGATGGAACGCGCGACCTCGTCGAGGTCTTCGTCCGCGAGCGTGCGCGCATCGAGCCACACGCCGTCGTCGGCGACGCGCGCGCACACCGGTGGCTCACCGCCGCAGCGCAGGCGCTCCGCGGTCCGGGCTCCGCCCGGAAGCACGAGGGCCGACGAGGGCAGGGCACGTGCGGGGTTCGCGCCGCTGCCGACGAACGACTCGCTGGCGCACACGCGCGACCCGGCGATCCCGAGCCGGTCGTGCAGGCGCGTCGCGATCGCCGTGAGCTCCGCCGCGCCGCGTGCGATCGCGCGCAGGGTCGGGATCTCGGCGAGCGGATCGCCGTCGCGGTAGATCGCGAGAGTCGCCTCCAGGGCCGCGAGTGCGAGCTTGTCGCAACGGAACGCGCGGTAGAGCGGGTGGGCACGCACGCGTTCGACGAGCGCGCGCTCGCCGAGCACGATGCCGCACTGCGGACCGCCGAGGAGCTTGTCACCCGAGAACGAGACGAGCGACGCGCCGGCCGCGAGGCTCTCACGGACCGAGGGTTCCTCGCTCAGTGCCGCGGGCACGTCGGCGACGAGCAGTCCGGAGCCGAGGTCGTCGAAGGTCGGCACACCGCGCGCGCGGCCGAGCGCGACGAGTTCCGCGAGCGAGGGCACCGCATGGAAGCCGAGCACGCGGAAGTTGCTCGGGTGGACCTTCAGCAGCATCGCGGTCTCGGCCCGCAGGACGCGCTCGTAGTCGCGGAGATGGGTGCGGTTCGTCGTGCCGACCTCGACCATGCGGCAGCCGGCCTCGGCCATGACGTCGGGCATGCGGAACCCGCCGCCGATCTCGACGAGTTCGCCGCGCGAGACGACGACCTCGCGACCCTCGGCCAGGGCGCGCAGCACGAGGTTCACCGCCGCGGCGTTGTTGTTCACGACGAGCGCCGCGGGTGCCGAACTGAGCTCCACGAGCAGCGCGGCGACGGCGGACTCGCGCTGATTGCGCGCCCCATCCCGGGGATCGACCTCGACGACGGCATACCCCGCCGCCTCCTGGATCGCCGCGCGCGCCGCCGCGGCGAGCGGAGCCCGGCCGAGTCCGGTGTGCAGCACGATCCCCGTCGCGTTGATCACGCGGCGGTGCCGCCGCGCGAGTGAGGACTGGACCGCCTCGCGCAGCCGCGCGAGCAGGGCGGGACGTGCGAACGACGGCGCGGCGGACCCGCCGGACGCGGCCTGACGACGCGCCGCATCCCGCAATCCCTCGAGGACCCGACGCGCCTCGCGCACGACCACCCGCGCGGGAAGGTCGGCCAGGGATTCGTCGCGCGCGAGCTGGTCGACGGACGGCAAACCCCGCAGGAGCGCAGCAAGATCCGTCTGGTTCGTCGTGTCCATCGCGCGTGTCGCAGCCGCTATGCGTCGCTACCATAGCCGCGATGCCGCTGGAGCGCCTGCCGAGCCGAGTGCCCGATCCGGACCCTCGCGAGCGCGCTCTGGCGCGGACGCTGGGCCAATGCGAACTCCTCGCGCGCGTGCTGCTCGCGCGCGGCCATGACGATCCCGAGCGCGCCCGCGTGCTCCTGCGTCCCGACCTCGGCTCCCTCGCCGACCCCTACGCGTTCGTCGAGATGGAGAAGGCCGTCGATCGGATCCGCACGGCGATCCATCGGGGCCAACGCATCCTGATCCACGGGGACTACGACGTGGACGGGATCAGCGGCACGGTCCTCCTCCTCCAGTTCCTCAAGCTGATGGAGGTCGACGCCGAGGCGTTCATCCCGGACCGCCGCGACGGCTACTCCTTCACCGCCGCCTCGCAGCAGGCCATCGCCGCCGGACGCTTCGATCTGTGCATCTCGGTCGACAACGGGACGAACGCCGGCACCTGGATCGAGCGGATCCAGGCGGGCGGCTGCGACGTCATCGTCACGGATCACCACGGCACCTCCGACAACGTCGCGAAGGCCTTCGCGGTGCTGAATCCCCGCCTGCCCGGCGCGGGCTATCCCGACCGCGATCTGGCGGGCTGCGGCGTCGCCTTCCGGCTCGCGGCCGCGGTCGCGCAGGCCTTCTCCCGCAACCGGCGCGAGGGCGACGAGTTCGCCGGCTTCCTCGTCGATGCGATGGCCTACGTCGCGCTGGGCACGATCGCCGACGTCGCGCCGCTGCGCGGCGAGAACCGCGCGATGGTGTTCCACGGGCTGCGGGCGCTCGCCGTCAGCAAGAGCCCGGGGATCCGTGCGCTGCTCGACTGCGCCGGCCTGTCGAACCGCTCGCCGGAAGCCGAGGACGTCGCGTTCCGCATCGCACCGCTCCTCAACGCCGCCGGCCGCATGGGCCGCGCGATCGAGGCCGTGCAGCTCCTGACCGCTCGGGGCTACCAGCAGGCCCAGGAGGCCGCGAAGGTCCTGGAGAAGCACAACGAACTGCGACGCCGGGTCGAACGCGAGCTCGTCGAGCGCGTGCGGCGGGAGGCCGAGCTGCACGACGACAAGCTCCTCGTGCTCGCGGGCGACGACTGGCATCCCGGCGTGCTCGGCATCGTCGCCGCGCGCATCGCGGAGACGACCGATCGACCCGTGATCCTCATCTCGTTCGACGGCGAGGTGGGTCGCGGGTCGGGGCGTTCGCCGGGTGGCATCCACCTGCGGCAGGCGATGCACGAGTGCAGCCATCTCCTCTCGAGCTACGGCGGTCACGCCGCGGCGGCCGGACTCGAGATCCGGCGCGACAAGCTCGACGAGTTCCGCGCCGCCATCAACGCGGTCGCGGATCGCGCGCTCGTCGCACCCACGGATCAGGCGCTCGACGGCACCGTCACCCTCGCCGAACTCGAACCTCGCGAGGTGCGCTCCCTCGACCTCCTCGGCCCCTTCGGCACCGGGAATCCACGACCGCGCTTCATGACTCGCGGCGTGCGTCTCGTCGGCACTCCCGTCATCGACGCGCGCAGCGGCGACCTGCGCTTCCGCATCACGCAGGACGGCACGCTGCGTCCCGTCCGCCAGCGGAGCGGCGCGCGTTGGTTCGAAGGCGTCCGCGCTCTCACCGGTCCCTTCGACCTCTGGCATTCGCCGCGCGTCTCGCTGCGCGTCGAGGACGGACCCGTCGAACTGCTCGCCGCGCGCATCTTCACCCCCGACGGCAAGCCGCTCGTCGCCGCAGCCCGCTGAACCGGAGCCCTCATGACCGACCGTCGACGACTGTTCCTGATCGACGGCACCGCACTCGCGTACCGCTCCTACTTCGCGTTCGCGAACTCGTCCCGCGGCAGTCTCACGCGCCGCGACGGTCACCCGACCGGTGCGACCTTCGGCTTCACGATCACGCTGCGCTCGCTCCTCGATCGCGAGAAGCCCGACCTGGTCGCCGTCGCCTTCGACGGTTCGCGCGAGGAACTCGAGCGCACCCGGATCTACCCCGAATACAAGTCGACGCGCGAGAAGGCGCCCGAGGAGATGGTCGCGCAGTTCGACGACATCCGCCGCGTCGTCGAGGCCTTCGGAATCCCCATCGTCGACAGCCCCGGCCACGAG
This sequence comes from Planctomycetota bacterium, assembly GCA_020848735.1. GTDB lineage: Bacteria > Planctomycetota > UBA1135 > UBA1135 > UBA2386 > JACRLW01. The sequence goes on along the minus strand of JADLHO010000163.1, from coordinate 19,616 downwards.
GCCGACGACGTGATCGGGGCGCTCGCGGTGCAGGGCCGCGATGCCGGCATGGACGTGTTCATCGTCACCGGCGACAAGGACTTCGCGCAGCTCGTCGACGAACGCATCCGCCTCTGGAACCTGCGCAGCAGCACCGCGGCCCCGGAGATCCTCGATGCCGAGGCGGTGCGTGCGAGGTTCGGCGTCCCGCCGGAGCGCATGGTCGACCTGCTCGCCCTGATGGGCGACTCGTCGGACAACGTGCCGGGCGTGCCGAAGGTCGGCGAGAAGACCGCAGGCAAGCTGCTCGCCGAGTTCGGTTCGCTCGACGCCCTGCTCGAGCGCACCGGCGACGTGAAGCCGCCGTCGATCAAGGCCTCGCTGGAGGGGAATCGCGAGCTCGCGCTCCTCTCGCGCCGCCTCGTGACGATCCGCACCGACGTCCCCCTGACGACCTCGGCCACCGCGCTGTCCGCACCGCGACCCGACAAGGCGGCGCTCCGCGCGCTCTTCCGGGAGCTCGAGTTCGAGTCCCTCGCGCGCGAGATCCAGGACGACAAACCGAGCGTGGGCGAGCAGGACTACCGCATCGTGCGCAACGCCGACGAGCTCGCCGCCCTGCTCGCGGAACTGCGCTCCGCGGGGCGCTTCGCGGTCGACACGGAGACGACGAGCCTCGATCCGATGCGCGCCGAGCTGGTCGGCGTGTCGTTCGCGTGGCGCGCGGGCCTGGCCTACTACGTCCCGTTCAACCTCGAGCCGCCCGTGCTGCAGGAGGGTCGCGCCGCGCTGCTCGACGCACTGCGCGACGTGCTCGAGGACGCGACGCTGCGGAAGACCGGTCAGAACGCGAAGTACGACCTCCATGTGTTCCGCAACGCGGGTGTCGCGGTGCGCGGCCTCGAGTTCGACACGATGCTCGCGTCGTATCTGCTCTCGCCCGGCGTCGGCCAGCACAACCTCGATGCGCTCTCGCTGCGCTACTTCGACTACCGGAAGATCGCCACGAAGGAGCTGCTCGGCACCGGCAAGCAGCAGAAGACCTTCGATCAGGTCGACATCGACCTCGCCGGCCGTTACGCGGCCGAGGACGCCGACTTCACCTGGCGTCTTCGCGAACGCATGGCGCCCGAACTCGCGAACGCGCGGCTCACGGCGATCTTCGAGGAGCTCGAGCTGCCGCTCGTCGAGGTGCTCCTCGACATGGAGCGCGAGGGCATCCGCGTCGACCTCGAGCACCTGCGACGACTCGGCGAACGACTCGCAGCGGAGATCGCACGCCTCGAGCAGCGGATCAGCGAGCGGGCCGGCGAGCCGTTCAACCTCAACTCGCCGGCGCAGATCGGAGTCGTGCTCTTCGAGAAGCTCGAGGTGCACAAGGCGGCGGGGCTGCGCCCCAAGAAGACGAAGACGGGTCAGTGGAAGACCGATGCCGACGTGCTCGAGGCCCTCGCCGCGCACCACGAGGTCCCGCGGCTCATCCTCGACTGGCGGCAGCTCAGCAAGCTCGCGAGCACGTACGTCGAGACGCTGCCCGGGATGGTGCATCCGCGCACCGGGCGCATCCACACCTCGTTCAACCAGGCGGTCGCGGCCACGGGGCGACTCTCGTCCGACAACCCGAACCTGCAGAACATCCCGATCCGCACCGAATGGGGACGCGAGGTCCGCCGCGCGTTCGTCTCGCGGGGCGCGGGCTGGCAGCTCCTGTCGGCCGACTACAGCCAGATCGAGCTGCGCATCCTCGCCCACGTCGCGGAGGACGCGGGGCTCATCGAGGCCTTCCGCACCGGTGAGGACGTCCACCAACGCACCGCGGCGCGCGTGCACGGGCTCCTCCCGGGCATGGTGACACCTGAGATGCGCACGCAGGCGAAGGTCATCAACTACGGCCTCGTCTACGGCATGGGACCGTCACGCCTCGCGGCCGAGACGGGGATGACCGCCGCCGAGGCGCGGCGCTTCATCGATGCCTACTTCGGCGCGTTCCCGGGAGTGAAGCGTTGGCTGGACTCGACGCTGGCACGCGCGCGCACGGACCGCGAGGTGCACACGCTCTTCGGACGCCGCCGCCCGCTCCCCGACATCGACTCCGACAACGTGCCGCTGCGCGTCGCCGCCGAGAACATGGCGGTGAACACGCCGATCCAGGGCACCGCGGCGGACATCGTGAAGCGCGCGATGCTCGCCGTGCACGCAGAGCTCGTGAGGCGCGGACTGCGGGCGAAACTGCTCCTGCAGGTGCACGACGAGCTCGTGCTCGACGTTCCCGACGACGAGCTGAGCGAGGTCACGATCCTGCTGCGGCAGTGCATGGCCGACGCGGCGCAACTTCTGGTCCCCCTCGACGTCGCGATCGGACACGGCCGCGACTGGCTCGCCGCGCATTGAGCGCCGTGGGGACCTCGCGCCGGGACCCGTCACGCGGGGCGTGTCGCTCCCGATCCGGGACCGCGACGCACGACCTGACGTTGTCATCGCCGCTCCGCACGCGAGCCCAGGGCGCGAAGCTCTGACGTACACTTCGGCACCCTTCGAGGATCTCCCGATGCTGTTGCGCAACCTGCTCCCCGTCCTGCTCTCGCTCGGTCTCGCGCCGAGTCTCTTCGCTGACCGCTTCCATCTCGGCACGGCCGAAGCCGCCGCCAAGATCACCGACGGCAGTCCCGACTTCATCGAAGGCGTGCTGCTCCGCGAGGAGAACGGCGTCTACGTGATCCGCGTCGAGGGCGGCGAGGTCCAGATCGCCAAGGCACTCGTCTGGAAGATCGAGGCAGACGGCCTGACGGCCGAGCAGCTCTCGAAGCGCGAGTCCGATCGCGCCGAGGAGCTCGCCCGCGCGGACGCGCAGCGCAAGGTCCAGCTCGGCGCCGCAGCCGAGGCCCACATCGAGCGCCTGCGCGAGGTCCGCGCGGCCGAGGCGGCGGCCCGCCGCGACTCCGAGTCCGTGCGCGTGGTCGAGGCCAGCGCGGGTCGCATGGTCTACGACCCGATCCTGCACACGGCCGTCGAGGTCGGTGTCGGCGGAATCGTCGGGGACACCGTCCGCCGCGAGCTCGGTGGCGTGCTCCGCAACGCGGTCGAGCGCGACCTGCGCGACGTGCGTCGCGCCGTGAGGGATTCCCTGCGCCGTTGATGGCCCGGGGCGATCCGCCGCGCGATCAGCCGGTCCGCTTGCGCGAACCGGTCGCCGCCTCTTCCAGGAGCGCGCCGAAGACCGCGAGGTAGAACCCGCCGCCGATCGGCGACGCCAGGCGGATGCTGAGGCCGGCCTCGTCCATGCCGATGCCGATCGAGACGTCCCGCAACGCGGCGTGCAGTTCCTCGGGCGTCGGCAGGTCCTCGGGCTCGATGGGGATCTGCTCGTTCGACTCGAGCAGGTTCTCGACCTGCGGCGCGAGCTGCTGCCAGAGCGTGCCGACGTTCTCGCGCACGCGCAGCCACGCGAAGAGCGCCGAGCTCTGGAAGCAACCATCGCCGGCGGTCGCCGGGTCGAACTCGAGCCCGTGCTCCGCGCGCAGGAGCTCCTTCAGGTAGCGCACGTCGCTCGCGGCCACGATGCGATCGCCGGCCTCGACGAACGCGACCGAGATGCGCACCGGAGCGCCCTCGACGTTCACCCAGCGCACGGTGCGGTCGTCGACCGTCTGCGACTGGACCACCGCGCCGAAGCGCTCGCAGAGACCGGCGATCTTCGCCGTCATCTCCGAACCCTGCGCAGCGCGGCAGGCGAGCACGATGCGGGGGAACTGCGGCACGCCCATCTGGAACGCGGGCATCGTCACGCCGAGGACGAGGTCGGGACCGAGCGCCTTCACCATCGCGAGGAGATCGCTCACCGGGACGCCGAGTTCGCGGAGTCCGTTGGTGATCTCATTGCGGACCTCGCGGTTGAACTCGCGGCGCGCGGGCAGGGGCAGCGCGTCGACCAGGGCGGCGATCGCCGTCTCGAGGCGCGCGGGATCGAGCGAGAGACCGCAGACCAGGGCCGTGTCGGCAGGCAGCGTCGCGACGAGCGCGGGGTCGACGCGTCCGCCACCGAGCGCGGCGAGCAGGCCGTCCTCCGACAGTTCCCCGGCGAGACGCAGGACGTCCACCGACTGGCCGTCGCGGAACGCGGTGCCGAAGGTGATCCCATCGATCGAACCGAGGCCGAGTGCCGCGAGGATCGGATCCGCCTCGTAGGGCGCGTACCAACGCAGGAGGTCGCTGATCGGGCGGAGATTGACGGCGCCCACGGCGAGCGCGCCTTCACCGACGTCGCTGCGCGCGCGGCGCGCGAGATCGGTCCCGCAGATCGACGGCTGCTCACCACGCAACGTGCGCAGGATCTCGGCGAGGTAGCCGCGGCCGACCGTGCCGATGGCGTAGTTGTCGACCTGGGTGAGCCAGATCTCGCCAGTCCGCGACTGGTGATGGAGCACCTGGGCCTCGATGCCGCCGAGCTTCTCGGTCCGCACGGCCACGCTCCCCTTGGACGTGATGGCGTCGACGAACTCGTCGATGGCGTGCTTCACACCCTCGGCGTCGTCACCGATCTCGACGACGAGCCCGAAGGCCGGCAGGAGTTCATTGTCGAAGCCGACGGGCCGGCCGAAGCCGAGCGCGATCCGCCCCCTCAGGAGCGCCCGCATCTCCCGCAGTCCGAGGCCGGTCTCGCGCAGGCCCTCCGTGATCTCGGGCAGGACCTCGGCGGCGAACAGCGCCGCGGGCCGCGCGCCGAGGGCGCGCTCGGCGAGGCGCTCGGCGAGCGCGATCAGCGGGGCCTCGTTCGCGGCTCGCGCACAGGCCTCGAGTCCGGCGAACTCCACGAAGCCGATCGAGGAGAGCGGCAGGAGCTTCGAGGGGCCCTCGGTGGGCTCTTGGGGGGCTGGCGAGAATGCCGCGAGAGCGGCAACGAGAAGCGGCGAAGCGAACATGGTTGCTGGAGCGAAGTGCTGGACGAGGTCGGAGCCCCGATCGGCGGAGCCCCCTTGCGGACGCGGACCGGAGTATTCCGAGCCGGCGCACCGTGGCCCAGCCCGTTCAGGAACCGTCGTCCCACCGGACGGGTCCCGACCCCGGGTCATGGGGCCATGAACTCGTCCAGCCCGCGAACGTCCCAGGTCTTGATCTCGAGCTCGAGCCCCACGCCGCTGTTGTCCGCGACGCGCCCGGCCACCGTGTGGATCAGGCGGACGAACTCGGCGCTGCTCCCGGACCCATCGTTCACGAAGTAGTTCGCGTGCTTGCCGCTCACGCTGATGCCGCCGTCGCGGAGCAGCTTGCAGCCAGCCCGCTCGATCAGACGTCCGGCGGCATCCCCCGGGGGATTGCGGAACACACAGCCGATGCTGCGCTCGGTGATCGGCTGCGTCGCGTTGCGATAACGGAGATAGGTCTCGAAGCGCTCGCGGATCGCCCGCGGATCATCCTCACGGAGCTCGAAGGTGGCCGAGACGACGATCCGACCCGCGAGGCCACCGTCGCGATAGCGGGCCTGGAACGCGTCGCGACGGAGCTCGGAGAGCTCGCCGTCGCGGTCGACGACGAGGATCGACTCGAGGAGATCGAAGGTCTCGCCCTCGCGCGTGCCGGCGTTCATCGCGACCGCACCACCGACCTGGGCGGGCACGCCGGTGAGCACCTCGAGGCCCGCCAGGCCCTGCTCACGCGAGAGGCGGATGAGGCTCGGCACGGTCACTCCCGCACCGGCGCAGAGCCGCGTGCCATCGCGGACGACGCGGTTGAGCCGCTCGAGCGAGAGCACCACGCCGGCGACGCCCTCGTCGGCGATCAGGATGTTGCTGGCCCCGCCGAGCACGCGCAACGGCACGCCGTGCTCGCGGCAGGCGCGCACCACCCAGGCGACGTCCTGCTCGGTCGCGGCCTCGACGAGGCATTGGGCGGGTCCGCCGATCCGCAGGTGCGAACTCGGCGCGAGTGGAACGTGGTCGCGCACGGCACCGCGCACCGCGGTGAGCGCCAGGCGCAATGCGTCGGGAATGGGGCTGAGGGACATCCGCGGGCTCTGGTTCAGATCGACTCGAGGACAGCGGGGACGATCGAGTCGATGTCGCCGGCGCCGAGGACCAAGGCGACGGTCTGCGGTGTGAACGTCTCCGCGATCTGCTGCGGCATGCGCGCGAGCTCGGGGACGACGTCGGCGCGGGTGCCCCGTTCGCGGATGCGCGCGACGAGCTCCTCGGCGCGCACCGGCTGGATCTCGCCGCACTTCTCGCGCGCCGCGTAGACCTCGGCGATCAGGCAATGGTCCGCCTCGGCGAGGACCTCCACGAAGTCGTCGAGGAGATGGAGCGTTCGGCTGTGCTGGTGAGGCTGGAACGCGACCAGGAGCGGTCGCGCCGGGAAGCGTCGGCGCGCCGCCCGCACCACGACCCGGACTTCGGCCGGATGGTGGGCGTAGTCGAGGACGAGCTGGCCGCCGCGTGCTCCGCTCCGCATCTCGAAGCGCCGCCGGACTCCGGCAAACGAACGGATGCCGTGGCACGCGCCCTCGAGATCCGCGCCGGCTGCATCGAGGAGCCCCAGCGCGGCGAGCGCATTGCTGACCTGGAATCGTCCCGGCTGGGCCAATTGGATGCGGGGCAGGCGGCGCCCGTGGACGACGGGCACGAACGAATAGCGCCCGAGGTCGTCCTCGATCTCGGTCGCGCGCAGGTCGGCGAAGAGGCCGGTGCCGACGCGCAGCACGCGCGCCTGATCGGTGCTGTCACCCACCACGGAGAGGGGCACCGCCTCGGAGACGACGATGGTGCCGCCGGGCCGGACGTTCGACGCGAACGCGCGATAGGCGTCGAGCACGTCGGCGCGCTCCGGGTAGCAGTCGAAGTGATCGTGATCGACGTTGAGGATCGCGGCCGCGAACGGCCTGAGGTTCAGGAAGGAGCGGTTGAACTCGCAGGCCTCCACGACGAAGAGGTCGTCACGGCCGCCATAACCGTTGCCGCCGAGTTCCGGGATCTCGCCGCCGATCAGGTGCGATGGATCGAGACCCGCACCGCGCGCGGCGGCGACCGTCAGTGCGGTGGTCGTCGTCTTGCCGTGCGTGCCGGCGATCGCCAGCGTGCGGCGGCCCTCCGAGAGCCGGCCGACCGCCTCGGCATAGAGCAGGCTCGTGAAGCCACGACGCACGCATTCCCGGAGCTCGGGGTCCTCCGCCGAGACCGCCGCGGAACGCACCACATAACCGTTCGTGCCGTTCAGGAGCTCGGGGCGATGGCCGGTCCAGATGTGGATCCCGTCGGCCCGAAGCTCCTCGACGACCGGGCCATTGCTGGCATCGCTGCCCGAGAGATCGGTGCCGAAACGACGGAGCATCCGGGCGAGCCCGGACATGCCGGCACCTCCGACGCCGATCAGGTGCACTCGTTCGCTGCCATTGCGCAACACGGTGTTCGTCCTCGTTCGATCGATCCGACGCGCGGCTCAGAGCTCGAGAGACGACTCGTCTCGCGAGCTCCGTGTGGCCGCGGATGCGACCACCGACCAGCACCTGAGAGCCCGTACCATGGATCCTCTCTCGGCGCTCAGCCCAGGATGGACTGCTCGAGATCGAGCACGATCCGATCGCAGGCATCGCCCAGGTCGAGCGACCGCGCACAGTGTTCCATCAGTTTCAGGCGCTCGGGCGAGCCGAGCAGCCCCTGCAATTCGTTCACGAGCGCCGCCTCGTCGAGGCCGCTCTGTTCCAGGACACGCGCCGCACCTGCGCGCTCGAGAACGCGCCCATTGTGCAGCTGCTGCCGGTCCCGGTGGTAGGGATAGGGCACGATGAGCGCGGGTCGACCGGTGGCGACGAGCTCCGCGACCGTGCAGCCACCGCCGCGGCACACGACGAGATCGGCGGCCGCATACATCGTCGCCATGTCGTACGAGAGCGCGCGCACGAACGCATCGACCCCCGTCTCGAGACCCGGCAGGTAGCGGGCGCGGACCTCCGCGTCCTTCCCGGTTCCGGTGAGGTGGAGGACCTGCAGCGGGCGCTTCAACGCGAGCAACGCCATCGGGACGTTCTCGTTGAGGAATCCCGCGCCCTGGCTGCCGCCCGTGACCAGGACGACCGGCAGGTCCTCGCGCAATCCGAGCTTGCGACGGGCCTCGCCGCGATCGACGTTGGCCAGGTCCCGCCGGACCGGCGTGCCGGTCACGACGCCGTGGCGGACGTCGCGGGTCGGCGGCAGGCCCAGATAGACGCGCTCCGCGAACCGCGAGAGCAGGCGATTGGCGCGGCCGGGCACCGCGTTCTGCTCGAGGAGTGCGATCGGCAGGCCGAGCGACCGGCCGGCGAGACCGGCGGCGACCGATGTGCTCCCACCGGTGCAGATGACCGCGTCGACCTCCTCGCGGCGCAGCAGGCGTCGCGCGGCGAGCGTGCCGCGGGCGAGCGCCACGAGGCGGCCGATTCCCTTGCCGCGGACGTCGAGCGCCTCGGCCCGACGGCCCGCCCGATCGAGGAGCGCGCGTTCGACGTCGCGGCCCTCCGTGACGAAGACGGTGTCATGACCCTGCGCGCGCAGGGCCTCGCCGAGGACGAGTGCCGGCCACAGGTGCCCACCCGTCCCACCGCTCACCAGACAGACGCGCTTGACCATGACCAGCAAGCTCCATGACGGTCCGCGCGTGATGCCACGCGCCGGCGGAACACTCGTCTGCCCGACTCAGACCTTCGGACGGACGACCTCGGGAACGACGATCTCCGTGCCGATCGCGAGGCGCTTCGTGTCGATGCCCGGATTGGCGTCGACGATCCGCTGCCAATCGTTCTCGCGCCCGTAATAGCGCCGGGCGATCGAGCTCAGCGTCTCCCCCTCGGCGATGCGATGCAGGACACCACCGGCAGGCGCGGTCCGCGGCGAGGGGCGCGGGACCGCCGTCGACGTCGCGAGCACCGGGATCTCGAGTTCCGAGTTCGCCTTCATGCGGTTGGGGTCGAGACCGGGATTGGCGTCGAGGATGCGCGGCCAGTGGCGCTCCTCGCCGTAGTAGCGGATGGCGATCGAGCTCAGCGTCTCACCGGCGGCAACCCGGTGGCGACGGACGCTGCGCGAGACGCCCGGTCCCGGGACCGGCTGCGGCTCCTCGCGGGTCCGGTTCTCGTCCCCGTTCCCCGAGCCCGAGGAGATGACGGCGGGATCATCCGCGGCCTTCGCCACCGGCAGCGGCGGGATGACGATCTCCTTGTGGAGCGGCATCCGTCGGGCATCCAGGCCTGGATTGGCATCCAGGATCGTCTGGTGGTGGCGGGACGTGCCGTAATAGCGAGCGGAGATCGAGGACAGCGTCTCGCCGGCGGCGATCCGATGGCGACGCACGGTCGGGGCGGGGTCCACGATCGGCGCGCCGCGCTTCGAATCGTCACCCGGGCCCGGCGGCGGGACCAGCGGCCGTTCCGCGTCGCCCTTCTCGACGACGGGGCCTCCCCCCCCGCCGAGGTCGACGAACTCGATGTTCCCGGGGACGCCGGATCCGCCCTCCGGCGGCGTGAAGAGACCGCCGAAGCGATTTGCCGAATCTCCGGTGCCCCCGTTCGCGGGCGCGTCTTGCCCCCCGAGGACCGCGAGTTCGGAGCGCGGAGCGCCCCCGTCGCCGGCGGCATCGCCCGGCGAGCCCATCATGGCGATGCCGAGGATCATGACGATGACGACGACGAGGACATAGAGCCCGTACTTCTCGAGCTGACCCATCTCAATTCCCTCCCTGGTACGTGACGGCCGCCCGCTGGGACACGAGATCCGAGCGTGCGGCATTGCCGATCAATCCGACCACGCCGAGCGACGTGACGAGGTTCGTGCCGCCCGCACTGACGAACGGCAGGTCGATGCCCTTGGCGGGCGTGAGCCCGGTCGTCACCAGCATGTTGATGACGGCCTGGGCACAGAGCGCGAAGCCGCAGCCGAAGACGATGTAGCGATGGAACGGATCGTTCAATCGCCGCGTCAGGCGGAAGCAGACGACGCCGATGAGCGCGAAGCACAAGAGGACGGCGGAGCAACCGAGGAAGCCCAGCTCCTCGCCGATGATGGTGAAGACGAAGTCGTTGTGCGGCTCGGGAACGAAGCCCATCTTCCGCCAGCCGTGCCCGATGCCGGCACCGCCGAAGCCTCCGCTCTTCAGCGCGATCAGGCCCTGGGCCACCTGATACGGCGGGTCCTCGGAGAGCCAACGTTGCACGCGCTCGAGCGCGTAGCCGTGACGGCCGACGGCGAAGAGCGCGGCCGGAACGGCCAATGCGGCGCCGATGCCGACCCAGCGCAGACTCACGCCGGCGGTGACGGCCATCGTGCCGGCGACGGCGAGGCTGAGCAGGGCATTGCCGTTGTCGGGCTGCAGGAACAGGCCCAGGGCCAGGACGACGGCCGGCGCGAGGACCACGAGGAACCCGCGGAACAGCTCGCGGATGCGCTCCCCCACGGCGGCGATCCAGGCCGCCGTCACCACGATCATCGCCACGCGGGCGAAATCGACCGGCTGGAAGCTCATCCCGGCGATCGACAGCCAGCGCCGGGCGTGATTGCGTTCGGGACCGAAGAGCGCCGCCGCCCAGACGAGCCCGGCGGCGACGAGGAAGAGCGCGAGCGCATTCCGGCGGACCAGGCCGAGCGGTACCACCGCACAGGCGACGAAGAGGACGATGCCGACGACGAGCTTGCTGCCCTGCGCCTTGAGCGCGAGCAACACGTCGCCGCTCCGGTCCAACGACTGCACGGACACGGCCATGACCAGCCCGAGGCAGCAGAGCCCGGCAACCGCGAGCATCAGCCAATCGAGCTCGCGGACGCGGATCGGCGGTACGGCGAAGGAGTTGGTGCGCGTCATGGAGGATCAGCGGACCTTGAAGAGGACGAGGCTCGTCATCGCGAGCAAGGCGCTCACGAGCCACATGCGCACCACGATGCGCGTCTCCGGCGTCCCGCCGAACTGGAAGTGATGGTGGATGGGCGCGCAGCGGAACACGCGACGCCCCCGGAAGCGGAACGACAGCACCTGGATGATCACGGACACCGCCTCGACGACGAAGACGCCGCCGACGACCAGCAGGATCAGCTCCGTCCGCGACACGAGCGCGGCATATCCCAGGGCGCCGCCGAGCGGCAGCGACCCCACGTCACCCATGAACACGCGGGCCGGCGGCGCGTTGAACCACAGGAACCCGAGCGAGGCACCCAGCAAGGCGCCGAGCATCACGGTCAGCTCACCCGCTCCGGGGACGTTCTCGACCATGAGGTACTCGGCGAAGTCCGAGCGGCCGACGAAATAGCAGATCCCGGCGAAGGCCAGGGTCGACGTGATGACGCACCCGATCGCCAGGCCGTCGAGTCCGTCGGTCAGGTTCACCGCATTGGAGGTCCCCGTCAGCACCAGGACCGAGAGCAGCAGGAACAAGCCGACGCCGAGCGACGCGACCGGCCCGGCGACGAAGGGCACATAGAGCGAGGGGCCGGCCTCGCCGCCGAAGCCGTTGGCGAGCATCGCAGCGCCGGCGGCGAGGGCGCCGATCGTCAGCCAGCCCTGCTTGGCGCGCTTCGACAGGCCATTACGGCCCTTGACCTTCAGCTTGATCCAGTCGTCGACGAACCCGACCACCGCATACCAGGCGACGAGCACGAGTCCGATCGCGGTCCAGCGATTGGGGCCGTCGAACCGGCACCAGAGCGCGCTCGAGACGAGCATGGCGCCGATCAGGAAGATGCCGCCCATCGTGGGCGTGCCCCGCTTCTCCTTGTGGAGTTCGCGCAGACGGTCCGAGTCGGTCTTGTCGGTGTCCTCGCCGAACTTCAACCGCGTGAGCCAGCGGATCGCGCGCCCCCCGAAGGCGAGCGCGAAGACGAAGGCGAAGACCGTCGCCGCGATGGTGCGGAACGAGATGTAGCGGAAGAGCCAGATGCCCGGCACGTCGACGAGCGGTCCCTCGACGCCCCAGAGCAGTTCGAAGAGCACGTCAGCCGCCGCTCCGGGGTGCCGCCACCCCTTCGAGTTCACGGACGAGCCCATCGACCAGCGAGTCGAGCCCGACGGCGCGAGACGCCTTGCAGAGGACGGCATCGCCCGCTCCCACGGTGCGGCGGAGGAACTCGATCCCCTCGCCGACCGTGCCGACCGTCACGATCCGGTCCGCGGCCATGCCGGCGTCGCGCGCGCCCTTGGCGATCGGCAACGCTTCGGCACCGACCGCGAGGAAGAGATCGATCCCCGCCGCCGCGAGCTCGACGCCGAGGGCCTCGTGCAGGGCCGCGCTCTGCGGACCGAGTTCGCGCATGCCGCCGAAGACGAGGATCCGACGCCCCTCGGCCTCGAGGCATTGCAGCACGTGCAATGCGGCGCGCGCCGAGGCCGGGTTCATGTTGTAGCTGTCGTCGATGATCCGCACGTTCCCCACCTCGCGCGGCTCGAGGCGCCGCGCGCTGTGCGGGAGCACCGCGAGCGCCTCGATCGCCATCGCCGGTGACACGCCCAGCTCGGCGGCCGCCGCGATGCAGAACAGCGCGTTGTAGACGTTGTGCGAGCCGAGGCGAGGCAGGGCCACCGGCCGCTCGCCATTGAGCCGGAAGGTCGTGCCGAAGCCGCAGAAGCCGACTTCGGTCGCGAACCAGTCGGCCGGCGCGCCGATCCGGACGAGCGCCTTGCGCGTCGTGAGACGCGCGGCGATCCGTGCGCACGCACGGTCATCGGCGTTGAGGATCGCGAGGCCGCCGGCGCGCACCCCGTCGAACAGACTCGCCTTCTCGCGCGCGATGCCCTCGAGGTCGCCGAGGCCGGCGAGGTGCGCCTCGCGGACGCAGGTGAGGATCCCGATGTCGGGTTCGGCGCAACGCGTGAGCATCTCGATCTCGCCGGGACCGTTCGTGCCGATCTCGATCACCGCGGCGCGCGTCTCGGGCCGGATCTCGAGCAGCGAGAGCGGGACGCCGATCTGGTTGTTGAACGACTTCGGCGACGCCACCGTGCCCATCGCCCGCGCGAGCACGAAGCCGAGCATGTCCTTCGTGCTGGTCTTGCCGCATGAGCCCGTGATCCCCACGACGCGCGCCGCGGATCGCGAGCGGTGCTCGTGCGCGAGCTGCACGAGCGCGCGCGCGGTGTCGGTCACGCGGACCACGAACCCAGTCGACGGCAAGCGGGCGCGGTCGACGTCGCGATCGACGAGCACGCCATGCGCACCCGCGCGGAGCGCGTGCGGCACGAAGTCGTGCGCGTCGAACCGCTCGCCGCGCAGCGCGACGTCGAGGTCACCGGGGCGGATGTGGCGGCTATCGGTCACCACGCGCACGGCGACCTCGCCGGTGCGCGCGACGACCCCGCCGGTCGCGTGCGCGATGGCGGCGGGCGTGAGCCAGGAGAGCGGCGACGTCGAGTTGATCGCAACCATGCTCAGCCCCTCGAGGCGAGGGCCTTGCGGGCCCATTCGCGGTCGTCGAACGGCACCACCGCATCCGCGAGGATCTGGTAGGTCTCGTGGCCCTTGCCCGCGATCAGCACCATCTCGTCGGGGCGTGCGCGGCGCACGGCCTCGACGATCGCATGCGACCGGTCCGTGATGCGCGCGTACTCCCGCACGCGGAGCTCCTGATCCGCAGGGATCTCCAGCAGACCCCGCTCGACCTCGTCGAGGATCGCCTCGGGATCCTCGCTGCGCGGATTGTCGCTCGTGATGAAGACGCGCTCCGCCCACTTGGCGGCGGCCCGCGCCATCTGCGGACGCTTGCTCCGGTCGCGGTCACCACCGCAGCCGAAGACGATCGTGAGCGGCCCATCGCCGAGCTTCCGCAGCGTCGCGCAGGCCTTCTCGATCGCATCGGGCGTGTGCGCGTAGTCGACGAACACGCGCGCAGAGCCCCGGGCGCCGACGGGCTCCATGCGGCCACGGACCGGCGGCGCGGTCTCGAGCGCATGCGCGATCGCGATCTCGGAGACGCCGAGGCCCTGGGCCGCCGCCGCCGCCGCGAGCGCGTTCTCGACGTTGTGCTCGCCGGGCAGAGGCAGGTGCACGAGGTGTTCGCCGTGCGGCATGCAGAGGCGGAACCGCGTGCCGTCGATCGCGCATTGCACGTCGACCGCGCGGATCGCAGCCCCCTCGCTCCGCCCGAAGCCGAGCACCTTCACCCCGCTCGGCACCGCCTCGTACATCAGCGACGCGGCGGGAGAGTCGACATTGAGCACCGCGAAGCCACCGGGCCGCAGCAGGGCGAAGAGGCGCGCCTTCGCGCGCGCGTAGTTCGCCATCGTGCCGTGGTAGTCGAGGTGATCCTGGGTCAGGTTGGTGAAGACCCCGGCGCGGAAGCGCACGCCACGCACGCGCTGCTGCTCGAGCGCGTGGCTCGAGACCTCCATCACGCAGGCCTGCACGCGGCGGTCGACCATCTCGCGGAGATAGCCCTGGAGGCGCACCGCGTCCGGCGTCGTGTTCGAGGCGGGGATGCGCCGCCCACCGAACTCGTAGCTGATGGTGCCGAGCAGGCCGGTGGGCCGGTCGTCGGTCTCGAGCACATGCCGGAGCAGGTGCGTCGTCGTCGTCTTCCCGTTGGTGCCCGTGACGCCGATCGTCGCGAGCTGCGCCGAGGGGTCGTCGTAGAAGGCCCGCGCGGCATCGGCGAGGGCGGTCCGCACGTCGCGCACGACGATGACCGGCACGCGCAGGTTCATCGGCCGTTCGCAGACGATCGCGAGCGCGCCGCGCTCGAGAGCCTCGTCGACGTAACGAGCACCGTCGTCGCGCGTGCCGGGCACGGCGAAGAAGAGGGTCCCGAGGGACACCTCACCGCTGTGGAAGGCAAGGGCCGTCACGGACTCGTCCCCGAAGGGCTCGAGCCGATAGACGCCCACCGGCTCGAGGACCCGGATCAGGTCCGCGAGCCGTGTGCCGTTTTGCCTCGGTTGGAGACCCGAGGGCCAGGCAAGCTCTGTCATCACCGCCTCTGGGATTGACCGGAGCCCCCCGGCTCCGGGCCGACTGCGACGGACCCCGACTCTGACCTGTCGGAACCCGTCGGGCGCCAGGCCGCCGCCTCGCGATCGAGGGCGGCGACGAGCAAGCGCGCTGCGGCAGGAGCAGCATAGAGTCCGCCGTAGAACGCTCCAGCTCCTGCCTTCTGGAACACGCAGACCACGAGAAAGCGCGGCTCGTCGACCGGCGTGAACCCGGCGAACGAGGACGTGCGGATGTCACCGTGGAACGCCGAGCCGTCCCACCTGGTCGTCTTGCCGACGTATTGCGACGTGCCGGTCTTGCCGCCGAGGATGGGCTCGGTGCTGCCGCGGCGCGCGCGCAACTCGCGCAGCCACTTGCCGATCCCCCGCGCCGTGCCGTGCTCTTCCTCGACCACGCCGACGAGCGTGGCGCGGATGTCGGCGAGGGTCCCCCCGGAGAGGAAGGGCACGCCGTCGCGCGGGAGTTCGAGCGGACGGAACGCGCCGTCGCGGCCGACCGCTTCGACGACGTGGAGCTCGCGCTGCCGGCCGCTGACGAAGCTCAGGAACGCGCGCGCGAGCTGGAAGGGGGTGACGCCGATCTGGTAGCCGAAGAGGACCGAGGGGCCGGCGTACGCGAGCTGCTCCGAGGGCGGCAGGCTCGGGATCGGCTTCGGCCGCGAGCCCGCGAGTTCGCCCGGGTAGCCGATCGCGGTGCGCTCGCCGAAGCGATAGGTCTGCAGGTAATCCTCGATCCCGTCCGCACCGAGCCGGAGCCCGAGCTTCACCGCGCCGATGTTGCTGCTGCGGATCAGCACCTGCCGCGGGTCGAGCACCTCATTGGGGTGGTCGTCGCGGATCTCGCGGCGCGGCAGGCGCGCGTTGGGCCCGATCCGGTCGCTGCCGGCCAGGTAGCCGCGACGGACGTCGATCGGCTCGTTCCAGTCGAGAAGGCCGCGCTCGGCGACCATCGACACGTGGAGCGGCTTCACGACCGAGCCCGGCTCGAAGACGCGCTGCGCGGGCGTGAACGCGGCGTTGCGGTCGCGCTTGCCGTCCTTGCCCGCGACGTAGGATGCCGCCGCGACGACGCCGCCGTTGCGCGCGTCGATGAGCACGAGCGCTCCCCACTCCGGCGGGTGACCGTAGTGCTCGCGGATCGCCTCGGCCGCGACGTCGAGCTCCTCGTCGGCGCGGACCTGCAGCGCGGGATCGATCGTGGTGCGCAGGTCGACGGGGGACTCCGGCTCGCGACGGTCGGCGGTCCAGTAGGTACGCGCGAAGGCGTCCGTGCGCAGCAGGGCACTGCCCGCCGCACCCGGCACGAGGGGCAGCAATCGCTCGAGGCCGAAGACCGGGATGCGGTCGTCGACGAGCCGCGCCCTGCCATCGGCGCCGGGCAGCCGGAGCGGACCGGGCTGGACGCGCCCGATGAGACCGGTGAGGGAGTCCTCGGCGACGTACTCGCGCTCCCAGCGCGGCATGAAGTCGAAGAACAGGCGGAAAGGCTGGATCTCGCCGCGTGCCGGCGGCGGGGCGCGGCGGACGTCGAGCGAACGCAGCGCGTGGATCGCGTTCGCGTCGTCGAGCACGCGATCGACGAGCATGTCGAAACGCGACTCACCCTTCGCGAAGGCCTTCTCGACGCCGCGCTCGACGCGCTCGCGGAGCGTCTTGCGCAGGGCGTCCTGTTGCTCGATCGAGGCGAAACGCGACCGGTCCTTGGCCAACGCGAAGACGAGCTCCGAGACCAGGCGATCGCGCCCTTGCGCCAGCGTGCGGCGGTCGGTCGTCGGCCGGTTCTTCGTCGGCAGACCGGCGAAGCCCTCGACCGACACGCGCACCTCGTAGATCGGGCGATCCCATGCGAGCGGTTCCCCGAAGCGGTCGAGCAGCGTGCCGCGCGAGGCCGGGAGCACCGTCGACTCCATCGCGATCGCCGAGCGCGTGCCCGGCCCCTTCAGGAGCTGGAGATCGACGAGGCGCACGAAGAGCGCGATGACGGCACACGCCAGCAGACCGAAGGCGAGGGCGATGCGGAGGGATTCGCCGCGCGTCATGAGCCGGCCCTCTCCGCCATGAAGGCCTCGAAGCGGTGCCAATGCGACGCGAGGCGATCGACACTCGCCGCGGAGCGGAAGCGGATCCGCTCCGCCTCACGCGCGACGCGCGAGGCATCGACCCGCTCGGCGATCGCGGCGATGCGCGCGCGCCGATGGACGTTGCCGACCTGGATGGCAGCGGTGGCGATCGAGAGACCGACCACGGCCGCGAACGCGATGGCGGCGACGAACCACTTCATGCCGACCTCCGGATGCCGCAGCGCAGCTTCGCGCTGCGCGCACGCGGGTTGCGCGCACATTCGGCGTCACCCGCGACGACCGGCTTCTTCGTGACGCGCTCGGCGCGCTCGCGGAGGAACTGCTTCACGATGCGGTCCTCGAGCGAATGGAAGGCGATCGCCGCGAGACGGCCATCCTGGGCGAGCACGCGCCAGGCGGCGGCAAGCCCGCGCTCCAGCTCGCCGAGCTCGTCGTTCACGGCGATCCGGATCGCCTGGAAGCTCCGCGTCGCGGCATGCACGCGCCCATGACGAGCCGCAGCGGGCACCGCACGCACGATCACGTCGGCGAGGTCCAGCGTGCTGGTCAAGGGCCGTCGCGCCCGCGCCTCCACGATGGCGCGCGCGATGCGACCCGCGAAACGCTCCTCGCCGATCTCCCCGAGCACGCGCTCGAGTTCGGCTGCGGACACGGTGCGCAGCCAGGCTGCCGCATCGCGGGGATTCCGCGACGTGTCCATGCGCATGTCGAGAGGGCCGTCCCTCATGAACGAGAAGCCTCGGAGAGCTGAGTCGAGCTGGAGTGAGCTGACGCCGAGATCGAGGAAGACCCGGTCGCACGAGGCGATCCCGAGGTCCGAGAGAGCGACTTCGATCTCGGCATAGGACGCATGACGGAGAACGAACCGTGCGCCCCCTTCGGCGCGCGCGAGCGAGAGCGCGCGCTCGGCATACGGCAAGATCTCCGCGTCGCGATCGAGACCGATGACGAGACCGTCTGGACCCAATGCGCGCGCGAACGCGGACGCATGTCCACCTGCTCCCACCGTGCCATCGACGAGCGTCATGCCCCGCTGCAGATCCAGCGCGACGATGCTCTCGGGCAGCAGCACCGGCTCGTGGACCCTGACCGGTCCATGCGCGTCGTCTGCCCGCGAAGCTCGCGGATCTGCATCGGTCACGACTCCCTCCGCGCATCGACCGCCCGTCGCGCGAAGGAAGTTGCTCGTCGGTTCACCGACACGGTGGCCAGACCTCAGCCTGCCGCCGACCCGATCGTGTTGTTCTGGAGAGAGCGCGGGTCGACCGGTTTGACGACGACCTGCCAAGCTGGGCTGGACCACAGCTCGATGAGGTCACCGGCACCGACGACGACCACTTCCCGGCTCGATCCCAGCTGCAGATAGTTCCGCAGCACTTCAGGGATGAGGATGCGACCCGACTTGTCGAGTGCGCAGGTCTCCGCATGACCGAGGACGAGTCTCCTCAGCCAGCGCTGCCGGGGTGCCGGATCGAGGAGATCAGCATCGAGTTGGGACGAGAGCGCCTCGAACTTCCGCTGCCCGACGAGCCAGAGACACCCGTCGGGGCTTGCGGTCAGCACGAACTCGGCCTCAGAATCCCCGATCGCGTCGAGCAGACGCTTGGGCACCACCAACCTCGACTTGTCGTCGAGGGAGTGAACCGAGGCGCCGCAGAACGCAGGACCGGACATGCAGAGGGCTCCCGTCCTGACTCGGGGCTAGGCTCCCCGCTCAGGACGGAGCGCACACTAGCGGGCTGAAAACCCACGTCAAGCTCTCAGAGAGCGCAAAAAGTCGATTCCAGCCCCACTTTCCCCCACCTGCGCCCCACCTACACCCACAAGTGGGCCAGTGAGCGAGGAGCCACAAGCTCTGGTGCGGTCGAAGTTGGCCGCCGCGGAGCCGTGCCGAACCGAGGAAGAATTCCTCGCTTGTCGGAGCACCGGGCGCGCCGCGTGGATCGCTTGGACCCCCCGGCAAGCACCCGCGAGGCGCAGCCCCACCAAGACCCCCACGCGGTCACCACCGGATCCCACGATCGCCGCGGCGGGGGAATTCCCACCCCATTCAGCCTTCATGGGACGCCTCTTCCTGCTCGGCGAGAGCCGCGAGCAGTTCGTCCTTCAGGCGCCCCATGCGGTCGCCCTGCAGTTCGGGCGCGACCAGGCTGACACGCGGCGCGCCGGGGAGCTTGGGGTCGACCACGACGAGGTCGGCGGCTTCCTCCGCGAGGTTCGCGGGCTGCACCATCCGCAGGACGCGCTTGCGCAGCAGCAGGAGTGCGACGAAGTAGCGCAGGCCCCGCGCCTCATCGCCCTCCACCTCGCCGAGGCGGTCGAAGAGGACGCGTAGCGAGGCCAGGTCGATCGTCGGCGCGCGGCGCTCGCCCTCGCGCCGTCGCGCCTTCCAGAAGATCAGGGACTGGCCGTCCTGTCCGGAGCGGCGGTGGAAGCACGTGGCACAGAGGTCGTGCCGTTCGCAGCTCGGCAGCTCGAGGACCGCGAAGTACTCGTCCGCTCCGGGCAGAGGACAGCCGGGTTCGGGGCACTTGCTGCGCTCGCGATGGATCTTCCAGCCCTCCACTTGCGTCCTCTGCTCCTGCCGGTGTTCGTCGTTCGGTGGTTCTCGAGGACCGCGCCCGGCGC
>JADLHO010000162.1 GCA_020848735.1 Planctomycetota bacterium | reverse complement strand
GCGTCGAGCGCGATCACGCCCATCCACTCGGCGGCCAAGGACCGCTCCGCGGGCGACGTGCACGCGCTCGGCAATCCGCACTACCTCGTCGATCCGTTCGCCGGGCTCGCCGTCGCGCGGGCGCTGGCCACGAAGCTCGGCGAGTTGCGGCCCGCGCGCGCCGAGGCCTACGGGCGCGCGGCCGACGCGCTGACCGCCGAGCTCGGCACCCTCCTCTTCGGCGAATCGCTCGCGACGACCTACGACGTCCTCAAGCTCGGTCGCCTGCAGCAGGCCGGTCGCCTCGGCAGCTTCCTCGCCGAAGCGGGCGGCGAGCTCGGCGGCCTGCTCGGACGCCTCGCGCGCCAGCACGGGGCCCGCGTGGTCGCCGATCACGACGGCTGGGCCTATCTGCTGCGCACGGCGCAGCTCGAGACGGCCGGCTTCCTCGAGCCCTATCCGGGGATCGCGCCGTCGACCGGTCAGCTCGGCCGACTGGTCGAGAGCCTGCGCGCGCAGCCCGCACGCGCGTTGATCCACGTGCCGTACTTCGAGCGCGGGCCCGTCGAGTTCGTGCGCGAGGCGACCGGGATCCGGGTCGTCACCCTCGCCCATCAGGTCGGTGCGCAAGCCGGCACCGGCGACTACGTCGCCTTCGTCCGTCACAATCTGAGCGCCCTTGCCGACGCCCTCGAATCGACCGAACGCCGACCCTGAGAGCACGCGACTCGTCGTCGAAGACCTCGAGCTGCGGCGCGGCGCGCGGCGCGTCCTCGACGGCGCGGACCTGGAACTCGCCCCGGGCGGGCTCTGCTGCCTGCTCGGCCGCAACGGCAGCGGCAAGTCGACCCTGCTCGAGGCGATCCTCGGCGTGCTCCGCCCGACGCGGGGCCGGATCCGCCGCGAGGGCGCGTTCGCCCGGCCCGGGGCCGTCGCGACCGTGCCGCAGCGCGCGCGCCTCGCGAGCACGCTGCCGACCGACGTGAGCGAGTTCGTCGCCAACGGTCTCTGCGGACTGCGTCTCACGCGCGCGGAGCGCAAAGACCGCGTCGACGAGGCCTTGGCGCAGCTCGGCGCGGGTGAGCTCGGCCGACGCTCCTTCCACGCGCTCTCCGAGGGCCAGAAGCAGCGCGTCCTGCTCGCGCGTGCGCTCGCGCGGCGACCCAGGTTGCTCCTGCTCGACGAGCCGACCGCGTCGCTCGACCCGCAGAGCAGCGAGGAACTCTGGTCGACGATCGCAAGCCTCGCGCGCGAGCCCGGGCGCGCGGTGCTCTGCGCGACCCACGACCTCGCCGCGGCGAGTCGCATCGCCACGCAGGTCGCCCTGCTCGTCGGCGCCTCACCCGCGGCGCTGCGCTGTGCGGGCTTCGACGAACTGCGCGCCGAGGGCTCGCTCGCGCAGGCGCTGGGCCTCGACTTTGCGGCGGTCCGGCGATGAGCGGACTCTGGCAGGACTTCCTGTCCTCGTGGCCCCTCTTCTGGGAGAGCTACCTCACCGGACTCTGCGCCGCGGCACTGCTCGCGCTGCTCGGGGTCTTCGCGATCGCGCGCCGCCAGCTCTTCCTCGGCGTCGTCGTCGCGCAATGCTCGACCCTCGGCATCGCCCTCGTGCTCGGCCTCGCCGCGATGGGCATCGGCGGCGCCGCGCACGACGTGCTCGACGCTCCGGTCGCCCACGGTCACCTGCACGGCCTGCCGCTGATCGCCGGGGTCGCCTTCGCCCTCGTCGCCGCGTTCCTCACCGGCAGCGGACGACGCCCCGCGGAGGCCACCGAGGCCTTGGGACTCTGGCTCTTCGTCGTCGCCTCCTCGGCCTCCGTGCTGCTCCTCGCGCACGGCCCCCACGGTCTCGAGGAGATCCAGCGGCTGACCTTCTCCTCGCTGATCGGCGCCGACGCCTTCGACGTCGTGAAGCTCGGCGGCCTCCTCGCCGCCGCGATCGCGCTGCTGCTGCCGCTGCACCGCAGCCTGCTGCTCGTCGCGACCGAGCCCGAGTTCGCCACCGCGCTCGGCCTGCGCACGGGCCTGCTCCGCAGCGCCATCTCGGCGGCGCAGGGCATCGCCATCGGCGCGACGATCCACTCGACCGGGACCCTGTTCTGCGTCGCGAACCTCACGTTGCCCGGACTCTGCGCGCGCCGCCTCGCGCGCACGATGCGCGGCACGCTCCTGCTCGCTCCCGCGCTCGCCCTCGTCGGCAACCTGCTCGCGTTCGTGCTCGCCAACGGCTTCGACTATCCACCGGGTCAGGTCGCCGCCGCGCTCCTCGCCGCGCTGACGCTCCTCGCCCACGCGGTGCCGAGACGCTGAGACCGGACGGCACTCCGCACGATTCGGGGCGACGGCACCGCTAGCCTGCGCCGCCTTCGCCCCTGCCCCGCATGACCTACCTGATCGCGACCCTGCTCGCCGTCGCCGCAGGCCCGCCGCTCGCGGGCCTCGCGCGGCGCCTCCGTGCGACGACGATCGCCCTCGACGCCTTCGTCCTCGTCGTGCTCGGCGGTCTGGTGCTGCTGCACATCCTGCCGCACGCGGTCGAGGGTGCGGGCATCTGGTCCTTCGCCGCCGCCGGCGCGGCGTTCCTGCTCGCCGGCTTCGCCGAGAGGGGCCTGCACCTCCACCACCACCAGCACCATCACGCGCAGGGCGGTGCCGGGCTCACGCCGAAGCTCATCGTGCTGCTCGCGTTGCTCGGGCTCTTCGTGCACCAGCTCGTCGACGGCGTCGCCCTCGCCGTGGCGGATGCCGAGCACGACGCCGCGCACGCCGGCGGCGAGGTGCACGAGCACGGGCAGGTCTGGGCGCTCGCGGTGCTCCTGCACAGCCTGCCCAAGTCGATCGCGCTCTGGTGGATCGTCGCACCGCTGCTCGGGCTGCGCTCCGCGCTGACGATGCTCGTGCTGATGCTGGTCGGCACCCTGCTGGGCTATGCGGTGGGCGAACCGCTGCTCGCCGCGGCGTCGCCGATGAGCATCTCGCTCTTCGAAGCGCTGCTCGCCGGCACGCTGATGCACGTCGTCATGCACGCCGACCTGCCGCTGCCGCCGCGCGGTACCTCGCCCCTGGAACAGCGCGCCGCGTCCCTCGTGGGTCTCGCGGGTGGCATCGCCGCCGTCGCCTGGATCGAGGGTGGCCATGCGCACTCGCACGCGCACGGCGCCGACGGGGATCCGCTGGAGGTCTTCGTGCACCTGGCGATGGAGAGCGCACCGGCCCTGCTCTTCGCCTGGTTCGCCATTGGGATGGCGCAGGCCTTCCTCCCCGATCAGATCGCGTGGCTCGGCCGACGCGGCTCGTCGCTCTCCCAGGCGCTGCGCGGGGTGCTCGTCGGAATCCCTCTCCCGGTCTGCTCCTGCGGCGTCGTGCCGATGTACCGCGACCTCGTCGCGCGCGGCGCGTCCGTCGCGGGCGGCATCGCGTTCCTCGTCGCGACGCCCGAGCTCGAGATCGCCGCATTGCTGCTCACCTGGCAGCTCCTCGGGGGCGAGTTCGCCGCCGTGCGCCTGATCGCGGCGGCCGTGCTCGCGCTGGGTGCGGCGCTGTTCGTCGCGCGCATCGCACCGCGTCGCGAGCCCTCGACTCAGGGCCTCGGCGCCGCCGCGTCGAAGCCGACGGGGCTCGGCCCGCGTCTGCGCTTCGCGCTGCGCGCCGGCTTCCGCGAGAGCGTGGACGAGACCGCGCCCTGGATCGTCGTCGGCCTCGGCCTCGCCGCATTGCTCACTCCCTGGCTCGATCCGGGTGCACTCGCCGGACTGCCGAGCGTCGTCGCGGTGCCGCTCGCGGCGTTGATCGGCATGCCGCTCTACGTCTGCGCCTCGGGCAGCACGCCGCTCGCCGCGGTGCTCATCGCGAAGGGCCTCTCGCCCGGCGCCGCATTGGCCTTCCTGTTGACGGGGCCGGCGACGAACGTCACGACCTTCGGCGTGCTCTCGCGCCTGCACGACCGCCGCACGGCGATCGCGTTCGCCGCGGCGATGTTCGTCGGCGCCACCGGCCTCGGCCTGCTCGTCGACCACTGGATCGAGAGGCCGGCAACCGCGACGCCGGCGGCGGAAGCGCACGCGCACGGCGCCTGGTTCGAGAACCTGCTGCTCGTCGCGCTCGGCCTCGTCGTCCTCGCCTCGGTGCTCCGCCAGGGCGTGCGCCGCTTCCTCGGCCAGCTCTTCGACACGCCGCCGCTCGCGGCGCTGACGGCCGGCGATGGGACCTGCTGCGCGCACGATCCCGCGGGACCGGGTGACGCGCACGCGCACGCGCACGACCACCCGCACGATCACGCGCACGGCCACGCGCACGAGCACCGACATTGAGCGGGCGACGGGGGCTGCGCCGGCCCCCGCGCCGCGCGTCGTTCACCCGTCGCGGTCCATGCTCGGCCCCTGTTCCACCACCTCATAGGTG
>JADLHO010000161.1 GCA_020848735.1 Planctomycetota bacterium | reverse complement strand
GCGCGCGGGTCGACGCGTCGATCAGGTCCTCGCCCCGCGGGCCGTCGATCACGACCAGCTCCCCTTGCTGGCTCGCAGCCTCGATGAAGGCGGGCTTCGACCAGTCCCGGTCGTGGAGCTGGATGCAGGGCCGGCACCAGTCCGAGCCCGGTGAAGAGCCCGGTGAAGACGAGCAGCGGGTCGCGAGGCGTGGCCGCCTCAGCGCCCCGAGTGGCTCGCCAGGAGCGAACGCACCTTCGCGCGATCGGCCTCGGCCAGGAGCGGATGGATGGCCAGGCGGCTGCCGATCCGTTGGATCGCGTTGCGGTCCCCGAAGCGCAGGAGGTTCTCGAGTCCGGCGACCGCGGCAAGCACCAGGTCGGGCTGGTTGGCGTTCCGCGGATCGTCGAGCGCCTCGAAGATCGCGCGCTCGCCGATGCTGGCATCGGGGTGGTTGGTCAGGGCGAGCATGGCGCGGCTGCGCACCTCCGGGTCGAGGTCGTTGCGCAGCGCGGCCCGCGCGAGTTCGAGCGAGGCCGCGTCGGGAGTGAGCGTCGCGGCGAGGAGGAGCTGCGCGCGGTACCCGGGATCGCGATCCTCGCCGAGCGCCGTCTCGTAGCTCGCACGCGCAGCGGTCGGGTCGCGCATCGCGACCATCGTGCAGGCGCCGAGCAGGCGGGTGCCGCCGATCTCGTGCAGCTCGCGGATGAGCTCGAGGGCGGACTCGGAGTCGAGTTCGCTGGCAGCGCCGTTCGCGATCGCGGCCGCGAGTGCCGCGTCCTGCTGCGCGCGCACGCGGTCGAGGGCGATCCGCCGCAGGCGTGGGTCGCGGACCAGTTCCCGCACCGCCGCGAGGCGACGCGCCTCGTTGCGGTCTTCGAAGTAGAGGAGTGCGAGCGAAGTGATGTCGGAGCGATGGCGCGCACCGCTGCGCTCGAGGTTCCGCCAGAGAGTCCTCAGCAACTCGCTGGCGGTCGGCACGAGCCAGGTCTCGAACTGGCTGGACTCGACCAAGGCGAGCACCGCTTCCTCGTGGGGCGGGCCGAGGAGCGGAGCATCGACGAGCAGGTCGTTGCCGAGCCGCTTCGCGGTGAGTTCGTTGAGGTCCACGATTCCGAGCATCGAACCCACCAGCGCGTCGACCGGTCCCCGTGGCAGGCCCTTGTCGGCGCGCGTGCTTCGCTCGCTCAGGTCGCGGCTCAGCACGCTGATCAGCACTTCGCGCCGCAGCCCGATCTCCTGGGTCGTGTTGGTATCGGGGAGCTCCGCGAGGCGCATGACCGCGCGTTCGCCGCAATCCGGGACCGCGTTCAAGAGGGCGGTGATCAGTGCCACGGCCTCGTCGTTGCGGGTCCGGACCGCCTCCTTCTCCGCTCGGGCATCGAGATCGACCATCTCGAGGGCGAGGACCACGAGGCGCTCGATCGCCGAGTCGAACTCGGGCGGCACCTCGTCGCGCGCGGTCGCCGACGCGACCGGGAGTTCCTGGACGCGCGCGACACCGCGCGCATCCGCATCGCGGAGCGGGTCTTCTGCCGTGGCGTCGGTCGGGGTCATCGGCTCGTCCGTCGCGACCGCGACCGGCTGAACCGGCTCGGTCTCGCCGCCCAGGAGGGCGGCGAGGCCGAGCGCGACCACGATGGCGATGAGGACGGCAGTCACGACACGGGAGGGGCTCGTCATCTCAGTTGCCCCCCGTGTTGCACGCGACCGTGGCGAGGCGATCGAGCGCGGCCACGATCGAATGGTCCTTGCGCTTGCAATGGCCGGTCGGGCCGAAGAAGAGGCTGCGCTCCTCGACGCACTCGAACGTGATCAACTCGATGGGAGACCTGCCGTAGCGAACCACCTTGGTGTTCGCGCCCGGCATCGGCACCGCGATCTCGGTGGGCGGGATGACCAGGATGAACTCCGGGCACCCCGTCTTGTCGGTGCCGATCGTCTGGCCGTCGACGATGATCGTGGGGGTGCCGCAGGGCTTCCAGGTGCCGGTGATCACCTGGCCGGGAAGGGTCTTGGCGACCTGCTGGGGACAGTCGGGAGTCTGGGAGAGAGCGGAGCTCGCGAGGGCGAGCACGAACACGAGACTGCGGATCATGTGGACACCTCTTGTGTCGCTCGCGATCGGACATCGATCGCGGCGCCTCCCAGGTGTCGCCCTTCGCGATCCGGTTACCGGATTCTCCGCGCGGTCGTGTGTCCACCGGACGCGGCCCGTGCGCGCGTGCGGGCGCACGGGCCGCGTCCGGGCGCTCAGTCGATCGTGCCGAGCTCGTTCGTCGCGATCGGCGCGCAGGGCACGGCCGCGTAGCTCGTCAGGCGCCCGGCGGTCACGCGATCGATCAGGACGCACTCGGAGCTCAGCTTGAAGAAGAGCAGGTACGAGTACTTGCACTCGTAGAAGATCTTCGTGATGTCGACGAAGCCGGCGGGAACGGTCTGCGTCATGCAGCCGGGCTCGTGGCGGGGCTTCAGGTGCGCGGGCACGACCACGATCACCGACGGGCAGCCGTGCGATGCGCCGCCGATGCTCACGCCGTCGACGACGATCTTCGTCTCGGAGCACTCGACCATGGGGCCGACGGTGATCTCCGTCGGGACGCGCTCCGTCGTCCGATGCGGGCAATCCTGCGCGACGACGGAGCCGATGAGGAACAGGAGCGTGACGATCTCGATGAACATGTGCCCTCCCTTGGGCCTGTGAACCACCGCGGCCGGACGTCGGCCGCGCGGTCGCCCAGGTGTGCACTCGCCAGCGGCGGTCACCGCTGTCTCGTCGCGCGTCGAGTCTCGATCGGTCGCGCCGCTTCGCTATCGTCCTCGCCCGCCGAGTTCCCCGCGCCGGACCCCGGCGATGGAGCCTCACGATGTTCGATTGGATCGCCGACCCCGGTTCGTGGGTCGCTCTCGCCACGTTGACCTTGCTCGAGATCGTCCTCGGCATCGACAACATCGTCTTCATCTCGATCCTGGCCGGTCGGCTGCCCGAACACGAACGGCCGCGTGCCCGTCGGCTCGGTCTCCTGCTCGCGATGGTCTCGCGGCTCCTCCTGCTGCTCTCGATCAGCTGGGTGATGCAGCTCGAGGCGACGCTCTTCTCCGTGGCCGGCCACGACATCTCCGGCCGCGACATCGTGCTCATCGTCGGCGGACTCTTCCTGCTCGCGAAGAGCACGCTCGAGATCCATCACCGCTTCGAAGAGGCATCCGACACGCCCGAGCGGCGCGCGGCCAAGGTCGCCGGCAAGTTCGGCGTGGTCCTGACGCAGATCGTGCTGATCGACGTCGTCTTCTCCCTCGACTCCGTGATCACCGCGGTCGCCATGGTCTCGCACGTCAGCATCATGGTGACGGCGGTGCTCATCTCCGTCGGCGTGATGATCCTGTTCGTGAACATGATCTCCGCGTTCATCGACCGGCACCCGACCTTCAAGATCCTGGCGCTCGCGTTCCTCGTGCTGATCGGCGTCGTGCTGATCGGCGACGGTTTGGACGTGCACGTGCCGCGCGGCTACGTCTACTTCGCGATGGCCTTCTCGGTGACGGTCGAGGCCATCAACGCTCGGCTTCATCGGCGGGCCTGAGCGGGCCGCGCCAGGCTCACTTCGGCTCGGCGGCGGCCGGCGTGGTTCCGAGGTCGGTCTCCAACCGGAAGGGCAGGTCCACCACGAGCCGGGCAGGATTCGAGCTGCGGTCGATCGCGAGCTCGTAGGCCGGTGCCCGCTGCGCATCGACCTGTACGACGACCCACACGCTCTCACGCGCACCGAGGTGCGGCACGGTCGGAGCTTCGACGTCGCGGAGGCATCTCGCGACGGCCGCCCATTCCTGGCGCGCGGCCGGTTCCGAGCCCGTCGCGATGTGGACCGTGGCCTCCTGGGCCTCGAGTCCACGGACCTCGACGACGAGCGGTGAGGGGATGGCGTCGCGGCCGTACCAGCCGCGGAACAGCGGCCAGGTCACGGTGTAGGCGACGAGGAGCAGGATCAGCGTGTCGACGAAGCGACGCATGCTGCCGGTCCGAGGTTGCGAAGCGCGAGGAGCGAGAGAGGGGAGCGAGCGCCCAGAAAGCTACCGCAAGGCGCGGAGCGAGGTCGACCGCCGGGGCCCGGCAATTCGCATCTGGCGATTACGGGGCATCGGATCGGCGACGAGCTTCCGCGGCGAGCGCAGTCCCTACGGCGGGCTTGGGGTGGGTGGCTCGCCGATCTCGAGCCAATGGCAAACGGACCCCGGGTGACGTTGGGATGGCGGCATCGCGAACCGGCGCCCCCGCGACGTGGCACGGGGCAGCGCCGGCGCCTACCGTCTCCCGCCCGATGTCCGAGCTCCTGCACTCGAATGTCCGTCCCGGTTCGCCGGAGTTCGACGAGAACCATGCGCACCATGCGGCGCTGGCTGCCGCCGTGCGTGCCCAGGTCGAAGCCGTTCGCCAGGGCGGTTCGGCCGAGGCCGTCGCGCGGCACCACAAGCGCGGCAAGCTGCTTCCGCGCGAGCGCATCGACCGCATCGTCGATCCGGGCTCGGCCTTCCTCGAACTCTCGCCGCTCGCCGCGCACGGGCTCTACGACGGCGAGGCGCCGAGCGCAGGCATCGTGACCGGCGTCGGGGTCGTCGACGGTCGCGAGGTGATGATCGTCGCGAACGATGCGACGGTGAAGGGCGGCACCTATCTGCCGATGACGGTCAAGAAGCACGTCCGCGCGCAGGACATCGCGCTGCAGAACCGGCTGCCGTGCATCTACCTGGTCGATTCGGGTGGCGCCTTCCTGCCCTTGCAGGCCGACGTGTTCCCCGACCGCGATCACTTCGGCCGCATCTTCTTCAACCAGGCCCGGATGTCCGCCGCGCGCATCCCGCAGGTCGCGTGCGTGCTCGGCTCCTGCACGGCCGGCGGCGCCTATGTGCCCGCGATGAGCGACGAGAGCATCATCGTGAAGGGCAATGGCACGATCTTCCTCGGCGGTCCGCCGCTCGTGCGGGCGGCCACCGGTGAGGTCGTGACGGCGGAGGAACTCGGCGGTGCCGACGTGCACACCCGCATCAGCGGCGTCGCCGACCACTTCGCCGAGGACGAGGAGCACGGCCTCGAGCTCGTGCGCCAGGTGGTGATGCACCTCAACCAGCGCAAGCCGGAGACCGTCGTGCTGCGGAGTTCGGAGCCCCCGCGTTACGACCAGGAGGAGCTGCTCGGCATCCTGCCGAGAGACACGCGCACGCCCTACGACGTGCGCGAGGTGCTCGCGCGGCTCCTCGACGGCAGCCGCTTCCACGAGTTCAAGACCCGCTACGGCACGACGCTGGTCTGCGGTTTCGCCCACCTGCACGGCATCCCGATCGGTGTCGTCGCCAACAATGGCATCCTCTTCTCGGAGAGCGCCACGAAGGGGGCGCACTTCGTCGAGCTCTGCGCGCAGCGCAAGATCCCGCTGCTCTTCCTCCAGAACATCACCGGCTTCATGGTGGGGAAGAAGTACGAGAACGGCGGCATCGCCAAGGACGGCGCGAAGCTCGTGCAGGCGGTCGCCACGGCGCAGGTGCCGAAGCTCACCGTGGTCATCGGCGGTTCGTTCGGCGCCGGCAACTACGGCATGTGTGGCCGCGCCTACGAGCCGCGCTTCCTCTTCATGTGGCCCAATTCGCGCATCTCGGTGATGGGTGGCGAGCAGGCTGCCTCGGTGCTGAGCCAGGTGAAGAAGGACCAGCTCGAAGCCAAGGGCGAGACGTTCACGGAGGCCATGCGCCGCGAGATCGAGGACCCGGTGCGCGCGAAGTACGAGGAGGAGGGCAATCCCTTCTATTCGACCGCCCGCCTCTGGGACGACGGCATCCTCGATCCGCGCCAGACACGCGACGCACTGGGCCTCGCGCTCTCCGCGACGCTCAACGCGCCGATCCCGGACTACGACGCGCCGGTGTTCCGGATGTGACGGTGGCGCGCGGCGGGCGAGGCGGAGAATCCCCTCCGCCGCTCCCGCGGTGGCCGCTCGCGAACGGCGCCCTGCCGCGGGCCCTCGCGTCCAGCGGTGCTTCGGCGTAGACGGGTCCTCATGCGTCCCTCGCCGACCCACGCCGTCCGTCTCGTCGCAATCACCCTCGCCCTCGGCTGCGTGCTCGCCGCGCAGGGACTGACGCCGCAGCAACTCATGCGACTGCGTACGGTCGCCGCCGTCGCGCCCAGTCCGGATGGCCGCTGGCTCGCCTACGCCGTGATGCGCGAGCGCAGCCTGGACGAGGCTCCGGGACCGGCGCTGTCCGATCTGCTGGTGATGCCGCTCGACGGCTCGGCGGCGGCGCGCCGCGTCGCGAGTGCCGCGGCCTTCGCCTGGCGGCCGCAGTCGAGCGTGCTGAGCTGGGTCGCACGGCGGGATGGCGATCCGGCGCCGCAGCTCTACGGGATCGACGTGACCGGTGGCGACGAGCAGCGCCTGACCACCGCGCCGAACGGGATCGCGGCGTTCCAATGGCGGCCCGACGGCAAGGCGATCGCCTACACCGCGCTCGATCCGGCCTCGGAGCTGCGCGCCGCGAACGAGAAGCTCGGATTCCGTCAGCAGGTCGTCGACGAGGACTGGCGGCACGTCTCGCTGTGGCAATGGGAGATCGCGACGGCGCGCGCCACGCGGCTCACGAGCGGCATGACCGTCCAGGCCTTCGTCTGGTCGCCGACCTCGACGCATCTCGCGGTCGCGGCCTCGCCGCGCAACCTCACCGACGACGCGTATGTGTTCACGCGCCTCTGGGAGGTCGCGCTCGACGGGCCCCGCGCGACGAAGCTCGCGGAGAACCCGGGCAAGCTCGGCGGCGGTGCGTGGTCGCCGAGCGGGCGCCGGTTCGCCTACATCGGCGCGGCGGATCGCAACGATCCCCATGCCGGGATGCTGTCCGTCGTCGAGCGGGGCGGTCGCGAGCCCGTCGCGATCGATCACGCGCTGAAGGGTGCGGTGACCCACGTCGAATGGCAGAACGAGGAGCGCCTGCTGGCGATGGTGTCCTTCGGGGTCCGCACGGCGCTGGTGCCGGTGGCGCCGGACGAGGCGCGGTTCCTGCGCCACGAGGCGAAGCCGCTCCCCTGCGCGGCGACCACCTTCGCGCCGTTCCGCGACGAAGGCCGCATCGCCCTGGCGGGTTCCACGGGTGCCCACCCGAGCGAGGTGTTCCTCGTGGACGAGACGGGCGCCGCGCGTCGTCTCACGCAGTCCAATCCCGAACTCGACGGCGTCGCGCTGGGCAAGCAGGAGCTCGTCCTCGTCCGCGCGCGCGATGGGCTCGCGATCGAGGGCCTCCGCATCCTGCCGACCTCGCACCGCGACGGCGAACGCCATCCGCTGGTGATCGTCGCGCACGGTGGGCCCGAGGCGCATTACCAGGACGGCTGGCTCACGCGTTACAGCGAGCCCGGCCAGGTCCTCGCCGGCAGGGGCTTCGTCGTCTGGTATCCGAACTACCGCGCCAGCACCGGCTATGGGGTCGCGTTCGCGAAGGCCGATCACGGCGACCCGATGGGGCGCGAGTTCGAGGACCATCTCGATGCGATCGCCCAGTTCGAGCGCGAGGGCCTGATCGACCCCACGCGCGTCGGCATCGTCGGCGGCAGCTACGGCGGCTACACCGCCGCCTGGGCGGCCACGCGCCACAGCGATCGCTTCGCCGCGGCCGTGTCCTTCGTGCCCTTCGTCGACCTCCGCACGAAGTGGCTCACGACCGACATCCAGAACGAGTTCTACCTCGTCCACTACCAGGAGAAGTGGCCGCACGAGCAGTCCGGTTTCCTCGCCGACCGGAGCCCGCTGAGCTGGGCGCCGCAATGCCGCACGCCGCTCCTGCTCTGCGGCGGCGACGCGGATCCGCGTGTGCACCCGAGCCAGCCCTTCATGCTCTACCGCGCCGTGCAGGCCGCGACCGACACACCCTGCCGCTACGTGCGCTATCCCGGCGAGGGGCACGGCAACCGCAGCAACGTCTATCGCTACGACCTGCTGCTCCGCGGCGTCCAATGGCTCGAGCACTACCTCGTCGCCGACGGACGCACGCGCGAGCTGCCGCCGCTCGACCTCGAGTGTCCGCGTTATTGATCGCGCCCTCGCGTCACTTGGAGCCGCGCGCCTCGTCCACCAGGCGCGCCAGTTCGGCGTGCGCGCTCTCGCCACCGCCGACCACCTTGCCGACGATGCGGCCGTCGCGGCCGAGCACGAACACGGTCGGGATCCCGGTCACGCCGAAGCGCTGACGCATCTCGCCCTCGGTCGTGAACACGAGCGGATAGTCGACCGCGAAGGCCTTCACGAACGCCTCGTTGATCGCGATCTCCGCCGCCTCGTCGAGTCCATTCACGCTCTTGCCGCCGTGGGGCTTCGCGGCGGCCGGGTCGCTGAAGTCCATGCCCTTGCCGTAGAAGCGCGTCACGCCGACGACCTGCACGTCGCCGCCGTGCTGCTTCTGCATCGCCATGAGGCTCGGCACCGTCGCGCGACAGGGCGGGCACCAGGTCGCGAAGAAGTCGAGGAGCACGACCTTGCCGCGCAGCGCGGCAAGGTCGAAGCCGGTCGCATTGACCGTGCGCAGCACCTCGAGCGCGGCGACCTCGTCACCCGCCTTCAGGCCGTTGCCGGCCGCGGCCGGAGCCGGGGTCGTGCGGAGCTTGAGGGCCGGCACGGCGACCTTCGGATCGCTCGGCGCCTCCGCCGGCGCATAGAGCATGCGGAGGAACTCCTCCTTCGCGGCGGGGGCGAGCTCGGAGGAGAGGACCCCGCGGGCGACCCCGAGGCGGAACGGCGTCGCGTCCTTCAGGTTGCGCGACACGGCCGTGGTGATGCGGCCCAGCATCGCGGTGTCGGGATAGAAGCGCGTCATCCGTTCGCCCCAGCGCGCGAGCTTGTCGAGGTCCGGGCTCTCCTTGCGACCCTCGGTGCCGACCGCATTCAGGTAGACGCGTCCGAGCATCGTCTTGTGCTCGTCGATCTCGATCGTGTCGTGGCGATCCAGGAAGGCGTCGAGCGCCGCGACGGCCGCGTCGACGTCGCGGGCGAGATAGAGCTTCAACGCCGGCGCGTAGCCGAGTGCCCCGAGGTCCTTGCCCTGCCACTTCTCGAGGAATGCGTCCAGCCGGGCCTTCTGCTCGTCGCCGATCGTCGTGCCGGCGGGGCGGTCGAAGACGTGCGCGAGTTCCGTCCTCGCGCTCGCGAGGTCCGGGGTCTGGGCGAAGAGGGACGACGAGACGAGGAGGGAAGCGACGATGAAGAGCGATCGCATGGGGCAGGACCTCGACCGGCTACCGCGCCGGGGCGGGGGAGCTTAGCGGCGTGATCGGGCCGTTGATCGTCGCGAGGTCGTCGCAATCGCGTGGTCCCGACCCGGTCGGCGTGGGCTCCGGGACTCCGCTCTTGGTCGGCGCCCGATCCGGGGCTCTCCTGCTCACGATGCACCGCGGTCCTCGAACCCGGGTCCCCCGTCCGAGCGGCGCGCCGCGGCGGTCGCTCGGAATCCTCGCCCTGCTCGCGGCCTGTGCGGCCCCTCCCGCGGCGGAGAACACCGGGCTCGCCCGGGAGCTGCGCGTCGTGAGCTACAACGTGCGGCACGGCCGCGGACTCGACGAGCGTGTCGATCTGGCCCGCACGGCGGCCGTGATCCGCGCGCTGGATCCGGACCTCGTCGCGCTCCAGGAGATCGACGAACGCGTCGCGCGGAGCGGCGGCATCGACGAGGCCGCGGAACTCGGTCGGGTGCTCGGCATGCAGCACGCGTTCGGGTCCTTCATGGATTACCAGGGCGGCCGCTACGGCATGGCGATCCTGTCCCGACTCCCGATCCGGACGGTCGAGCCCATCACGCTGCCCCCTGGCAACGAGCCGCGCGTGGCATTGCACGTCGAGCTCGAGTTGCCCGACCGCAGGTCGATCTCGCTCGTGAGCGTCCACTTCGATTGGGTCGCGGACGACACCTTCCGCTTCGCGCAGGCCCTGGCCCTCTGCGAGCGCCTCGATGCGCAGACGCAGCCCTACCTCGTCGTCGGTGACTTCAACGACGGGCCGGCATCGCGGACGTTGGGTCTCTTTCGCGCGCGCGCGCAGGAGGCGGCGAAGCCGCCGGGCGGCCAGGCCACGTATCCGGCCGGTTCACCGACCCGGGAGATCGACTACGTCTTCGCCGCGCCGCCCGAGGCGTGGAGCGTGCGCGAGGTGCGGGTCGTCGACGAACGCGTCGCCTCGGACCATCGCCCGGTGCTGGCGGTGCTTCGGCTCCTGCGCTGAGCGTCGCGCGGTGCCGCGGTCGGGACGGATCGGAGAATTCCGCGGAGAACCGGCGTGCGCGCGCCAAGGGCGGGTCGGGCGCGAGACCGCGCTCCGACTTCCCGGCCATTCACCCCCCATGACGCATCCCCGCCTCCGCACCCTCACGCTCCTCGCCGCCACGGCGCTGCCGCTCGCGGCGCAGGTCCCGATCTCCGGTTCCCTGGCCGACGGCAGCGGGGGACCGTTGCTGGCCGGCGTCGTCTATCACGCGACCGCGTCGGTCGACGTCGCCCCCGGGGCAACCCTGACGGTGCAGCCGGGCGCCGTCGTGAAGTTCGCCGGCGGCGCATGGTTCACCGTCGCCGGCCGACTCGTCGTCGCCGGCACGGCGACCTCCCCGGTCGTGTTCACCGACCTCGACGACGACGCGGCCGGCGGCGACACGAATGGCAACGGCGCCGTGCCACCGACGCCGGCGCGCTGGGGCTCGCTCGTCGTCACCGCGAGCGGCGAGCTCGATGCGCGCCATCTCGAGTTGCGCTATGCGGGCTACCGCTCGAGCGCCGCGCTCCAGCCGCAGTCCGGCGCGCGCGTCGCCCTGCGCGGTGGCCGCATCGCGGAGAGTCCGGGCATCGACGGCATCCGTCCGCTCTCGCGACCGGTGGACCTGACCGTGCACGGCGTGCACTTCGCGCGGCTCGCGCGGCCCGTGAACGACGTGTCGTGGAAGAACCTGCCCGGCTTCGTCGGCAATACCGCGAGCGACAATCTGATCCACGATGTGATCGCGGTCACGTCGACGGAGGCGGTGAGCGGGGCCAACCTCACGATCCGCCCCGAGAACACGATCTCGGGCGTGATCTTCAGCGACGGCGCGCAGTTCGACGCGAGCAGTTCGATCGCGTTCGAGGCGGGTGTCGTCGTGAAGATCCAGGGCTCCCACTTCGCGTTCATGCCGAGCGCCGCGTTGATCTTCGACGGGACGCTGAGGACCTTGGGCACGGCGACGTCGCCGGTCGTGTTCACGTCGTGGAGCGACGATGCCTTCGGCGGCGACTCGAACAAGGACGGCCCCACCCCGCCGAGCGCAGGCGCCTGGCGACGCGTCACGCTCGGGGCGGGCGCCGGCAACAGCGAGCTCGCACACACGCTGTTCCGCTTCGGCGGCTGGCAGGGCGCCCTCCTGCACGTGAACTGCAATGCGCGGCTGCGCGACATCGCGATCCTCGGCGCCACCGACATGGGACTCAGCCTCGATGGCCTCGCGGTGCAGCCGCGCATCGAGCGTCTCGACGTCGAACGCTGTGGCCTCAATCCCATCGCCGGCCTGCGCTGGTCGGCCGTGCGCAACTTCGACGCGATCGCGATCCGCAACAGCTACGCGAACCGCATGGTGATCGACTCGTCGGAGGTCGACCCGGACTCGATCGTGTTCGCCCACAACCTGCCGGCTGCGGCGCTCGTCGTGGATCGCGAACCCCAGTTCACCGCGACGAGTTCACTCGAGCTGCGGGAGGGCGTGATCGTGAAGTGGCGCGCCGCGGCTCCGATGACCGTCGGCGCGGGACGCCTCGTGGTCGCCGGCACCGCGGATCGGCCCGTCGTCATGACCTCGTGGAGCGACGACGCCTTCGGCGGCGACACCGATCCTTCCGGGCCGACGACCGGTCAACCGGGAAGCTGGAGCGGACTGAGGCTCACGAGCGACCGGCCGGCGTCGATCGAACACCTGCGCGTGCGCGCGGCGGGCGGTTCCTTCCAGCCGGCGCTGATCGCCGCGAGTGCGGGCGCGAGCCTACGCGCGCTGCACGTCGAGCGCTGCGCCGGCACGGGGGTCAGCGTCTACGAGCTCGCACCGGTCGCGGCGAATTGGCTGATCCACGATTGCCGCACGGGCATCGAGCTGCAGGCGGGCTTCGCGTCGATCGCCCATGCGACGGTGTACTCCTGCTCTCTCTACGGCGTGCAGGCCCATGCCGGCTGGACGGGCGTGGTCGCCAACTCGATCTCGTGGGGCAACGTCTGGGCGAACTACCGCGACTTCCTGCCGGGGCAGCTCGTGTACTCGAACGGCTCCACCGCGCTCGCCGGTGCGAATGGCAATCTCGACGTCGATCCGCTCTTCGTCGATGCCGGCGCACGGGACCTCGCGCTCTCGACCGTCTCGCCGTGTCGTGAGCGGGGCGAACGCGGGATCGCGGAGCTCGTCCGCGCCGACTTCACCGACGCATCGCGGCTCACCGACGCGAACCTCAGCGGCAATCCGCGTCCCGACATGGGTGCCTTCGAGTGGCGCCCGTGGACCCTCGCCGTGAGCGGTCAGGCAAGGCTCGGAGCGGCGCTCGGATTCTCGTTCCAGGGGCCCGCGTCGGGGATCGGACCGCTGTTCTTCTCCTTCGGCGGCGAGGAGGGACAGCAATGGCCGGGCTACGGCTTCCTGCTCCTCGGCTCGGCGACGGCACCGGTGATCCTCGGCACGATCCTCCCGATCGGATCGGTGTTCCCGCTGAACGTGCCGGCCGAGCCCTCGCTCCTCGACCTGCCGATCGCGGCGCAGGGGCTGCTCGTCGATGGGGCGAACCTCGCGCGCGGTGCCTTCACGAACCGCTGGCGCGCGCGTCTCGCGCCGTGATCCGTGAGTGCGGGCGACGGGCTATCCTGAACACGTGAGTTCAGGGCTCTCGACCCACCGGAGCTTGCTGCTGCGCCTGACGTCGGGCGGCGACCCCGACGCCTGGCGCGAGTTCCACGATCGTTACCACGACCTGATCCGCGGCTTCGCGCGGCGCAATGGCCTGCAACCCGTCGATGCCGACGATCTCGCCCAGGAGGTGCTGATGGCCCTGCACGCCGCGATGCCGCGCTTCCAGTACGACCCGGCCAAGGGTCGCTTCCGCGGTTTCCTCAAGACGATCGCCCTGCGCGCGATCTGGCGTCGTCGCACTCCCGACCGCGTGCTCGGCGACGAAGAGCTCGAACGGCTCGCCGTCGATCCGGGGATCGAGGCCGGCTTCGAGCGCGAGTGGCGGAATCACCACCTGCGTCAGGCGATGCAGCGCGTGCGCAGCGAGTTTCCCGCCGATCAGGTCGAGTGGTTCACCTCGCTCGCGATCGAGGGGCGCAGCACGGCCGAGGTCTCCGCGGCGAGCGGCGTCCCCGCCGACCGGCTCTATCGCGTGCGCTCGCAGATCCTCGCGCGTTGCCGCGAGCTGATCGCCGCGCAGGTGAAGGACGAGGGCTGAGCATGCAGGAGCGGGGCGACGCGGTGGCCGGCGCATGGTTCGCCGACGACGAGTCCGTCGAGCGGGAGCTGCGGATCGCGTTCGGCCGGCACGAGCAGAGCCCCGGACTCGCGGGGTTCGAGGACCTGCGGGAGATCGCGCGCGGCGGCCAGGCGTTGGTCTACCGCGCGCTGCAACGATCGACCGGACGGGTCGTCGCGATCAAGGTCTTCCACGATCGTCCTGGGCACGCGGCGCCGGCGCGTCGCCGCTTCCTCCGCGAGGTCGAGCTGATCGCCGCATTGCGTCATCCCTCGATCGTGACGCTCTTCGACGGCGGCATGAGCGACGACGGTCGGCCCTTCCTCGTGATGGAATACGTCGACGGCGTGGCGCTCGACCACGCGGACGCGGTGCGGGCCTGGCGCGAGACCCATGCGCGCGCGGCGCTGAAGCCGCTCGTCGAGCTCTTCCTCGCGATCGTCGACGCCGTCGCGCACGCCCATCTCCACGGCGTGATCCACCGCGATCTCAAGCCCGGCAATGTGATGGTCGGCAAGGACGGACGCCCGCGCGTGCTGGACTTCGGTCTCGCACGCGTCTGCGCCGGCAGCCCGTTCGACCACGGCTCCGCGAGTCTGGACGGCGGCTTCGCCGGAACGCTCGCCTATGCCAGCCCGGAACAGGCGCGCGGCGAGACCGCCGACCTGCGATCCGACGTCTTCTCGCTCGGCGTGATGTCGTTCGAGCTGCTGGCCGGCCAACGTCCCTTCGAACTGCCGCGCGATCTCCGCGCGGCGCTCGACGTCCTCGCGGATCCGCCGACGCGGACGCTGGCCGCGGTGGTCCCCGAGTTGCCGGCGGACCTTTGCGCGATCGTCGCCAAGGCGATGTCGGCCGAGCCGGCGCGGCGTTACCAGGGCGCACCGGAGCTCGCGCGCGACCTGCGCCGCTTCCTCGCCGGAGAGCCGATCGACGCGCGCGCGGACAGCGCCTGGTACCAGTTCGGACGGCGTCTGCAGAAGTGGCGACGGGCGGTGATCGCGAGCGTCGTCATGGTCGTCGTGCTCGCGCTGGCGCTCGCCGTCAGCCTCCTGGCGCTGCGCACCGCGCGCGATGCCGGTCAGCGTCAGGCCGAGGAGGCGGCGCGACTCACCCGGGCACTCGACTGGGTCGTGGCCATGGTCGAGAGCGTCGATCCCGACGCCGAGGGCGAAGACGCGCGCCTGATCGACGTGATCGCGCGCACGGCGCCCGGGCTCGACGCGGCGTTCGCGAACGACCCGCGTTCGCGGTCGATGCTGCGCGCGGCGCTGGCCAGGGTCTACGAGAAGCTCGGGCGTTGGAGCGAGGCCGCGGCGGAGTGCGATCGCCTTCTCGCGGACCTGCGCGTCCGACTCGGGGACCGCGATCCGGAGACTCTCGCGGCGCGCCTGCAATCGCTCCGACTGCGCTTCCTCCGCGAGCGCACGGCCGATCTCGATGCCGAGGCCGAGGCGCTCTGCGCGGATGCGCGCGCGGCGCTCGGGCCCTGGCATGCGTCGAGCGTCGAGGCGGAGCACGTCCTGGCGCAGAGCCTGCGGGCGCGGCGCCAGCTCGATGCCGCACGCGCGCGTTGGGAGACGCTCCGCGCCGCGCCGCCGGGCGCGCTCGATGCCGCCTTCCGGGCGCGGCTCGACGGCGAACTCGCTGCGCTCGAGTCGATGGCCGGCCGGCCGGCGGCGGCGCTCGAGCAACAGCGGAGCGCGGTGGCGGGACTGCGGGCCGCGCTCGGCGAGGACCACTCCGACACCTGGCTGGCGATCGGCGATCTCTGCTACTACCTCGCGCGTCTCGATCGCCTCGACGAGGCCGAGCCGCTGCTGATCGACCTGCGCGCGCGCGTGCTGGCGCGCTTCGGCGAGTCCCATCCCCGTGCGCTGACGGTGAGCGAGCACCTCGCCAAGCTCGTGCAGGACCGCGGTCGGCCGGCGGAGGCGGTGCCCTTGTTCGAACGCGTGCTCGCGCTGCGGACGCAGCGGATGGGCGCCGCCCATCGCGACACGCTCGGCACGCGCAACAACCTCGCGGTGGCGCAGGGTCTCGCGGGCGATCTCGCCGCGGCCGAGGCGACGCAGAGCGAACTCGTGCGCATCCTCGCCGACTCGGCAGCGCCCGACGCCTTCGACCTCGCGAATGGCCACGCCAATCTCGCGACGATCCGCTGTCGCCGCGGCGCCTTCGCCGAGGCGCTCGCGGGCTACGACGCGGGCATCGCGGTCGCCGCGCGCGAACTCGGCGCCACGCACCACGACACCGCCACCTTCCGCATGCTGCGCGCGAGCTGTCTGCGACAGCTCGGCCGGCGCGAGGACGCGAAGCGCGAGCTCGACGAGGTCCTGCCGCTGCTGCGCGGCGCGCTCGGCGAGGGGCATCCCGTCGTGAGGATGGCGTTGCGGGAGCTCGCATTGCTCACCGGCGCGGTCGAGGCCGGCGGGTCGGGCGATCGCTGAGGGCGCGATCGCCGCGTCGGCCTCGTGCGATCGGAGCTACGAACCGATGCGGAGCTCGAGCGCATTCGAGAGGGTCAGACCGAAGGGGTTGGCGGACGCGTCGACAATGGCGGCCTGTTGGAAGAGCGCGGCGCCCAGGAGCGCGGGGCAGTCGCAGATCGGCAGGGTGAACCTCGCCGTGCCGCCGACAGCGCCCAGCGTCAGGCTGATGTCCGCGCTCTGGAGGAGCCAGCAACCGGGCATGCCGAGCGGGCCGAGCTCGATGGGGAGCGGGAAGCCGGAGAACCAATCCTTCGAGAACCCGATCAGGATCGCCGCAGGCGGGGTGCCGGCGGGCAGATCGGTCACCACGGTCGTGAACGGGCTCGCGAGCAGCGGCAGTTGACCGGTGTCGGCGCGGAGCGTGGGGGTGCCGCCGCTGCCGGTGCAGGCAGCGCCGAAGGCCGAGACCGCCGGCAGCGCCGCGCTCGAGTAGCGGAACAGGTCCGTGTAGAGGGTCGTGCCATTGCCGCCGCCGTAGAGCAGCACGCGATCGGCGATCGGGTCGTACGCGCTCATTCCGCCATTGCGGGCGACGATCCATCCCGACGGCGAGCGTCGCAGCCAGACCGCTCCATCCCATTCCCAGGTGGTCGGGTCGACGCCCGAGCCGATCCAGCCACCGACCAGGACGACTCGCCCGCGCGAGGGCTGATAGGCCATCGTGTGCCCGGAGCGTGCACTCGGTGCCGCGGAGGGGCTCGCGGCGAGCCAGTCGTTGCCGTCCCATTCCCAGGTGTCGCTGCGAAGCAGGGAAGTGGAGTATCGCCCGCCGAAGAGCACCGTCCGCCCGCGGAGCGCGTCGAAGGCAAGCGCGTGCGACGAGCGCGGCGGCGGCACATGCGTCGGATGCTGCTGGGTCCAGGTCAGGCCGTCCCACTCCCAGGTGTCCGAGAATTCACAGCCGGTGCAGCCGGTCGTTCCGCCGAAGAGCACGATGCGCTGCCGTGCGCTGTCGTACGCCATCGCGTGGTATTGGCGCGCGGGCGGACTGCTGCCGGGCGTTCGCTGCGTCCAGCTCGCGCCATTCCAGATCCAGG
The DNA here is from genome assembly GCA_020848735.1 of Planctomycetota bacterium. GTDB lineage: Bacteria > Planctomycetota > UBA1135 > UBA1135 > UBA2386 > JACRLW01. Next base: position 12,653 of record JADLHO010000161.1, on the reverse strand, counting down.
TGTCGGCGAGCGGAGTGGCGAAGTTGCGACCGCCGAACACGACGAACTCACCGCGGGCCGCGTCGAACGCGCCGACGACGCCATAGCGGGTGCTCGGCGCGTTGGTGGGAGCGCGCTCGGCCCAGGCCAGGCCATTCCATTCCCAGGTGTCGCCGAGCGTCGCCGTGCCGCCGTCGCCGCCGAAGAGGACGAGGAGCGCCCGCGACGGATCGAACGCGAGGGCGCCATAGACGCGCACCGGCGGTCGGCGCGTCGAAGCCGCGAGCGTCCACGCCACGCCGTCCCAGAGCCAGGTGTCGGGAGCGGCGCTCGTGCCATCCCAGCCGCCGAACAACACGCTGCGGGCGCGCGCGGCATCGAAGGCGAAGCCCGCATTCCAGCGACCACCCGGCGGAGCGGCGGTGGAGAGCTGCTGCCAGGAGCTGCCGTTCCAGCTCCAGACATCGGCGAGCCTCTCGGCGTTCCCGTAGCCGCCGCCGCAGAGCAGCGTGCGTCGACGCGCCGCATCGTAGGTCATGACGTGGTCGTAGCGATCCCGCGGTGAACCCGCCGGTGCGCGCAGCAGCCAATCGCTGCCGTTCCATTCCCAGGTGTCCGCCAAGGCGAAGCCGGAGTTCGCGCGGCCCCCGAAGAGCACGACCCGGTGCCGATCCACGTCGCCCGCCATGGCATGTGCATGGCGTGCCGAGGGCCGCGAGGCGGGTGTGCGCTGGACCCAACGATCGCCGTTCCAGGTCCAGGTCTCGTCGTCGCTCGAACCGCTGCCCGTGCGCTCGCCGCCGAACAGGACGATTTCGCCGCTCTGGGCGTCGAACGCCATCGCGTGGCTCGCGCGCGCGAGCGGCGCGGTCGATGGACTCCGTTGGGTCCACGTGGTGCCGTCCCAGAGCCAGGTGTCACCGAGGGTCCCCGTATCGTTGCGCCCGCCGAAGAGCACGCAGTACCCACGGTTCGGGTCGTACGCCATCGCGTGATCACGTCGCGCAGTGGGCGAGGAACCGCTGTTGCGGAGGCTCCAGAGGAGACCGTCCCAGACCCAGGTGTCCGCGAGCAGGGCTCCGGTGGCGCTGCGACCGCCGAAGCAGAGCACTTGCTGGCGCACGGCGTCGTAGGCAGACGCCATCTCTCGCCGGGCGGGCATCGCCGACGGCTCGAAGCGGGTCCACTCGAGCTGGGCGCTGGCCGGAGCGGCCAGGGCGACGAGGATCGCGATCCTGGTCGAGAACCGGGCAGACGAATAGCGGGACTGTGCCATGTCCGATTCCTCGCGCGGCGCCGGCCATCACGGCCGGAACACCGGGTGAACGCCCGCGCGCGGCAATCGTTTCGAGGGCGAGCCGGACTCCGATCCTCTCGTGCGGACTGGTGAGACCACGTTGCTTCCGCCGGCCCTTGGGGGCGAGGCGGTGGCATTCGGTGGCCTGCGCGGGGTCCGGGAGCGGCCGCGCGAGGCGGTGGAGTCGGGCAGAGCGTCTGGGTTCTCGCCCTGCGAACGTTGTCGGCGGGCGACGACGCGTCGAGATTCGTTCGGCGCGTGATCGGCGGGAGCTGCGCGGCGCCACCCGCCGACGGCGCGAGTGAGGCCAGAAAGCTGCCGACGCGGAACGTCGCCATCGCCGAGGGCACGAGTCTCTGTCCCAGTCAGGATCCCACACAGGATCGCCCCGAGCGCAAACACATTGATGCGCTCGCCCATCCCCCCGACGTCGCCGCGCATCTGCTCCGGCGGCATGTGGGCCGGCGTTCCCATCAGCGACCTTCGCCGTCACGCAGGGGGCGCTCTTGGTCTTGACGTTCAACGTCACCCGCGCGTTGCGTGCCGTCGATCGAATGCCGGACTTCGGCGGCGTTCGAGCACCTCGCCACGAACGCTGCGCAATCCCTCCAGGTGATCGACCGGTTCTCGCCCGTTCCCTATGATCGCCGACTCGGCTGGATCGTCGGCCGGCCCCGGCCCGAGGAGTTTGCGATGCGACCGCTGATCGTCTTGTGCTGGATTTCGCTGCTCGCCACTTCGTTGTCCTCGCAGGGCGAGGTCGACCGGAAACTGCACGTGGTTCACTTGGCACCCCTGGGGGAGACACTCGAGATTGCGGACTTCGATGGAGATGGGGTCAAAGATCTCGTCGCCGGAGTCCACGTGATGTTCGGTGTCGGCGGAGGTCGATTCCTGCCGTCCTCCACTCCTCTCGCCGGCTGGTTCACGATCCCCAGCGTGGGCATCCCGGCGGACCTGAACGGCGATGGACGGCTCGACCTCATCGGGATCATCCGAGGGGCCGGTGGCGGTGCCTTGTATGTCTGGATGGAGGCGGCGGGGCGCGTTTTTCAGCTGCGCGGCGATGTTCCGCACCCTCCGCACCTATACCCGATCGTCGGCGACTTCGACGGGGACAGTGACCTCGACCTGATGTTCCCCGGTCAGAACCTCACGACGATGTGGCAGAACGACGGTGCAGGCACCTTCGCCGCGAGCTCGAACCCGTTGACCATTGCGGGTTGGGTCGTCGGAGGGGACTTCGATGGCGACGGTGATCTGGATCTCGCGGACGTCGGCGGTGCGGGTGTCGTCATCCACGTCAACGATGGCCGTGCGAACTTCACGCGAAGCGCAGTCCTTCCCGGCATCGCCTCGATCTGGTTCGTGTCACCCGTCGACGTCGATTCCGATGCGGATCTCGACCTCGTGCTCGTGGTGGCTGGACGGCTCAGAGTCCTGATCAACACCGGTGGGCTTCGCTTCGTGGACGACACGGCGCGTGCTGTTCCCGCCGGCGTTCCCATCACCGACGAGTTCGCTGTCGGCGACCTCGATTCGGACGGCGACGTCGACCTGGTGCTGACGACCTCACTGCAACCGCTCACCAACGACGGGTCCGGCCGCTTCTCGTTGTCGCCCAACGCCTTCCCCGCCTCCGGCCGGACGTCCAACATGGCCGTGCGTGTTGTCGATGTCGATGGTGACGGTCGCATCGACGTGGCCTGTCTGCCGGAAGCCACGCGAACCACGTCAGGAGTCCGGATCTTCTTCCAGGATGCGAGCGGCGCGTATCTCGACGGCGCTGCGCCGGGTTTCGATCGCGGAGCCTTCGCGATCGGCGGCGAGGGGCTCGCTGGGGACTGGAACGATTCGGCGTTCGCGGACTTGGACCTGGACGGTGATCCGGACGTCATCGTGCTCGGAGTTCGATCGAGAGTCGGGATCAACTCGTTCGGCTTGAGATTCGTCGAGGTGCCGGGATGGATCCCCGACCTGAACCTGCCGTCGCACCTCGCCCTCCGGAAGCCTCTCGTGGGTGACTTCGATGGCGATGGCGACCCCGACGTGATTGCCAGTGACGGCACTCGGCTCGTCGCGCTCCGCAACGAGGGCGGTCGGTCGTTTTCGGACGCGAGTGCCGCGGCATTCTCGAATGCGGCGACGGCGAGCAACGCTCTGCACCTCGGTGACTTCGATGGCGACGGGACCGCGGATATCGTCAGCCAGGAGAGCCATCGATTGGTGACGTTTCTCGGCCGTCCCGGCTTCAGCTTCGTGTCGGGACCGATCCTGCCCGCCGTTGCCGGTCGCATGACGCTGGTCGACCTGGACGGAGATGGTGACTCGGACATCGCGTGGGTCAGCATTGGTGGTGGCGTGTTGCGAAACGATGGGAACGGCACTTTCACCGATGTGACCGCAACGTGGTACCCGTCCGGCACGATCCACTGGTCGCTTGCCTTCGCCGATGTCGATGGTGACGGGGATCAGGACTCGTTCAGCTTCGGCCATTCGTTCTCGATGCTGATCAACGACGGTAGTGGGCGACTCACCGCGGTGGCGCAAGCCAACCCGAGCATCGCTCGTCTTCCCGGATACGAGAGTTTCGTCGACGTCGATGGCGACGGGGATCCCGACTTGCCCGGCCCCTATTTCACGAGCGGCCAGAGCCAGCGCATGGGGGCGTTCTTCAACGATGGCACGGGTCGCATGGACTGGCGCGAGTTCGGAGGCGACGTGCCACGCCGGGATGTCTCATCGCGCTTCGTGGACTTCGATGGAGACGGCGATGTCGACCTCTTCGAACTCGATGGAGCTCGTGAGACGGTCGCGTTCCGAAACTCCTGGCGAGGCTTGAGAGCCCCATACCTCGCTCGACTCGGCGACGATTGGCCGTTGTTGCTGACCGCGAGGCCCGGCACTGCAACGCAGCCGAAGCTTGCCGTTGGCGGGTTGTCGACATCGCCCATTCAAGTTCGGCTGCCGGGACTCGGTTTCGTCCGGGTCGATCCTGGGACGTTCTTTCCCTTGCCCGCGGTGGTGATCCCCGCGCCGGAAGGCCGTGTCCTCCTGACGATCGACATCCCGGCGAACCCCAGTCTCTTTGGTGTGGAGATCTGGGCGCAGTTCGTCGTTGCGGATCCCGAGGGGTCGGGTTTCCTGAGCAACGTGGTCCGCGAGGTTCTGCGCTGACTCTCGCGATCCCGATTCGGGTCGTGTCTCGTTGCCACGCGAGAGGTGCACGTGGACACGAGGTTGGCTGCGGCGCGAGGATCGGCGGGTTGGTGTACGCAGCGCGGCAGCGGCACGGTCGGAGCATCTACGGCGCGTTCCGCTCGTGGCGATGAAGGCCGCGGTGGAACGACGCGGTTGCGCCAGCGCTTCTTGATCGTTAGGGCAATGCGGCCATCGAGGAGGACCGACGACCGTTCGCTGGGGCGGGTGGGCGAGCGATGGAACGGATCAGGTGTTCCGCTGCTGGCGCTCGCGTCGGGTGCGGTCGTGGGTCGCAGGTGCTCGGCGTACGCGCCGGTGAGGGTGATGTGCGGGTTCGTCGCGGCACGCGGGCGGAGGCGTTCGTGAAGGGTCCGCTGTGCGCAGAGGTGGATGGGTTCTCGCTGCACGCCGGGGTCCGGGTGGAGGAAGGAGACCGGCGCCGGCTGGAACACCTGTGCCGGTATGCGGGTCGTCCAGCGATCGCGGCGTCACCTTTGTCGCTGCTGCCGGACGGGCGGGTTGCGTATGAGCCGAAGCGACGACGGGGTGGCGCGAGGCGAAATCCGCGGGCGGAGCTGCTGCGGCGGGCATTGCCAAGGCCGTGATCCAGCGGTCTCCTGCGGGGGCACGAGCAGGAGCGGACTCGGCGACGTGCTTCGCACGTTCGATGTCGAGATGCTGGTGTCTCCGCACCGCGGCGGCGCGGTCACCGCCGGGGGAGACTGGCGAGGGGTGGCGAGAATGAGGAGGGCGAAGGCGCTGCGCTGGAGTCGCGGCGAAGGAGCGGACCGTCGTGAGGGGGCGAAGCTGGCGGCGCAGCGGCTCTGGCCGCGGGCGACGAAGGGCGCGATCGTCGGTTGACGCGCAGTCTTGCTGGGGTGAACGCGGAGCCTTTCCTCTGCGCGCTCACACCGAGCCATGTGGCGGCCATCGAGGTCGTCGCGATGGACAGGTGGGGCGCATTCACCAAGGCCGTCCGCGATCGCACTCCGGACGCGGATCGCAGGATCGCGTTCGACGATCTCCACGCCGCTCAGCGCCTCGGGAACGCCTCGGACTCCGTTCGTCGCACCGGGCACCCGGCGCTGCCGGGAGAGGACAGCGTCGTCTCGAGGGGGTCGCGATACCGCAGGCTGACCAAACCCGACAACCGCGAGCCCGAGCAGGCCGGCGCCCTCGAGGCGCTCCATCGGATGAACCCGAAGACCGGCCGCGCCCGGTCGATGAAGGAGACCGCCATGTGCATCTGGAGATCCGGGCAACGCGGTCACGGGGAAGAGGCCCGGCGTGCCTGGGTCGCCGAAGCGATGCGCAGCTTCACCGAAGCGATGGAGGAGGTCGCTCGCACGATCCGCGATCATCTGGGGGGCATCGTCGACGCGATGGCCCTCGGCGTCACCAACGCCGCGGGCGAGTCCGTCGACTCCAAGGTGCAGCGGATCCGGCGGGTCGCTTGTGGCTTCCGCAGCCGCGAACGCTTCAGCAGTGCAATCCTGCTCCATCTCGGAGACGACGACCTCCATCCCACGCGCGTCTCAGCTACCCACACGCGTACCTGATGCGCCAGTTTCTGGCGCAGGCGAAGCGCGGCACTGGTTCGCCGTCGCGTATCCTGGCGCATGGTTCGAATGCCACCGGCTCGCCGCGTGGCGCGGCGTTCCGCAGCCATGAATTCCTCACCGCTCCTCCAGATCACCGGCAACACCTGCGTCGGACTCGCTGCGCTCGTGTTCCTCTTCCCGCTGCAACGTCGGTTGCGGAACTTCGCCAGCCGCCATCCCAGCGACAACCGCTGGACGATGCCCGTGCTCGGCGCGTTGATTCCGGTGTGGCTGCTGTTGCTGGTCGCGCTGCTCTGCATGACCGCGAGCGGCGGATTCGACTCGTTGCGCGTCGGCCGTCCTCTGCTCTACGCGTTTGCCGTCGGCGCGAGCGTCGCGCTGGCGACGCTGACGTTCGTGTTCATCGCGCTGTACATCCGGCCCGGATTCACGCCGCGGGTGATCTACACGCCGGGAATCCATCTCGTTCCCTTCGCCACCGGACTGCTCGTGGTCTCGAGCCTGAATCAAGCACTCGCGCCGGGATTCCCCGTTCAATGGCTGCGCTGGTCGTGGACGGTTCTTGCCACGTTGAGCCTCGTCATCTGCGTGGCCTTCGTCGGGTCGCGGCTTGTCAGAACCGGCTTCGGCGTGCGCGAGATCGTGCGCCACATCCTGACCGCCCGGGATCACTCGGCAGAGCACCTCGCCAAGATCGGGTCACTCGATCCTCGAAGCGAAGATGGGTTCCTGCAGTTGCTCGATCTGGCCAACCGGTATCGCGACCGCAAGACGTGGGAAGCCGCCACTGCCCGGCTGCGCGAGCTGCCGGATCTGGCGACGCGGTTGGCGACGATCCTGGAGACCAGCAGCGGGAACTCCAACGCGATGGGCTCTGCGCTGAGATTCCTCGAAGGCGCCACGCTCACATCGGACGAGCAGAAGCGACTCGCGCGTCCGACGCGTGCCGCCATGGAGCGATTCATCGAGGACATCCCCGCGCCGAACTTCACCGATGGCAAGTACAAGAAGCGCACGCTGAAGTGGGGACGCAGGACTCTCGCCGTCATCATCGGGAAGTTCACCGGCACGGACGTGGACTTCTCCCCGGTGATGCCTGCGTTGGAACACGCGCTCCGTCCCGACGATTCCCGCCGATGAACCGCCACCTCACCTGCGTCCTCGGCCCGCACCGGCGGGTTGCGTATGAGGCGAAGCGGCGGTGGAAGGACGGCACGACGCACGTGGTGATGACGGCGCCGGTGCCGCGTCCGCGAGGGCACCTGGTGACGTGACACCGGAAGTTCCGATCCCCTCCCCCGGACCGTCCTTCTGCGCCAGGAGCGGCATGGAGAAGGAGAGCGTGCCGCACGCGAGCGAGAGGGCATGGAGGAAGCTCTGCGTGTTCATGGGTTGCGGTCCGAGTGAGCTCTTTGGACCACAGGATGCGGCTGATGGCGGGTGCCCGGTCTCGGGAGTCCGCGAGCCAGACCGCGACGGCGAGCTTCGGGAGTGGCAGCTCCGCTGCGTCCCGAGCACGATTCCGCTCGATGGTGCGCAACGCGAAGTCGCCGGCGGGCGGCCGATCCCTTCTGCGTCGCAGCCTGCGACGCGGGTCGATCACGGTGGTCCTCGTGATGATTGCGCTCGCTGCGTTGTTCGCCTGGAACGGCCTCGTCTTGGCTCAGGGGACGACGCCGATCGCAGGGACCGAAACACCGGCGGTCGCTGGGTCCACGCCACGCGATGGCTCGCGAGTCCGCGTGCTCGCGTGGAATCTCGCGAAGTGCTTCGTGCACCGGGGCGGACTGTCCTTCGCGAGCGTCGTCGGGATCGAGGAACGGCTGCGACGGATGGCAGCGGTGATCCGCGAGGAAGACCCCGACTTCGTGTTCCTGTCGGAGATCGTGACCGAGTGCACGCTCTGCGACGTGGACCAGCTGCGCTTCCTCGCACGCGAGACGGGGCTCGCGCACTGGGTGTTCGGCGAGAACTTCAACTTCGGCCTGCCATTCCTCCGCATCGTCGGCGGCAATGCGATCCTCGGCAGGGACGCGCTCGAACCCGTCGCGAATCCCGATCTCGTGGGACGTCAGCCGTTCTGGATCACCCGCAACAATCGCCGCGTGTTGTTCGCACGCGCGTGCATCGCCGGCGAGGCGATCCTGCTCGGCTCGCTGCACACCGACTCCTTCGATCTCGACAACAACCTGCTGCAGATGCGTCAGAACCTCGCGTTCGGGCCCGCATCGCCGACCCTGCTCGCCGGCGACTTCAACGCGGAACCGGACTCGGCGTCGCTCGCGGAGCTCATCGCCTCGAGACGTTTCACGGGTGCGCTCGACGGCCCACCGACGTTTCCCGCGGGCGCCGCGCGCGGCGTCACACGCGACGCCGCGGCAGACCTCGATCGGTTGCGTTCGGCATTGGACTTCGCGGACCGAGGACGTCGCCGAGGGCAGAAGCTCCACGTCGACGGCGGGCTGGGTCCATGGTGCTGGGTCCGCGATCGCCTCATGCCTCCTTGCTCTCGTTCTGCATCCGGCTTTGCACGATCGACCGATCTTGCCGACGGCGCCGTCGCCGGCCGCGCTCATGCGCGAACCGGATGTCGCGGAGGATGCCGTCCTGCGTCCCGCCGACGTCGCGCGTCTCACGACGTATTCGCAACCGTTCGAGGTTGCGCAAGGTGGTGCAGTGCTCGTGCTGCCGCGTAGGGGCTACGGACATATCGCGTCGCACGAGGGCGAGGTCTACGCACGCTGGCTCAACGCGCTCGGCCTCTTGGTGTACGTCCTCGAGTACCGGCTCGGCGTCGTTGGCCATCGCATCCGGCGCCGCTGCGCGATGCCGCGCAGGCGCTCGTGTGGATCCGTGCGCCGCAGGACCTCCCGATCGACGTCGAGCGCGCCGGATGGGGCGCTGTCCGAGCGTTCGTCGATCGAGGCGCAGGTCGATTCGCGCGTTCCGCCGGCTTTCGTCTGGCAGGAGCTGCATGCGGGGACGCCGACCGCTGCGCCGACGTCGCAGGATCCCGTGGTTCAGGACAGCGTCGGCCCGCGGCTCATCTCGGTCTTCCCGCAGAGACCGATCGGCCGTATGCGTCCGGCGCTCGCTCAGGCAGCCGATGGATCGCCGTCGTGGAAGCGCGATCCTTGCCGCATGTCCAAGATCGATCGCGGTGCGCGGCCGATGGGCCGTGCGGGACTGACGGCCGGTACGCGGCAGCCTTTACCCGCCAAGAGCGCAGTGGGTTGAACGTGACGGAGTTCGCCCGACATCTCGGCGTGAGCGCAGCAACGCTGTACGAGTGGCGGCGCGACTGGTGCCGACGGGTTCGGGGTTGAGCGCGGCGGCGGTGGCGCCCACCCAGTTGGTCGAGGTCGAGGTGGCCCGGCGATCCGCCGCGAAGGGCAGGGCCTTCGTTCTACGTCTCGTCAGGTGCCGGCTGGCGACGTCGCGCCGGATGCCGAATGGGAGCAGTTGCGGGAACCGGCGCGACCAGCGCCTCCCAGCCGCCCCGCACACGGATCAGCGCGCCTGCGGCAGCTCCGCCAGCCGTGCCTTCCATTGAGCCGCCTTCTCGGCGCGCACGGTCTCGTCGAGCGGCACGTCGTTGCGCGCGTAGAACTCGGCGACGCGCTGCACCACCTCGCGCACGCGGTGACGGACGCCCTCGGGCATCGCCTCCTGCCGCGCCCGCATCCCTTCGGCGCCGGCGACCAGCAGCGCTTCGGCGTCGGCGAAGCGGCCGAGCCCGAGCTGCACCGCACCGAGCTGCGACCGCGTGAACTCGACCTGCCAGGCACCGGGCATCTTCGCTTCGCGCACGGCGAGCACTTCGCGCAGCAGCGGCTCGGCTTCGGCCCAGGCCGCGCATCGCACCAGCGCCGACGTCGTGCGCGCGAGGTCCTGCGCCAGTTCCACCGAGTCGGCCGGCCGCATGGCGCGCGCGCTCGCGATCAGCTTCGGCGCCAGCGCCGTCACCGCCGCGCGGTCGCCGCGTTCGGCCAGCATGTCGAGCAGCTCGAAGTGCATGCCGGCCAGGTCCGGCACGCTGTCGAAGTGCGGCTCGGCCTGCTGCATCAGCTCGATCGCTTCACCCAGCGCCCCGGTCTGGCGCAGGTTGACCGCGAGGTTGCATTGCGTGACCAACGTCTGCGGGTGCGTTGCCCCGAGTACCTCGCGCTGCGCCGGCAGCGATGCGCGGAACACCGGCACCGCCTCGGCGGCGCGACCGAGCCCCCACAGGGCCGCCCCGTAGTTGTTCGCGGCATTCAGCGTGTGAGGGTGCTTTGGTCCATGCAGCCGCTGCAGAGCCTCGAAGATCGCCTGGCTCAGCTGCAACGACTCCTCGTATCGTTGCAGCTGGTGGAGCGCGCCGGCCAGTTGACCGGCCACCGTCAGCGTCTCGTCGTGGTCGAAGCCCAGCGCCGCGCGTAAACCCTCGACCGCCGCGGCCAGGATGGGTTCCGCGCCCATGGCGTCGCCTCGCCGCAGCTGGACCGCCCCCAACGAGCCGAGGGACAGCTGCGTGTCGGGGTGTCGCTCGCCCAACACGCGGACCTGTTCGGCATACGCCTCGCGCACCATCGGCTCGGCTTCGTCGAGCCGCCCCTGACGCTCCAGGTTCGTGGCCAGCGTCTGCTTGGCGTGCAAGGTGCGCGGGTGCGCATCACCGAAGCGCCCACGGAACGCGTCGAGCACCTCGCGCAGGATCGGTTCGGCCGCGGCCAGGTTCGCGGTTTCGTTGAGGATGGAGCCGAGCACACTCGCCGTGCTGAGGGTCAAGTCGTGCTGCGCCCCCAGGACCCGCCGCTGCTGCGCCAACAGCTCGCGCGCCAGCCGCTCGGCTTCGGCGTACAGCCCGCGGCGAGCGGTCAGCACCATCAGGCTGTGCCGTACGGAGAGCTCGTCGACACCGTCGCTGCCGTCGTCCTGGGCGAAGAGGTCACGCGCCTTGGTCAGATGCACGACGGCTTCGTCCAGTTCGCCCGAGCTGCTGAGGGCCTTGCCAAGGAGCACGTGGGCCTGCGCGAAGTCGCTGGCACGTGCGTCCGGGACCCGCTCGAGTGCTTCGAGCAGCTGCCGGCCGCCACGCTCGACGGCCTCGAATTCGCCGGTATCGCGGTGCACTTCCATCAAGCTCGCCGTGACCGCCAGCGTGCGCGGATCGCCGTCGCCGAACGCCTGCTTCGCCAGTTCGAGCGCGCGCAGCAACACCGCCCGCGCCTGCGCGAGGAGGCCGAGCCCCCGCATCGTGTCGCCGACGACCTGCAGCAGGCGAGCCTGCATGCTGGGCTGGCCGGCGAACGTCGACTCGACGGTGCGGATCGAGCGCTGGAAGATGTTGGTGTCGAGGGCACCGAGCGCCAGGTCGGTGAAGTTGACCGCCGCCAGCGACGTCGCCAGCGCGTCGCGCTGCCCCGCGGCGACCGAACCCAGCAGCGCCTCGCGCAGGCCGATGCCCATCGTCGGCACGTCGAGATCGCCGAGCAGCTTCGCCTGGAACTCGGCCACGGCCTGCGTCTCGGCCGCACTTCGCAGCGCCTCGGCCTCGGCGGTCTGCGCTTTCCGCAGGTTGGCCAGGGCTTCGCCGCGGGCGACCTCGGTGCGATCGCGTTCCAAGAGCGCCTCGAGCATTCCCCAGGTGGTGCCGACGACGCCGGCGAGCAGCAGCAGAACGCACACCCCGACCGCGGCGACCAGGCGCCGACGGCGATGCACGAACTTGCGCAGCCGGTAGCCGGCACTCGGCGGGGCGGCGAGCACGGCTTCGTCGCGCAGGAAGCGCGCGACGTCCTCGGCGAACCCATTCGGCGTGTCGTAGCGGCGCGAACGATCCTTCTCGAGCGCCTTCATGACGATCCAGTCGAGGTCGCCGCGCAGCCGTTCGCTCCAGGCGCGCACGTTCGCGTGTTCCTGGCTCGACACCACTGCGGCCGCACCGCGCGTCGACACGCGCGTCGACGGCTTCTGCGGCTCGTCCTCGCGGATCGTGCGCAGGAGCTCCTGGAAGCCGACCCGCAGCGCCGTCTTCACGTCGAACGGCTTGGTGCCGGTCAGCAGTTCGTAGAGCAGCACGCCGAGCGAATAGACGTCGGCGCGCGTGTCGATGTCGAGGCCCGACATCTCCGCCTGCTCGGGCGCCATGTACTCGGGCGTGCCGAGGATCTGCGCGTACTGGGTGAACAGCGTCTTCTTGGTCAGCTCGGCGCTCGTCGCCTTGGCGATGCCGAAGTCGATGACCTTCGGCACCGGCACGCCGTCGTGCAGCGTCACCAGCACGTTGCTCGGTTTGATGTCGCGATGGATGACGCCCTTGTGGTGCGCGTGCTGGATCGCCTCGCAGACCTTGGTGAACAGTTCCAAGCGCTGCCGCAGGCCGGTCTTCGCCTGGTCGCAGTAGTCGGTGATCGGCACGCCCTTCACCAGCTCCATGACGAAGTAGGGCCGCCCATTCGCCGTGGCGCCGCCGTCGAGCACCTTGGCGATGTTCGGATGGTCCATCAGCGCCAGCGCCTGGCGTTCGGCCTCGAACCGCACGACGACCTCGCGCGTGTCCATGCCGAGCTTGACGATCTTCAGCGCCACCTTGCGCACGACCGGCTCGCGCTGCTCCGCCATCCACACCG
>JADLHO010000160.1 GCA_020848735.1 Planctomycetota bacterium | reverse complement strand
CTTCGCCATGGGCGGCCTCGCGTTCGCGGACGGCTGTCTCTACGCGCGCACGGCGAAGGAGCTGCTCTGCATCGGCCCCGAGCTCAGGGATAGAGCGGATGGAGCTGGAGCCAGTAGGGAGCGGCGATCTGCCACCACATCGACAGATCGTCCCGCAGAATGGGGTCGTAGGTGAAGGGTGTGTTCCGCATCCAGGTCTGGAACTTCACGTAGATCGCACCCATCGCCTCGATCTCACTGGGGTTGATGAGGCTCGCGGCGTCGGTCAGGAAGAGCGGAAATCTCGAGAAGGAGTGCACCGAGAATCCGCTCAGCAGCTCCCCCACGAAGGCCATCTCGAAGCCGTTGTTCATGGGCATCGGTGGCCCTGTCATCAGCAGCGTGATCGCGTGGCGATCGAAGCCATCGAGCATCGGGAGCCCGGGGACATACGCCGGGTTGCCCGTGGGCATGGGGGTGAGGTTCGGTGGAGCGACCGTGACACCGTGGGTGGCGGCGAGTGCGATCAGTGCGCCGACCGCGCTCGTCGCCGTGTAGTCACGCGTGAATCCGGTGCCCGCCTGATCGAACACCGGGTTGTAGAGGAGGCCTTCCTGGAGGAGGTACGGGTGCCCCGGGCCGATCGCTGCGTTTCCGACGTAGGCCTCGAAGAGGTAGAAGCCGACTCCCGCTTGATTGTTCGGGTGATGGGTGAAGGTGGCCGGCACCCCACGTACGAGGTTGAGGATCGAATCGTAGGTCGCGCCGTAGCCGACATAGCCGCACTCCGTGACGATCACGGGCTTGTAGCCGACGGAGGCCTTGCTTGCGTTCAGGCACACGCCTTCCACGTCGGCCCTGAGCTGGCCGTAGAAGTGTGTGCCGAGGGCATCGAGGTGTGGGCTATTGGCGACGATCTCGTAGAGGGGTGCATCGGGCCCGCCCATGATCCAGATCGGCGGGGAGACGCAGGTCTTGGCCGAGGCGTCCAGGCCCTTGATCAGCGCGAGAGTATTGAGGACGAACGTGTGTTGCCCGTTGGTGCCGCCGGTCGTGAGGTGCTCGAACTGCGGCTCGTTCATCACGTTCCAGATGAGGAGCGAGGGATGCACCTTGCCCGTGCCGACCATGTCCTGGACGTAGGCCGTCATCGTGGCATCGAGCGCGCCCTGGAGGTTCTGGATGACGCTCTGTCCGGGGCTCCTGACCCACTTCGCGAAGTTGTGGTAATCCGCGCCTTCGAGGGAGCTGTAATCCGGCTCCACGAAGTCGTTGTCCCAGAGGATCGGCATGACGTGGAGGCCGATGGCGTCGCACATGTCCAGGAAGGCCCCGAACTTCGTCTTCATCTGCTGCGGCGCGAAGTGGTAGTAGTGGTATGAGAGCCAGACGCGGATCGAGTTCGCGCCGATGTCCTTGATGCGCTGGAGCTGGGCCTGCACCTCGGCCCCGGAGGGCCCCGTCGGATCGAAGCCGAACCACATCGACGGTGCCGACGCGACGTCGGCCAGGGGATGGTCGGCGCTGCCGAGCGCCGTGTCGATGTCGCTGTAGGTCGCGATGTAGTTGAACCCGCGGAGGTTCCGGTACGTGGGATCGATCGCCTCGAATTGGGCGAGCGCCGGCGCGCCGAGCACGAGCGCGGCGGCGAGGACGGAGTTTCTCATTGGGCACGCTTCGGGAAGCGGGAGTCGAGCCCGGACGAGGCGAGTGGGACTGCCTCTCGCGTTGGGCCACCGACGCGTTGGTGTCGCACCGATCGTGGGCATCACGCGGGATCGCGTCGAGGCGATGGAACGCGTGCGGGTCGAAGCCGAGGTGGAGCTCGGAAACGGCAAGAGGCCGGCCGTCGGGCCCGAACACCCGTCCGACGGCGCGCGCTCGCCGATGCAGCACGAACACCGGATCGGTCGCCGACTCACTCGTCTTCATCCGGGCTTGCGTGCGGAAGGCGTTTCCCGCTCGCGATGCGGACCGCGGGGCGTCACTCGGCGCCGGCGCGAACGGGACGGACCTCGAGCACGACGCCGCCGATCGCGATCGAGCGACGGCGCCATACCGGAAGCAGGATCTGCCCGTGCTGCTCACGTCGGCGAACTCCGGAGCCGGCGTCGGGGGATGGACCGCATCGATTGCCACGCGTCGCAGCGTGTTCGTCGATCACAGCGGCGTCGGCAGGTCGACAAGACTCGATCGCCTGGATCCCGGGACAATGCACCCCGCGGCCCGCGTGCGTGAGAAGGACCAGCGTGGCCGCCATACGACGACAGCGAACCGCTCGCGCCGGCTGGCGAACGGACCGACACCGATCGACAGCCCCGGCGTGCGCGTCTTCGCATTGGATCCGGCTTACGCCTTGGCAGCGGTTCCCGACATCGCCAACCCCGGTGCGGGCTGCCGCCTCCGCGACCGCTCGCATCTGCACGAGACGCGCTGAGCCGTGCGTGTTTCGCTCGAGAGCGGCCAATTCGTCGAGGGGCGCTACCGGCCGTCCAGGACCGGGGGGCGTTCCTGACCGAACCTGGAGCGCGAGATGCGCCGGGCCGCCGCCCATCGCCGCGCCATGCCGGCACGTTGAGGGAGCGCGCGCTGGGGACTCGTCGGGACGGAAGTCGACGAACGATCGGTGCCGTGGGCGCCGGACGTGCGTCGCGTCGAGTGGCACGGAGTCCTGCGGTCAGCAGCAACGGGCGGACATCGAACCGGGCATCGCGGGTGCCCGCGTGAGCAGTGCCGACGGAGTGGCGAAACCGCGCTGGGTCGTGCATATCCTGCCGGCATGCGCCTCGTGATCGCCATCGCCCTGGTCCTCGCTCTGGCCGGCAGCGCCGCCGTCCAGTCGCCGTGCTTCTTGACTCCCTACGGCACCAACCTCGGCTCCGGGGATGACGTCGTGCTGCCGATGCAGCCGATCGGCTTCGCGTTTCCCTTCGCCGGTGCGAGCTACACGCACTTTCACGTCTGCACCAACGGGTTCCTCTACCTGTCCACCAACGGCGTCCCCGCGCCGGGACCCTCGCAATGCTGCGACGGGACGCCGGCCCGGCTCGTGACCGGCTCACCGAAGATCTGTCCGCTGTTCCACGACCTGTCCGTCATCGCGGCGCAGGGCTCGTTCGTGTATCGCAATGGAACAGCGACGACGTGCACCATCACCTGGGACAACGTCAAGGAATACGGCGACAACACGCCCTTCGATCTGCAGGTGCAGCTGTTCAGTAATGGGGAGATCCGCTTCGCCTACCATGGCGAGACGCTGGTGCGCACACCCGGGGAAGCGCTGGTCGGCTTCTCGCCGGGGAACGGGGCGCCGATCCCCGTCGCGTCGGACCTCTCGAGCGCCGGCGCCAGCTCCGGGAGCACGCTCTTCGAATCGTTCGACACCCTCACGCGCCCGTTCGATCTCGCCGGCCGCGTGCTCACCTTCACGCCGAGTGGCAGCGACTACCTCTGGACCTCGGCCGTCTGCCTGGCGAGCCATCGAACCTTCGGGAGCGGCTGCCGCGCCGTCACCAACTCGTTCTACGAGCTCTTTGCCCCGGGGACGATGGACCTCGCCGGGAGCTGCATGCACCTGAGCAACGCAGGAACGAGCTACATCGCGTCGATCGGCAATGCCGCCTACGTGCCGCCGCCGCCGACTGCGACGCAGCTGGGCTTGCTGGAGAACTCGGAGCGGAACGTCAATCTCGCGCAGGCGATGCCGGTGCCCGGTGGCACGACGTCGTCGCTGACCGTGAACGCCAACGGCTTCGTCTCGGTCGGCACGGTCAACACGTCGATCCAGGAGCCGGCGGCCGTGACGTTCCTGAGCATGGCGCGCACGGTGTTCGCGAGTTGGCACGACTACGATCCGTCGGCTCCGGGCGGCGGGAGAGTCTGGTTCCACCAGTCGGGTGGCATCGCCTACGTGACCTGGGACGGCGTGTTCGATTGGCTCGGAAGCGCACCGGGGAGCACCTTCCAGTTCCAGTTCGACCTGGCGACCGGAGACGTCGATTACGTCTGGCAGTCCGTCAGTGCATTCGGCAATGGGCATCTCGTCGGGTTCCATCCGGGCGGCCTCTCGCTCGACGGCGGCAGCCTCGATCTGTCGGCGCTCCTGCCGGGTTCCATCACCACGCCGGTGGCGCAGTCGGAGCCGCTCGTGTTGCACATCCTCCCGGGGTGGAACGGCGGCTCACCGCCTCGCCTGGGCAGCAATTGCTACCTCTACACCGAGGAAGTTCCGCCCGGCGCGCTGTTCGGCGCCACGTTCTTCGGCTTCGGCAACCCCGACGTCGATCTGACTGCCCTCGGCATGCCGACGTGCCGACTCTACGTCGACGTCGTCGGTCAGATGCCGTTCAACTCGATGGTCGGTCAATTGGGAACCACGATCCTCGCGGTGCCGCTGGACCCCACGCTGGTCGGTGCCGAGCTGTTGGCCCAATCGTTCGTCTTCGCTCCGGCCGCGGGACTGACGCCGCTCGGCGCGATCACCTCGAACGGGTTGCGGATGACGCTCGGCTATTGAGGTGGTCCGGGCGGGACGGCCCCGGAGCTCCTGGTCCTGCGATCACAGACGCCACGTCGGCATCCGGTCCGCGCGGGAGTTGGACCCGCTCCGGCGGTCGGTCGCTCGGGCTCCGCCGGCGATGACGAGTGCGCCGATTGCGATCCAGCAGCGGCCGAACGCCGCCGCGCGGAGAGGCGTTCATTTCGCGGCCGCGTCTGCAGTTCGCCCCGATGCGAAGCACGGCGCAGACCGCCTGCCGAACTGATCGCGCACCTCTACCATACGGACTGGAGCGATCTCCCGGTGCGTTCACGAAGCGCCCATGGCCCGGGCACCTCGATCTCGCCATGGGCGACGAGCTCTTTGCGTTCGCGAGTTCCCCCGCCGATCGCCCTCGGCCTGCCTGGCGCGCAGCTCCCGCCCGAGGAACTCCTGGAGACCCGGTTGGAAGAGAGTCATCGCGACCGTGGCTGCACCGAAGGCGTCCAAGCGACGGATCCGGCGCGGCACCCCGGGCGACGGCACAGGGCTATCATCCGTAACCTCCTCGAAACCGCCGCCGACATGCGCATCACTCTCGCCGCACTCGTCCTGACCTCGATTCTCGTTCCTGCTGCCCCTGCGCAGAACTGCGGGGCCGGCAACATCCTCCTCAAGAACGACATCCTCCCCGATCTGCCTTCGGGTTCGACGACCGTGGGCATCGTTCCCGGCCTCTGTGACGGCGAGGCGGCGATGTCGGTGTTCCAGACCGGTGGACCTGCAAGCGTGAATTCCGTCGCGGTGATGTTCGGCGCGGCCGCGGGAACGAACGGGGTGCAGGCGGTCGTGGACCTCGAGATCTACGACGGCATCACGGCGGCGGCCGGTGGCCGTTGGGTGCTCGGTCCGCGCGTGTTCCGCCTCAGCGATCTCGGCAGCAACCTCCAGATCCAATCGCACGGCATCAACACCTACACGCTGCCGAGCCCCGTGCGTTGCACCTCGGGGCAGTGCGTCGTCGGTTGGCGCATGGTGCTCAACACGGCGAGTGGCTCTTGTGCGTTGGGTTACACCGCCAACTTCTGCGTCGACATGGCACCGACCTGCCGCCCTGGGATCAGCGTGCTCGACGCGACCGGTCACGGGCCCGTCGACCCGGTGCTCTACAACGGCTTCGGCGTCCCGCTCTGCCCGAACTACTTCCGGGGGAGCTGGATCATCCGAGCCTGCGTGACGCCGGAGATCACCACGAGCTGGACCGGCAACGCCACGCCCGGCGGACTCGTGCAGCTCCAGCTCCGCGCTCCGGGTCACGGCAACGAGCGTTATCTCCTGATGGCGGCGAGCGGCGCGAGCACGGGGTTCCTCACTCCCTGGGGCCGCATCCCACTCGACAACGACTGGCTCTTCGACTGCTTCTTCGGGCCGTGTCGCTCGTCGATGTTCCTCAACGACTTCGCGTTGCTCAATGCAGCGGGCGACGGATTCGCGGTGTTGTTGATCCCGAACCTGACGGTGCTCGTCGGTTCCAACTTCCCGATCTACTGCTCGTTCGTGACCTCGAATCAGCCGGGGATGATCCCGTTCACCGGCATTTCGTCGCCGAGCTCAGTCATCCGCATCAACTGACGACCCGATGGCCCGGGTCGGGTAGCCAGGCTCTTCCCCCTGCCTCTCCTGGAGAAGCTGTAGCTCGCGTCGGCCCACTCGAGGACGGCACTGCCGGAACCTCGGAGCGGCGCGATCGCGCCGTGCCGCGTCGCAGGCCCTGCTCGGCAACGAGGCCCTCGACGAGATCCGACGCAGGCTCGTCCGCGAGCTGCACCTGGATGACTCCGTGGTCGCGAAGACGGTCAATGACCTCCGCTCGCCGACCCTGCACCGCCACGAGAAACTCCCCGAGCAGCACGTCGAGGCCCCGGCCAACCCGTGTCCCACCAAGCGCTGGGGACGGGCCGATCTCCTCCAGGAGGACCTGCTCGACGCTTTCCGCCGTCGCCACCACAGCGCTGGAGACAGCGACCACATCTCCAGGTGGATCGAGGCGGCCTCGCGCTCGCGCCCGGAACCTCCGTCCGATTGGGCCGCACGCTTCGAGATCACCTCGTCGGCATTCGTGCATTCGTCGAGCACCGCATCGGCAACGCGCCCAAGGATGACGTCCACAACCAGATTCGGCTCATCAGCCATCGTGCCATGGGCGTCCACTCCGGGGCGCCCCTGATCGCAACCATCCACGACTGCTGCGGTGGCATGACACTGCCACAGCCTCAGCTCCTTCAGAAGAGGCGATAGACTCGCCTCACGAGGCCGATCGATGGGCGTCAGCGGGGCGGTTTGGGGCGAGGCGCCGCGGGCCGTCGACGCCGCTCAATCCACGCGGACGAGGCCCGAGGCGAAGAGGGCCTCGCGGTCCTCGATGCCGCGGTAGCCCTCGCGGATCACGATGTGACCGGCTGGGGCGCGGAGGCTCGTGCCGGGGCCGGCGCAGAGCAGCACGTCGGGATTGAACTCGCGAAGCGCGGTGCGGACGGCGGCGCTGAAGTCGAAGGTGCAGAGGACCTGCTCGCCGGTGGTGTAGTCCAGGAGCTCGTCGGGATCGGCGGACCAGGGACTGTGGACGTCGCCCTTGCCGTCGATGAGGTGCACGCCGGGCATCGTGACGGGCAGCTCGGCGAGCTCGTGCTGGGCGGTGGCGGCGACGTCGGTGCAGAGGCTCGTATGGAACGGGCCGTGCCCGGCGAGGCGGAAGGGGAACTCGCGTTCGCCGCCGCTGACCTTGGGCAATGCGGCGAGGAGCGCCGAGACGCCGGTCTCCGTGCCGGCGAGGACCTCGTGGCCACCGAGGCGGATGCTCCGGGCGACGAAATGATCGGGGCCGCGCGCCGCGACGTCGTGGAGCGCGGCATCGATCGCGGCGACCGACACCGGATCGCTGCGCCACGCGGCATCCACGGCCGTGGTGAGGATCTGCCCGCCCTTGGCCAGGTCCTGCAGCCGCGCCATGGTCCGCACGAGCAGGGCACCCGCCGCCGGGTCGACGGCGCCGGCGGCCGCGAGCGCGGTGTACCAGCCGAGCGAATTGCCGAGCACGGCGACGATGCGATAGCGCTCGTGCAGGATGCCGAGCTGCGCCATCGTCGCGAAGTAGATGAGCTCGGCGGCGTTCTTGCCGTCGAGATGGACGCCGGGTCGGAACGCGGGCGCCGCATCGAGCTCGCTCAGCGTCGGGCGGCCGTCACGAGCGCGGATCGCATCGGCCTCGGCGAGCGCATCGCGCAGGGCGGCATTGCGCACGGGATCGGCGGCGAGCAGACGGCCGATGCAGCCGAGCTCGTTCTTGCCGTAGCTGCCGCGTCCCGGGCAGAGCAGCACGGCGATCGGTCGGGTATCGCGGTCGCTCATGCTCGGACCCCGCTGCAGAGGGCCTGGGCCGCACGGATGACGTCCTCGGGCTGCACGAGCACGAGGTTCGCGGCCTCGGCCAGCGGCACATAGGAGTCGATGCCCGTGATGCGACGGACCGAGACGTCGCGGCAGTCCTCGTCTTCCGCAAGGGCGGCGAGGATCGCCGCGGAGGGCCCGCCGCCGCTCGTACGGCACTCGTCGACCACCAGCACGCGGCCCGTCGCCTGGGCGTGCCGCTTGATCGCCGCGATCGGCAGCGGCGCGAGCCAGCGCAGGTCGAGGACCCGGGCACGGATGCCCAGGCCCGCCAGCTTCTCGCGGGCCTGGAGGCTCATGTAGGCACCATTGGCCCAGCTCACGATCAGCAGGTCGTCGTCGCCCTCCGCGACATACGCGCGCGGCTCACCGAGCGGCACGCTCTCGGACGGCGGCGGATAGCGGCATTCCCAGAGCCCGTCGCCCTTCGTGTGGAGGTCCTTCGTCATGTAGAGCGCGATCGGCTCGATGAAGAGGCAGACCTTGCCGGCCTGGATCGCCGCCGCGGCACAGGTGCGGAGCATTCCCACGGCGTCGTCACCCCGGGCGGGCGAGGCGATGATCAACCCGGGGATGTCGAGCAGGGCGCCGACGCTGTTGTCGTTGTGGAAGTGGCCGCCGAAACCCTTCTGGTACGCATAGCCCGCGATCCGCACGACCATCGGGTTCGCGAAACGACCCTCGCTGAAGAACTGCAGGCTCGCCGCCTCGCCGCGGATCTGGTCGAGCGCGTTGTGCACGTAGGCGAGGTATTGGATCTCGGGGAAGGGCAGGCAGCCGAGCGTGCCGAACGCCTGGGCGAGCCCGAGGATCGTCGTCTCGTCGAGGATCGTGTTGAAGACGCGACCGGCACCGAACGCGTCGAACAGGCCCGTCGTCACGTGATAGACGCCGCCCTTGCGCGCGACGTCCTCGCCGAAGAGGAAGGCCTCGGGATGCGCGGCGAGGAGGTCTTTCAGGGCCTGCGAGATGCGGAACGCGAGGTGGCGCGGGCGTGGGTCGTCCTCGGGGAGCTTGCCGCCGAAGAGTTCCAGCCGGCGCTCGCGCGGTGCGATGCGCGGCGCCAGCGATTCGGGCCGCGGCAGCTCGAGGGGCTGTCCGACCTGGGCGGCGCTCGTGATCTTGCGGCGCCGCGAAGCCTCGGCGCCGGCGCGCGCGATGCGCGTGCGCTGATCCTCGTAGAGCGCTCGCAGTCCGGCCGGTTCGATCGCGCCGGTGCCGAGCAGGAGCTCCGCGAACGCGATCAGGGGGTCCTGCGACTCCGTGCGTTCGAGCTCGTCCTCGCTGCGGTAGACGGTCTCGACGTCCGAACCGGCGTGCCCCATGAGGCGCACCGTGCGCAGATGGAAGAAGACCGGCTGCCGCGTGCGGCGGCAGAACTCGATCGCCGTGCGCGCGGCGTCCCAGCTCTCGGCGAGGTCGCGGCCGTCCGCACCGAAGTAGGTCAGTCCCGGCCACGCCCGGAAGCGACGCTCGATGGCCCCCTGCGGCGTCTTCGTGCTGATGCCGATGCCGTTGTCCTCGCACGCGAAGATCACCGGGCAGGGTTGTCGCTGGAGCGCCGCGGATGCGGCGGCATTGAACCCGGCGAGGCCCGTGGCGTGGTTCGACGACGCATCGCCGAAGGAGCAATAGACGATCGAGTCGTCGGGGATCGGCGACGGCAGCGCGAGTCGCTTGAGCCGCGCGATGACGAAGGCCATGCCGAAGGCCTTCGGCAGATGGCTCGCGATCGTGCTCGTCTGCGGAGGCACCCAGAGCGACCTGGAGCCGAAGACCTTATGGCGCCCGCCGGAGATGGGATCCTCCGCCGAGGCGGCGAAGGACAGCATCGTGTCGAAGATCGGCGTCTCGCCGCGACCGCGCCGCGCACGCGCCGCCATGAACGCGCCGCTGCGGTAGTGGAGGAGC
Source organism: Planctomycetota bacterium (assembly GCA_020848735.1). Classification (GTDB taxonomy): domain Bacteria; phylum Planctomycetota; class UBA1135; order UBA1135; family UBA2386; genus JACRLW01. The sequence continues at coordinate 10,434 of JADLHO010000160.1, read as the reverse complement.
GCGGGGTCGGTCGTGCGCAGGAGGTGACCGAAGACCACGTTCGCCTCGTGGCCGCTGCTGCCGATCGTGTAGTAGCTGCGGCCTTCGTCCTTCATCCGGCGCGCCTCGAGGTCCTGCAGGCGCGACTGCAGCGCGGCCTCGAAGAGTCGCACGGCGTTGCGACGGGTGAGCGTCGACCCCGTGACGATCGGCGCGTCCAGGGGGCCGGTGCGTGCGGGATCGGCACCTTGGTGTTCGGCGAGGACGCGCTCGAAGCGCTCCTGGACCTTGTGCTCGCGGCGGATGGACATCGGCGTCGTGGCGGGCGCGGGATGCTAGCCCGGACCGTTCGCAAACGTCTTCTGCGTTCGCCGCAACCCGGGTCGTGCCCTCGACGGACTCGCGGTGCGGCGGCCGAACGCGCGGTGCGAGGGGCGCGAGCGGGCCGCCGCGCGCCCGCCTAACGCGGTCCCTCGACGCGCCGCAGGTGCTCGGCGATCAAGGGGAAGACGTCGCGCGCCGCATCCTTGCCGAAGATGCAGTCGATGTGGCCGTAGCCCGGGATGACGTGGCGCCGGTGCAACGCGGGGTCGTGTTCCTCCGCCAGCCAGCGCATGGTCTCGGCCGTGCTCTCGGGGAGGAAGCAGGCGTTCTCGCTGCCGTGGATGAAGGTGATCGGCATCCCGAGGCGGGAGCGCTGGGGCAGGTAGACGTCGTTGCCGTCCGCATCGACGAGCTGCCGCGCGCGCACCATCGCGCCGAGGTGGCGCAGGGCGTCGATGTTGGCGATGCCGAACATCTCGTGGAGCGCGTCGTGCGTCGCGGGATCGAGCTGCGCGTGCTCGTAGAGCAACGCGTAGAGGAAGGTGATCCGATGGCAGACCGGGTCGTTGCAGCGCTCGTCGAAGGGCACCCATTGGAGGCGCAGGAACTGGTCGAAGAGCTTCTCGAACGCGGACGAGTGCAGGTGCGTGTCCGCGTCGAGGGTCGCAAAGCCCAGCGCGTCGAGGACGTCCGGGAGATGGAGTCCGCAACGCAGCCGCTGCAGGAGCGGCGTGCGCACGTGTGCGGCGATCTGCGAGGCGATGACCGACCGCACGCCGCCCGTCCCGGCCAGCAGGCTCATGAACAGCGTGCTCGAGCCGTAGCAATGCCCGAGCACGTCGATCGCATCCCGGCCGGTGGCGCGCCGCACGTGGTCGATCGCCGCGGGCCAGTCGAACCGCGCGACGACATCGGCGCTCGCACGCACGGGTGCGGACGGCAGCGCGACGCTGGCCCGCAGATCGACCAGCCACACGTCGTGGCCAGCCTTCGCGAGGTGCTCCGCGAGGTTCTCCCCGATCGTGTCGATCGAGAAGATGCGGCTCGAGACGCCGAGACCATGACCGAGCAGCACGGGCGAGCCTTTGCCGCGGAAGCGCGTCAGCTCGATGGCCACGCCGTCCCCGGTGCGGACGCTCGCGCTCTCCGGCGCAGGGAGGCGCAGCTCGCGGCGCACGCGGGCCGGAGCGCGTGGATCGCGACGGGCCAGCGGTGCGAACACGCCGCCGTGGGTCGCGAGCAGGGAGCCGAGGAAGAGCGCACCGAAGCGCGACTGCCACGCCAGCGCCTCGCCGAGGGGCGCGCCCTCGACGCGCATCGTGGTCACCTGGCGGACGAAGTCGCCGAGTGCGATCCGGAGCAAGGCGCGGCCGAGCAACGGCGCGTGCTCGTCGACGCCGTCGTGGATGCGCACGAACAGCGTCGTCGTGTCGGCGATGGCGTCGAAGCCCTCGTCGTTCGCGATGAGCTTCTCGCCGTAGGCGAAGTACTCGTGGCCATCCGCGCCCAGCAGCGGGAGCCAGTACTGCATGCGACGGCCGCCGATCCGCTCGGGATCGCGCGAGAACAGCGCGAAGCGCCCGCGGTGGACGGCGAAGCGCCCGCTGCCGAGTCCGCCGATACGCACCGTGCCGAAGAGCTCGGCCTCGTGGCGTTCGCCCTCCACGAACGCGGCGACGTCGTTCGCGCGCACGGTGAGCGTGAACTCCATCGGCTCGAGAAGGGCGTCCCCCGTGTCGATCGGGGCGTCGTCGTCACCCTTCCGCCAGCGGCCCTGCATGCGTTCGGTGAACTCGAAGCTCGCGGTGGGCGTCGCTGTGGAGTCCGGGTTCGGCCGACCCGGCGTCGTCGACGTGGTGTCGATCGTCCGGCCGTCCTCGGCGGCGATCGCCTCGCAGGCGCGCTCGGCCACCGCGGCGATCGTGAAGAGCGGATTGGTTCCGAGCGAACGCGGCATCACCGCGCCGTCGACCACGTACAGGCCGTCGTGCACGGCCGAACCGCTCACGTCGGCGAAGACGCGACAGCGTTCGTCGACGACGCCGCGCGAGGCGTCCTCACCCATCCCACAGCCTCCGAGCGGATGCACGGTGACCAGATCGTGGTTCGTCAGCTTCGACCACACCGGGTTCGGCACGAAGGCTCCGCCGATCGCGTCGGCGGCGCGGCGCATCGCATCGTTGACCGCGTGCGCATTGCGCTGGGTGCCGACTCCCGGCCAATGCACACGCACGCGTTCGCCCTCGAGCACGAGCTCGCCGCGCCCATCGTCGTGCGACATCGCCAGGAAGGTCTGCGTGCCGCGCAGGGGTCCCCACCAGGGGCCGAGCACCACGTTGAGCAATCCACGCAGCGCGAAACCCATGCGTCGGAAGATGCCGATGCGGCGGTTCTCGCGCGCGGCCGCCGCGGCCGCGAGCGGCAACGCGACCGCGCGACCGAGCGCGCCGGGGATGACGCCCTCCTCGAGCACGAAGCCCGCCTCGAGATCGGGTCCGGAGCGCGCATCGATGACGCTCGTGATGCAGGGGCCGACGGGACGGGAGCGCTTCGCGCGACGCCAGCCGTAACCGATGCCGAAGACGGGTCGCTTCGCGTCGAACGCGAAGCCGAGGATGTCGCCGTTGCCGGTGAAGCCCTTGCCGAGGCGTGCCGACAACGGCAGGCCCCGCTCCCGGGAACGCAAGAGGATGCCCGTCGAGCCGAGGCTGCCCGCGCCGAGCACGACGCGGCGCGCGATCACGAAGGGCGGGTCGCCGGACATCGTCTCGTGCCCCGTCGAGAGGTCCCGGTAATGCACGGCCCAATTCGCGCCGGCACGCCGCACCCAGAGCACCTCGATCCGCGTGAAGATCGCCGCGCCGTGCGCGTGCGCGTCCGGCAGGTAGTTCATCAGCGTGGTGTTCTTCGCGCGGTGGTTGCAGCCCGACACGCAGTCGCCGCAGAGCGTGCAGGCGCTCTGGGCCACACCGACGTGGTTCAGTCCGCCGGGCGGTTCGTCGAGCGTGACGTGGATCGGCGGTGCCGCGAACTCCGGCCGCTTCCCGAGCGACCGTTCGAGCTGCTCCGCGATGCCCAGCGCGGATGCGGCATGGGCGGCGTGCTTGGGCAGGACCACGCGGGACTGGTCCCAGGGCACCGGTCGCAGCATCGCGGCCGCGCGGGAATAGCCGCGTTCGAGGCCGTGGGCGACGTCGTCGCGGAACGCCTTGGGCCAGACGGGATCCGCGAGGACGCGCGGATCGGGACGGATGCACACGTTCGCATTGATGAGCGAGGTGCCGCCGAGTCCATTGCCCAGCAGCACGTGCATGTCGTCGTTGACCCGGAAGTCGAACATGCCGAGCGGCGCGCCGAGCACGCCTTCGCGCGTGTCGATGCGGAACTCCTTCGTCGCGGAGCGGAGGGTGTCCGGATATTGGCCGGGACGGATCTCGCGCCCCCGCTCGAAGAGGGCGACCCGGAATCCCGCGCGCGCGAGCCGCGACGCGGCGATCGCGCCCCCATAGCCGGAGCCCACGACGACGACGTCGTAGCTGCCTTCGATCGTGGCGCTCGAGCGCGAGAGGGGGACGTCCTTCGGCTTGCTCATGATGCGTGGACCGCGCGTGGTCGGTGGGTGTGCCGGGCCGTTGCGCCGAGCGACTCGCGAGGGGGCCGCGGAGGTCAGTCCGCGGCTTCGAGGCGCGAGGCGCCGCGATCGCGGAGCACATAGGCGCCCTCGATCTGGAAGTCGCCGGGGAGCGGCGTCGCGAGGCCCTTCTGGTACCACCACTTCGCGGCCTGCCAGACGTGTTCCGGCCCGCTGCAGCGCTCGTCGGCGCCGGGCACGATGTCGAGGCCGATCGCCTCGAAGGCCGCGTCGAGATGGGCGGCCGCGGGGATCGGTGCGCCCTGACGCAGCGGATTGGGGCGCTCGGCGTTGGACCAGAGGTACATCTGCCAGGTGGCGATGGCACCCCAGAAGTCGAAGCGCGTGCGGTCGCGGTTGGTGTCGCTCGCGGCGTCGCGGAGGGTCTTCACGGTGTCCTTCGCGAGTGCGGTGACGCGGAGGCTGCGACCCTCCTGCACGCGCCGCCGGACGCGGAGCACGGCGACATTCGCGTCGAGCTTCGGATCGGCATAGAGCCCCAGCGTCGCCCCCGGATTGAGGCCATTCTGGTCGGGCTGCGGGAAATGGCGATTCCGCGGGTGCAGCGGCACCTCGAGGATCGGCACGGCGGCGACCTTGCCCTTGCCATTCCAGGCGCGGTCGATGATGCAGCCGTGCGACCAGTGGCTCGGGGAGAGATCCCAGCGCAGGATGGCCTGGGCACGGCGGAGGAGGTCGCCGGGCAGGTCCCGCGAGCCAATCAGCACGACGATCGCGTCACCCCGCGAGTCCTCGTCGTCGCCCGGCGCGAGAACCCTGGCGAAGAACTCGAGGTTGTCGAGGCCGAGGAACTCCTTCGTGAGATCCTGGAGGCCGGCATTGGTGGTCTTGGCCGTGGATGGGCGCATGGTCGTTCGTCTTCCTCACTCGAGATAGAGCGTCGTCTCGTACATCAGCATCGTGCCGGGGTTTGCCCCGGGATCCGGCGCGTCGTCGGCCCAGAACTTCCAGAAGGGCTGCTGCGCCGGACGCACGCGATAGACGGCGAACCGGGCCTCGACCCCGTAGGTGTTCACCGTCGAGCGGCGGAGCGTGAGCAGGGCCACGTTGTTGTCGACGTGCGCGAACTGCATGCGCTCGACGCCGGGTCGGCCTTCGGGCGTCCAACGCATCGCCGTGCCATCGGGACGCCGGCCTTCGAGACGCCCGGGCGGCGATTCGGGCTCGGGCGACGACGTGTGCGGTCCCACGCGCGACGCGGGCGAGGTGACGAGCTCGTGGAGCTTGCGGTCGCCGAGCCCCGCGACCCCGGCACGCACGTGGCGCGCCGTGTGGATGTCGCCGGAGACCAGGACGATGTCGTGCGCACGTCCCTCGGCATTCCGCCCGTGCAGGCTGTCCTCGACGATCGCCATGATCGCGTCGAACTCCGGCCGGAAGTTGGCGAGCGTGTAGTCGCGCCAATCGCCCTCGGGCAGGAAGGGGGGCTGCCCGAGCACGAGGAAGCCCGGGCCGGTCAGCCCTTGCTGCCAGGCCCGCAGCGCCTGCTCCTGCTCCACGCTGATGACCCGCCGGTCGTGCGCGCCGCCGTCGCGGCGCCTGCGCTGCGAACGGGTGTCGAGCAGGAAGAAGGAGACCGGCGACACCGCGATCTCGAGCCACGGTTGCCCCAGCGACGATGCGCCCGGGTTCGCGCGCTGCAGCGCGAGCTGGAAGGCGTCGAGGTATTGCGCCGCCAGCCCTCCCCATTGGTCGCGGCTCGCCTGGTCGTGGCTGCGGGACAGGTGGACCTGGTATTCGGGGTAGTTGTTCCAGAACTCGTGGTCGTCGCAGACGACGAAGTTCGGGCACGCGAAGAGGGCGCGGCGATAGGCCTCGTTGCCCCAATACAGTCCGTAGCGCTCCGCCGTGGCGGCGACCGCGCCGCTGAAGGGCGACGCGGGCCAGTCCAGATAGAGCTGGTCGCCCATCAGGATCTTGAAGGCGGCGCGCGGGGTCACCCCGCGCAGCAGCTTGTCGACGGCATTGGCGTAATGGCCCGTCTTGTCGTCCTGGAAGTAGAAGCACGAGGCCAGCAGGACCGCGAGGCCGTCCTGGGTGAGGGCACCCGGCAACGTGCTCCAGATCCCGGTGAGCGCGAGCTCCGGGATCGCGATGCGGAACGCCGCGCCCGGGCGCGGTGCGTCGAGCTTGAGGTCGGCGAGGACGATGCGTCGATCGAAGCCCGGCGGCGAGGCGATGGGGAAGTACTCGACGGTCGTGGCGACGAGCGCGTCGCTCGTGAGCTCGCGCAGCTCCAGCGCCGGCGGCCCTCCCGCGCCCTCGAGTGCGAACCACACGCGCCAACCCGCGCCGTTGGGCAGGGGACGTCCGGGAATGCACCAGGGCTTGCTCATCGCATTCTCATCGCGCTCTCGTCGCACTCTCCGTCTGCGGGCGCGAGCGGCGCGCGGAGCGCGCGCGGACCCGACCCGGACAGTCGGCGGATGCTGGCGATTCCGCGGAGCGCTGTCAATCACGGGTTCGATGAGGAGAGCCGTCGCGTTTTGTCATCGCACCTCGACGCGACGACCTGTCTGCTTCTGCGGCCCATGGATCCCATTCCTGCCCCGCGCCGCCTCGCGGTCCTGATCGACGCTGACAACGCCTCGCCCGGCACGACCGAAGGCCTCTTCGCGGAGGTCGCGAACTACGGCGTCGCGATCGTGAAGCGCATCTATGGCGATTGGACGACGCCGAACCTGAAGACCTGGAAGGAGCGGCTGCTCGAGCACTCGATCCAGCCGATCCAGCAGTTCCGCTACACGGTTGGCAAGAGCGCGACCGACAGCGCGATGATCATCGACGCGATGGACCTGCTCTACCGCGCCAAGCTCGACGGCTTCTGCCTCGTGTCGAGCGACAGCGACTTCACGCGGCTGGCGTCGCGGATCCGCGAGGAGGGCCTGATGGTCATCGGCTTCGGCGAGCGCAAGACGCCGCGGGCCTTCGTCACCGCCTGCGACCGCTTCGTGTTCGTCGACATCCTCGCGCGGACCGAGCAGGAGGAGGAGGACGGCGGGACGGGTCGCGTCCCGCGCCGCAGCACGAAGGAACTCCAGCAGGACAAGACGCTCGTCAATCTGCTGCGCTCGTCGGTCGATGCGATCGCGGACGAGGACGGCTGGGCCAATCTCGGCGGCGTCGGCGGGAAGATCGTCTCGCAGCAACCGGATTTCGATCCGCGCAACTACGGCTATCCGAAGCTGATGCAGCTCTTCGAGGCGACCAAGCTCTTCGACATCGACAAGGCGCCGCACGGGGAGCACGGTCAGGTCGCGGTGTTCGTCGCCAATCGCGAGTCGGCGCGCCGCTGAGGGCGTCGCGGCCGGTTCGCTTCGCGCGGGACCGCGCTGCATGATCCGCGCGCCGCGCGGGCTCCCGAACGAGGGAGCCGCGGCACCTCGAACCGCCGTGCTCGCCTCCCATCAGCTCGCCGACACGCTCCTGGAGCTCGGCTCGCTCTTCCTGCTCTGCGTCGTCGTCGGCGTCGTCGCCCAGCGGCTGAAGATGCCGACGATCGTCGGTTTCCTCTTCGCCGGGGCGGTGATCGGCCCGAGCGGGCTCGCCCTCGTGCACCGGCCCGAGCTCGTCGACCAGCTCGCGGAGATCGGCGTCGTGATGCTGCTCTTCACGGTCGGCACGGAGCTGTCGATCACGCGACTGGCACACATGCGCCGCGCGATCCTGGTCGGCGGCGGTCTCCAGCTCGGCCTCACCGTCGCGCTCGGCGCGCTGGCCGCCCAGCTCGGCGGCATGAGCTGGGAACGGGCGATCTTCCTCGGCTTCCTGCTCGCGATGTCGAGCACGGCCGCGATCACGAAGCTGCTCGCCGAACGAGGTGAACTGCAGGCACCGGCGCCGCGGCTCGCGATCGCGATCTGCATCGCCCAGGACCTCGCGGTGGTGCCGATGCTGCTGATGCTGCCCGTGCTCGGCGGGGCCAGCAGCGGCATCGGCGGTGCGCTCCTCGACACCGCGACCGCGCTCGCGCTCCTCGCGGTGATCACGGTCGCGGCCTGGTTCGTCGTGCCACGCTTCCTGGACCTCATCGCGCGCACGCGCAGTCGCGAGCTCTTCCTGCTCGCGGTGATCGTGCAGTGCCTCGCGATCGCGGTCGCGACCGACGCGATCGGCCTCTCGCTCGCGCTCGGGGCCTTCATCTCGGGGTTGGTGATCGGCGCTTCGGATCACCATCACCAGGCGGTCGGTGAGGTCGAGCCCTTCCGCGACGCGCTCTCGAGCCTGTTCTTCCTCTCGATCGGCATGTTGTTCGACGTGCGCACGATCGTCGAGGCGCCGGTCTTCATCGGGATCGCGCTCTTCGCGGTCGTCGCAGGGAAGGCGGTGATCGCGTTCATCGCCATCCGGGCGCTCGGGATGCCGCCGTGGACGGCCGCGCGCGCGGGGCTGATGTTGGCGCAGGTGGGCGAGTTCTCGTTCGTGCTCGCGCAGATCGCCGATCGGCAGTCGTTGCTCGCGGAATCGACGCATCGCGTGTTCATGGTCGTCGCCGTGGCTTCGATCGCGCTCACGCCCGCGAGCTTCGCACTCGGCCGCCGCTTCGGCCGCGGCCAGGGTGAGACGCGCCGCTCTCGCGACGACCTGAACGACCACGTCATCGTCGTCGGCTACGGACCCGCCGGGCAGGGACTCGTGCGTTCGCTCACCGCCGTCGGGCTGCCGGTGCGCGTCATCGAGATGAACCCCGAGACCGTCGCGCGCTCCAAGAAGGAGGGCATCGAGATGGTCTTCGGCGATGCGACCCACGTGACCACGCTCGAGGCCGTCGGCATCCGTCGCGCGCGCCTGCTCGTGATCGCGACGAACGACCCCGAGGCGACCAACCGCGCCGTGGCGCTCGCACGCCGTCTCTCGCCCAACCTGCACGTCCTCGTGCGCGCGAACTACCTGGCGGACGTACCTCGTCTCGAGGGGCTCGGCGCCGACGAGATCGTGCCGCAGGAACTCGAGACGAGCGTCGAGCTCACCGCGCGTGCGCTGCGTCACTTCCTGATCCCCGACGACGAGATCGCGCGTTGCGTGCAGTCGATCCGCGCCGCGGCCTACAACATCCGCAAGATCGCCCCCGCGACCCGCGGCACGACGGCGCGGCTCTCGCAGTACGTGCCGGGCCTGCAGGTGATCGCGAATCGCGTCGAGGCCGGCTGTCGCATCGACGGCAAGACGCTCGGCGAGTGCAACCTGCGCCGCGACACGGGGCTCAGCGTCGTCGCCATCCAGCGCGAGGGCCGCACCGACATCGGCATCGGCCCCGAGACGCGCCTCGCCCCCGACGACGTCGTCGTCGCGATCGGCGACGAACGTGCGCGCGTCACGGCGGAGATGTTCTTCCGCGGCCCGCTCGCCGCGGCCGCGGAGTCCTCGTCCGGGCGGGATTCCCAGGCCGGCGGCAGCCCGACGCAGGCTTGAGCGTGCGATCATCCACCGCGTGATGAAGACCAGCGCTGCGATCCTCTCGCTCCTTCTCGCGTCGTCGTCCGGACCCTGCATCTGGGACAGCGACACCCTCGCAGATGAACTGCGCGGACTGCCCGACGGGCTACGGCTGCTCACCGGGCGCTGGCATCGCCACTCTGCAGACTATTACGCGGCGCGCGTCGCGAAGCTGCCGGCGCAGCTCGACGAACACGACGGCGAGCTCGCGGCCTACGACGACCTCGCGGTCGCGCACGAACGTCTCGGCGATCGCGACGCGGCGCTGCGCGTGATGGACAGGAAGCGCAAGGCACTCGATGCGCTCGCCGAGGGTGCTTCCGAGGCGATGGCCACCGCGTTGCGCGAGCATCGCTACCGCGAGCTCGCGAACCGCGGGACCTTCCTCGCGCACGCCGGACGCTTCGACGAGGCGATCGAGTCGCTGGAGGCGGCGCTCGCGTTGAACCCCGCCGCCCACTTCGGGCGCGAACGCTGGCAGATCGAGGCGATCCGCTACGTCGCCGCCTGCCGCCGCGATCCGTCGCTCTGGACGACGCACGACTTCCTCAGCTTCGCGAACGTGCTCTCCGACGCCGGCGGCGCGCCGGTCACCGGTCGATCGAGCTACACGGCCCAGCGCCTGCCGCAGGCGCGCGTCGTCGCCTGGGACGAGTTGCACACCGCGGTCGTCGGCATGCTGCGCTTCGGCGGCCTGGAAGGCGCCGAGCTCTACCGCACGCTCGGCGACCTCCATCTCGCGAAGCAGGACCTGCACCTCGCGTGGTGGGCCTACGGCGTCGCACTCGAACGCGGTCACGCCGCGCGCGAATCGATCGAGGCCGCGCGTCAGGCGATCGTCGAGCACTGGAAGGAAGCCGTCGTCCACAACCGCCGGAAGCTCGCCATCCCGACCGACGACGAGTTCCGTCGCGTGCGCGCGAGCGCCGCCCGCTGGCTCGCCGAGTTCCATCGCCTCGAGCGCGAGGCGCTGGCGCGCGGTGCGGACGTCGCGAGTGACGCCGTGCTGAAGGATCTCCTCGCGCGCGCCGATGCCGCGGTCG
>JADLHO010000159.1 GCA_020848735.1 Planctomycetota bacterium | reverse complement strand
CGGTCGGCACGGTCGCCGAGCTGCGGGCGAAGCTGCGCGAGGACTTCGACGCCGTGGTCTTCGTCGGGCACAGCGATGCCGTCTTCGAGGGTCCGGTCGAGCAGCATCGCCCCGCCACGGGCTTGTGTTTCCTCATCGACGGCAAGCGGGAACTCCTCTCCTTCGCCGATCTGCGCGCCGATCTCCGCCGGCCGCGCCTCCTCGTCCTGCACTCCTGCTGGACCGATCCCGGAGCACTCCGCGAGCTCGCCCTCGCCGCCGACCACGTCGTCGCCTGGGGGGCGGAGATCGACGCGCGGTCCTGCCGCATCGCGACGCAGCAGCTCTTCACCGCGCTCGCCGCCTCACCGCCGGCGGCGCTCGGGGACGCGCTGCGGATCGCGCGGCGCACGCTCTTCTGCGGCCTCGCGCACGCGAGCGGGCGCGCGTGGCTGCTCACGCATTACGCGCGCGATCGGCACGCGGGGGCCTTCGTCGACCGCGACCAGCACGCGCTGGCGGCGTTCCGCGGGTTCTGGCGCAAGGAGCTCCTGCGGCTGCCCGAAGCGCTGGAAGGCTACGTCGACGGCGCCCAGGTGCTGCGCGAGCTCTACGTCGAGCTCGACGTCGCGCCGGGGCGGAGCACGGAAGAGATCGAAGCGCAGCGGCTGATGCTGGGCTCGGGTCCGAAGCCGCTGATGCAATGGCTCGAGGCGCACGAGCCCCATCGCAGCGTCCTGCTCTGCGGGGAACCGGGCGCGGGGAAGTCGACCCTGCTGCGCTATCTGGCGGTCCAGCTCCTCGACCGCGAGTGGATCGCCGTCTACTGCACGATGCAGTCCGTGCTCGAGAGCGGGCTGCGGGATCCCGTCGAGCTGGCCGTCGCGATCGGCGCGCTCGAGCGAAGCCACGTCGAACGGGCCCGCGCGCGGGGGCGATTCGCCCTGCTGCTCGACGGCCTCGACGAGGCGAGCGACCGGGCGTCGGCCGAACGCGCGATCACCGCGCTGCGGGCGCGCGATGCGGGGGGCACCATCGTCGTCGCGGCGCGCAGCGATGGACTGCGCCGCTTCGACGACGAGTTCGTCGTGGCCCGCGTCTGCGAGCTCGACGAGCGCGGCCAGGCCGAGCTCGTGCGCCGCTGGTTCCAGGCGCTGCACGCCAAGCCGCTCGAACGACAGCGCTGGACCTGGCTCGCCGCCCAGGGTCGCGGTCCGGACGATCAGGTCGAGGCAGCGACGCGGGCATTCCTCGCCGAGCTGACACCGCGGAGCCCCTTGGCGATCGTCTGCCGCAATCCGCTCGCGCTGACGCTCTGCGTCCTGCGGGTCGCGTCCGAGGGACCCGCGAACCTGCCGACGACGCGGTGGGCCACCCTCGACTGGCTCTGCCGCTTCCTCTTGGCCAACGAACACCGCGCGACGCGCCTCTTCGAGGAGACGGACACCCCGCGCCGCATCCTCGGCCAGCTCTCGCTCCAGATGCTCGAGGCGGGGATCGCGCAGTGTGAACTCGCCGGGCCGGATCTCGAGTGGACTGCCTTCGGGCGGGAGTTCACGAAGCTCGTCCCGGAACCTTTGCTCCGCAAGGCGGACGCCCAGCACGCGCGCGCCTTCGTGATCCGCCGGCGCGCGCCGTCCGAGGGCAGGAACTTCGCCGAGCGCCTGCGTGCCGCCGGCTTGATCGAACCGGTCGACGCGCAGACCGAACGCAGGCTGCGCTTCCCCATCCAATCCCTCGCCGACTTCCTCGCGGCCGACGCGCTGCGCGGGCGCTTCGAAAGTGACCTTCCGGCACTGCTGAGCTGGCTGAAGGATCGCCGCGAGGCCGTGCTCGCCAATCTCGGCCGCTGGTCGGAGACTCTCGCGCTCTGCGCGAGCTGGCAGGGCAAGCGCGCGAAGGACTGGCTGCTCGGATTGGCGGAGATCGACCCGAAGCTCGGCCTCCGCGCGCTCGGGCGCGCGGATCACCCGCCCCTCGAGGCCATCGTGGCCCTGCTCGGGCGCGGCGAGCCCCACGAGAAGCTCGAGTTCTGGGACGGCTTCGCGGCGAGCTTCGGCATCGATTCGCGCGAGGACGCCGAGCGTGCCTTGGAGTTGATCGAGCAGGCGGCGCCCAGCCTGCGCTCGGGGACGGATCGCTGCCTGATGGAGGAGGAGGCGATCACTGCGGCGGAGCGCTTCGGCGTGCCGCCTGCCGCTGTGCAGCGAGTCCAGCGGATCGTGCGGGCCTCACCATCTGGCCAGCCGTTGGATGTCGAGCTCTTCGCGAAGCAGCCCGTGAGCGGCGAGCCCCTGTGGAAGCGCATCCCGTACGAGGTCGGCGGCGAGGATCGCAGCTTCTGGATGATGGCAGTGCCGGTAACCGTGGATATGTTCGGTGCGTATACGCACACGCTCAAGGTCCCGTGGAGGACGGGACAGCTCGCCATCGGGGACGCGGCTCCTCTTGTTGAAATACGCCCAGAAAGGAGAGGGCGAGATTTCAACCGGATCCTGACGAGGGCGCACCCGATGCTACTCAACTGGTTTGAAGCCACAGCTTTCGCGCGGTGGCTGGACGGCGCCCTTACCGATCGGCTTTCCAAAGTCCTGCGATCGAGTATTCCTCGTGGCTGGCATATCCGACTTCCAGCAGAATGCGAATGGCGCCTAGCGTGCTGCGAGCGGTACGGAGGCAACTACTCGTGCGGGGACACGCTGACACGAGAGGTCGCATGGTTTGGCGAAGCGCAGGATGGGGCGAGGCATGCCGTGGGAATGCTCCTTCCAAATGACTTTGGTCTGCGCGACATGCATGGGAATGTGTGGGAGTGGTGTATTGACATGTTCGACAAGCCAGACAAGTTGACCATGGGCCGCGCCGCTCGAAGAGTGATGAAGGGTGGGTCTTATCGCAGTAGCAGCGACATGTGTCGAATTGCGGTCTGTGCTGGGGAGTCTCCTGTATCCCAAGGTGATAACGCTTGGTCGGGCGGTGTCGGAGTTCGATTGGTCCTGGGTAGGCGACTTGGTCCCGGAGAAAGGTGGTGAGCTGCCTATAGGAGCGTAGTGGCGGTCCTGTCGTCGAAAGATGGCTGCTCGCCGTGCTCTGCCGACTCACGTGTCTCTAATAGGGATTCGGTCACCGACGCGGCTGCGATTGTCTGTGGGAACGCCGTGGTGCTCAGGGGGGCGAACTCGTAGATTGCGAATGGCGGGCGCGTATGGAGAGTTGCAGGAAGAGCACAAATGAATTGTCTGATTGCATTGGATAATAGAACTGCAATTGAAGACGGAGGGGTGTTTTTGCGGGTACGAGACGCGAATTACGCGTGACGTGCTTCGGTCGGGTCTCACGTATCCATTGCTCGGCGTCTACGGCAGTAATGCTCAGGTATAGGTGAAGATGGATGGTGAAGTCGGCGGATGATGCCTCTGTGCTCGTCAGATCTGCTTGGCGTTGGAGAGGCTCGCCACTGAATCTTGCTGGTTCTGCCCGGAATTTGCGTTTTGCGAGTTCCGTAATGAGTGCAGCATCCTCCTTGGATACCAGCAGAAGTTCGATCGGGTCAAGTTGGGAGCTGTCATGGCCAGCGTCCTTCAGCCACATCCTAATATCATGGCCGTTGTCGGGCAAGGGGGCATCGAGTGTGGGGTTGCCCTCGCTGGAGGAGGCAGACCTGCTGATGACATTCTCGCAGAACTTACGGCTGATGCGGACCTCGGCATCCATGGCGAGACACCGTTGCGCGTATACGCTAACCGCCGTAGAGAAGCACATTTTCAGCATGAGCGCGAGCGGCATTCCATACCACGCAGCTGCGACAGCAGGGCTTCTGTCAGGTTGTGAGGCTTCAATGGCAGTGTACGCGGCGTACGCTGCTGCTGAGAGCGGCGCGGCAACAGTGTCTACCGCGAAGCACTTCATATTAAACGCGATGAATAGGCCGCAAGCCAGTGCTAGCTGGGCGCAGAAGCTCTCGGCGGATTGAGCGAGAGCTTGGGTCGGGCACGACTTCAGTTGGCAGGCGGCCGTCACTGCGATCAGGTAGACGACTGTGGTGATACACGCAAGGAGCGCAGCTCTCTGTCTAAGTATGCGGAGGTGCTCTGCGTCGACCTTCTGGTCCGGGCGGGGGAGTCGTCTGCTGCGCAGGAATAGGAGGATCCCAGCTAGAGCTAGTAGCGCGTTACACGAGTGCTCGAGTCCGCTCCGCAAGTAGGGGAAGGCGTCGGAAAGACAGCGAATGGAGCAGAATCTCTCGCAAGCCCAAGCAGCAAAGCCGATGACCATGGACCACATTGCGATCTGCCCAGTGTGGTACGCGCTGCGGGCATCCTCATCGAGATAGTCTGTGGTGCGATCTCTCTCTGCCCTCATCCAAAGCATTGCGAACTGCAACGCTGTCCAGGCTAGCACGATGGCGGAAACGACCGTGAGTGAGGTGAGAAGCCCCTCGGCGCTTGCGTCCACGATCGCGGTCGCCGCTGAAGCCCCCTGTGTCAGGGTAGTTGCCGCCTCCGTTGAGCAGGCTGCGGGGACCCGGACGATGCGAAGCATCGGCTGGGCGCAGCCTGCT
>JADLHO010000158.1 GCA_020848735.1 Planctomycetota bacterium | reverse complement strand
TCACCAGAGACCGGCCTGCTAAGGTCCGCCCATGCCCGTGCCCCATGCCAACGCCGTCTCGCCACAGCGCCTCCGCCTGCGCTGCGAGCCGAGCAGCCTGCCCTTCGCCAGCACCGCGGAGATCGAACCGGTCCACGGCATCGTCGGGCAGGACCTCGCGGTCGACGCGCTGCGCTTCGGCCTCGAGACGGACGCGCCGGGGCACAACGTCTTCGTGCGCGGCCTCGCCGGCAGCGGCCGGATGACGCTGATCAAGCAGCTCCTCGAGGAGATCCTGCCCTTCTGTCCGCTCGCGCCCGATCACTGCTACGTCCACGACTTCGCGCAACCCGAGCAGCCGCGCCTCGTCACCCTGCCCCGGGGCCAGGGTCGGGACTTCGGCCGCGCGATCGACGAGCTCATCGACTTCGTGAAGAAGGACCTCGGCACGATCCTCGAGTCCGAGGCCGTGCGCCAACGCGTGGCGCTCGTGGAGAAGGAGGCGCGCGAGGCGGCGGAGGCGATCACGGAGCCCTTCGCGAAGGAGCTGCGCGACAACCAGCTCGCCCTGGTCTCGGTGCAGATCGGGCGGGCCTCGCATCCGGCGATCTTCCCGCTGCACGACGGCAAGCCGCTGCCGCCGGAGCAGTTCGAGGTCCTGCGGCAACGCGGGGTCTTCGACGACGAGCAGGCCCGCGCGATCCGCCAGCGCATCGCCGCGTTCTCCGAGCGGCTCGAGGAACTGAGCCGCAAGGTCTTCGAGACGCAGGCGCATCACCGCGAGCTCGTCCGCGCGATCCACGCCGACGAGCTCCGCAAGGCGCTGAAGAACCACGCCCGCGGCATCGCCGAGCGCTTCCCGGTGGACCCGGTCGCCACGTTCCTCCGCGAGCTCGAGGACGACCTCGTGGCCCGCTTCACCGAGGGCCAGCCGCAGACCCACGACTTCACGGTGACGTACCGCGTCAACGTCCTCAATGCGCACGGCAAGGACCCGCTCTGTCCGATCCTCATCGAGACGCGGCCCAGCCTCGTCAATCTCATGGGGACGATCGAGCGCGAGTGGCCGCGCGAGGGCGACAAGACCCCGGACCACCTCCTGATCCGCGCCGGTTCGCTGCTGCGCGCCAATGGCGGGTACCTGATCCTCGACGCCCGCGACCTCCTCGGCGAGATGGGCGCCTGGCCCGCGCTCGTGCGCACCTTGCGCAGCGAGCGCCTGCAGATCGCGCCCCCCGAAGGGGTGCTGCTCGGCGCGAGCGCCGCCGTGAAACCCGAGCCGATCGCCGTCCAGGTGAAGGTGATCCTCGTCGGCGACGCGTGGCTGTACTACCAACTCGACGCGCTCGACCCCGACTTCCCCCACCTCTTCAAGGTGCTCGCGGACTTCGACACCGAGATCCCGCGCGATGCGCGCGGCATCGCGCGCTACGCCGGTGTGCTCGCGCGCGTCGCCACGCAGCGCAAGCTGCCCCACTTCGCCGCGAGTGCGGTCGCGCTGCTCGTCGAGCACGGCGCGCGCATCGCGGGGCGACAGGACCGGCTCACGACCCGTCTCGGGCGACTCATCGACATCGCGCACGAGGCCGCCTTCCTCGCGAAGCGGAACGCCAAGACGCTGGTCGACGACGCGGATGTCGGCGAGGCCATCGCGCGCGGCCGCTCCCGCGCCGACCTCCCGGCGCGGCGCTTCCGCGAGCGCATCACGAGCGGCGCCGTGCGCATCCAGACCCGCGGCGTCGAGGTCGGTCAGGTCAACGGCCTCGCGGTGATCCAGGCCGGTCCGTTGACCTTCGGCTTCCCCTCGCGCATCACCGCGTCGATCGGGGCGGGCACCGACGGCACGATCAGCATCGAGCGCGAGTCCCAGCTCAGCGGGGCGATCCACACGAAGGGCTTCCAGATCCTCGGTGGCCTGCTGCGCCGGCTGCTCCCCCTCGACCATCCGCTGGCGTTCCGCGCCGCGATCGCGTTCGAGCAGAGCTATGGCGGGATCGACGGCGACTCCGCCTCGGGCGCGGAGACGGTCTGCCTGCTCAGCGCGCTGACCGGACTCCCCGCGCGCCAGGACCTCGCGATGACCGGCGCCATCGACCAGCTCGGCCACGTTCAGCCGATCGGCGCGGCGACCCAGAAGATCGAGGGCTTCTTCGACGTGTGCCAGGAGACCGGCCTCACCGGCACGCAGGGCGTGATCATCCCGGCTAGCAACGTCGGCGACCTGATGTTGCGGCGGGAGCTCGTCGCGGCGGTGGCCGCCGGCCGCTTCCACGTCTACGCGGTCGACACGATCCAGGAGGCGCTCGCCCTCTTCCTCGAGCGCGAGGTGGGCAGCCTCGACGCACAGGGCCGTTACCCCGCGGGCTCGGTGCTGGCGCTCGCCGTCGAACGCGCCGCGGCCTATTGGCGCATGGTCTCGGCGCGGCCCGCCGGCCTCGACGACGCCCAGGGCGGCGAGTCCGCCTCGCGCGGCGAGCAGGCTGCCGCTAAGCCTGCCGCCCCGATTCCTCCGAAGACCACCCCGTGAACCTCGGCAAACTCGCCCATGTCGGTCCCGGGCCACGTGCACCGCACGCGGTCCATGTCGTCGTCGAGATCCCCCGCGGACGGCGCAGCAAGTTCGAGCTCGACCCGGCGACCGGGCTCTTCAA
Source organism: Planctomycetota bacterium (assembly GCA_020848735.1). Classification (GTDB taxonomy): domain Bacteria; phylum Planctomycetota; class UBA1135; order UBA1135; family UBA2386; genus JACRLW01. The sequence goes on along the minus strand of JADLHO010000158.1, from coordinate 1,361 downwards.
GCTCGACCGCTTCCTCTACTCCGCCACCCACTATCCCGGCGACTACGGCTTCGTCCCTGGCACGCTCGCCGACGACGGCGATCCGCTCGACGTGCTCGTCATGGTCAACGAGCCGACCTTCACGGGCTGCCTCATCGAGGCGCGCGTGCTCGGCGTCTTCCACATGATCGACTCGGGCGACGCCGACGAGAAGGTGCTCGCGGTCCCCGAGGGCGACCCCCTCTTCCGCACCTACAAGACGCTCGCCGACGTGCCGCCGCACTTCCTGCGCGAGGTCGAGCACTTCTTCTCGACCTACAAGCAGCTCGAAGGCCGCGCCGTCGAACCGATCGGTTGGGAAGGGGTCGAGACCGCGCAGCGCGTCGTGAGGGACGCGATCGCGCGCGGCAAGGAGCTCTGAGGCGCGAGGCGCCAGGCTCCCCGTCCTCCCGACGTTGAATTGCTCGCCGGGCCACCACGCTGCTCGAGCAGACCAAGACGACGTACGACGAGGCCGGCCGCCCGCTCCAGGTGCTGCGCCATCTGCTCGACGCGAACGGTCAGTCCCTGGGCTCTGCGGCGACGAGCGACGACTACGACATCTGGTCCATCGTCGTGCGCGCCACCGATCCCGACCGCCGCACGATGCACGGCGAGTACGACGCCTGCGGCCGCTTGTAGAAGCAGCGCGACGGCCTGAGCGCGCAGCCGGGGCAGAACGACGAGGTCGAGCTCGAGTACCTGCCTGGTCGCGTCCTCGTGGTGAAGACCACCCAGCGCATCTTCGACGATGGTCCCAGCCCGGCGCAGAAGCGCTACGTCACCGGACTCGAGCTCGACCTCGTCGGGCGGGCCTTCCGACGGCACGTCAAGGGTCTGAACGGCCAGCAGACCGCGCACAGCCACGCCGATGCGTACGACGGCCTCGGCCAGCTCGTGCGCCACCAGGATCCCGATCAGTTCGGCGACCCAAACCGCTTCTCGAGGAGTGCGTCGGCGAGCGACCAGATCACGCTGCACAGCGAATACGTCGACGACCCCGCGACGGGCAGCAGCCCCACCATCACGCGCAAAGACGGCCGCGGCCTGCCCACGACCTGGATCTACGACGCGGCCTACCGGCTGGCGGAGCAGCGTCGTCCCGGTTACACGGGCGGCACCGCGCATCGCACGCTGATTGCCTACGATGCCGGCTCGCGCCCCGAGTGGATCGTGGACGGCAACAGCAGCTTCATCCATCAGCAATGGGACCTGGCTGCCCGGCGCTTCACGCGCACCGTGGCACCGGGCGCGGCGGTCTCGCTGCTCGCGACCGAGGAGACCGTCGAGTTCGACCCCCTGGGGCGGATCAAGAAGACCTGGACCGACCAGGGCAGCTCCTG
>JADLHO010000157.1 GCA_020848735.1 Planctomycetota bacterium | reverse complement strand
GCCGGAGACGCGCGCGCCCGCGCGCGAACCGGCCCTGCGCGCACCTGGTGTGCGCCCGCGTGCCGCCGTCACGCGGGAATTCCGGCGATCCGCCCCGCGCGAGGTCCACCGAAGTGGATCAGGGATCCCGCGCTAGCCGCCGCGCCTCGGCGACTCCGCCCAGCCGAACTTGTCCCTCAGCACCTGGAAGAAGCTCGCGGGGCCCTTCGTGAGGTGGCGGAAGCGCACGGCCGTCGGGCGGATCCGCACGAGATCGCCGAGCGCGACATCGACGTGCACCTGGCCGTCGATCGACAGCGTGCAACCCTCGTCGCCGCCGCTCTCCTGGACCCGTACGTCGACGCCATCGCCGAGCGGCAGCACGAGGGGGCGCAGCGTGAGCATGTGCGGCGCGAGCGGGGTCAACACCAGCGCGTCGAGGCGCGGCGAGAGCACGGGCCCGCCGGCGGCGAGCGAGTAGGCCGTCGACCCGAGCGGTGTCGCGACGACGAGACCGTCGCCGGTGTAGGTCGCGAGTTCGCGGTCGGGGCGCGAGGCGGAGACGACGACCATGCCCGCGCGCGAGGTGCGCGCGATCACCGCATCGTTGAGGCAGAGCACCGGATCGCTGGTGCCACCCTTCGCGCGCAGCACGTCGACCGCCAGCATGACGCGCGGCTCTTCGACGAGTTCGCCGGCCAGTGCCGCGCGGACGCCCGGCGAGGCCTCCTCGGTGCCGAACGCGGTGAGGAAGCCGAGGCGGCCGAGGTTGATCCCGAGCGTGGGTCGCTGCTGCGTGCCCATCCGCCGCGCGGCGGCGAGCAACGAGCCGTCGCCCCCGAGCACGATGACCAGTTCGGCGTCGCGCGAGGCGAGCGAGGCGTTGCGGTCCATCTCGATCTCGACGAGATGGCCGAGGGTCCGCAGTTCGCGGAACAAGCGCTCCGCCAGCGTGCGCGCGTGTCCCTTGCGCTCGTCGCCGACGATCAGGACGCGCGTCATGCGGGTACCTCCCGGCTCAGACCGCAGCGGTCTGCGTCGACAGGAAGCGCGCGGCGACCGACGGTGCGTCGAGCCCGGCCTCGCGGAGGATCTCGTTGCGCCCCGCGTGCTCGAGGAAGCGATCCGGTACGCCGAGCACCTGCACCTGCGCGCGCACGGGACCGTGACCCGCGAGCGCCTCGAGGACGGCCGAGCCGAAGCCGCCGCAGACCGAGTGCTCCTCGAGCGTCACGATGCGATCATGGCGATCGGCGAGCGCGCGCACGCCGTCGACGTCGAGGGGCTTCACGAAACGCGCGTTGACGACCTCGATCGAGACGCCCTTGGCCGCGAGCAGCTCCGCGGCCTCGAGCGCGGTCTGCACCATCGAGCCGTAGGCGAGGATCGCGCCGTCCTGGCCCTCGCGGAGCGACTCCATGCGACCGAGTTGGAGCGGCGTGCGCACGCCATCCCACGCCGGCAGATCGCCCTGGGCCGGTGCGCCGCCGCGCGCATAGCGGATGCCGACGGGACGCCCGAGCTCGACCGCGAACGCGAGCATCTCGTGCAGTTCGGGACCGTCCTTGGGAGCCATGAGCACGATGTTCGGCAGCGTGCGGAGGTACGCGATGTCGAAGAGACCGTTGTGCGTCATGCCGTCCTCCCCGACGACACCGGCGCGGTCCATCGCGAGCACCACGGGCAGGTTCTGGATCAGCAGCTCCTGGAAGACCTGGTCGTACGCGCGCTGCAGGAAGGTCGAGTAGATCGCCACGACGGGCCGCAGGCCGGCGACGGCGAGCCCGGACGCGAAGGCCACGCAGTGCTGCTCCGCGATGCCCGCGTCGAAGAACCGCGTCGGGTACTTCGCGGCGAAGTCCATGAGCCCCGTGCCGTCGGGCATCGCCGCCGTGAGGGCGACGACGCGCGGATCACGCGCGGCGAGCTGATCGAGGCCTTCGGCGAACCAATTGGTCCAGGCCTTCGCGTTCTTCTTCCGCTTCGGCTCCGCGGGCAGGATCACACAGGGCTCGGTCTTGCTGCCCTCCTTGCGGTCGGGCTCCTTCCGCTCGGGCTCCTTCACCGTCGGCTTCGCCGCGTGGGCGCGGTCGTACGCGGTCTCGGAGCCCGGCACGCCGTGGCCCTTCTTCGTGCGGACGTGGAGCAGCACCGGGCCGTCGAGGTCCTTCACACGCTCGAGGTAGTCGATGATCTCGAAGACGTCGTGGCCATCGATCGGGCCGAAGTACTGGAGACCCAGCTCCTCGAAGACCTGACCAGGGATGACGAGCCGACGCACGTGGTCGAGCGCGTGGTCGACCTTCTCGTCGAGGTCCTTGCCGATCAGCGGGATGGCCTGCAGCAGTTCGTGCAGGCGCTTGCGCGCCTGGGTGTAGACCGGGCCGCTGCGCACGCGGTCGAGGTAGCGGGACAGCGCGCCCACCGTCTTCGCGATCGACCAGGAGTTGTCGTTCAGCACGATCAGCGTCCGCTCGTTCGGACGACTGCCCGCGAAGTTCAGCGCCTCGAAGGCGCAGCCGGCCCCCATCGCCGCATCGCCGACGAGGGCGATCGAATAACGGGTGACCCGGCTCAGCGCGTCGCCCGCGGCGATGCCGAGCGCGGCCGAGGCCGCGGTGCCGGCGTGTCCCATCGTGTAGACGTCGCAGGCGGACTCCTTGGGGTTCGTGAAGCCCGAGAGGCCGCCCTTCTGGCGCAGCGTGTGGAAGCGATCCTTCCGGCCGGTCAGGAGCTTGTGCGGATAGACCTGATGCCCGACGTCGAAGACGAGGCGGTCGCGCGCGAGGTCGAAGACCCAATGGAGAGCGATGGTGAGCTCCACCACGCCCATGCCCGAGCCGAGGTGGCCGCCGGTCACCGTGACCACGTCGAGGATCGTCTTGCGCAGCTCGGCGGCGAGCTGGGGGAGCTCCTCGCGCTTCAGTGCCTTGACGTCGGCCGGGGACTGGATGCGGTCGAGCAGCGGGGTCGTCGACATTCCGGAGGGCTCCGAGGGGAGGGGTCGCGGTCGCGAACCCTCCTTGGGACGAGCCGGCAAGTCGCTGCAAGTTCAGGTCTTGCGCGCGACGAACCGAAGCGCGAGATCTTCCAGCAGCCCGCGGCGGGAATCCAGCCCATGGGGCCCGGCGAGCAACGCGATCGCGCCCGCGCGCGCCGCGGCCTCGTTGGCGAGGGCGGCTGCGATGCGCTGGCTCTGCTCGAGACCGACGATCCCGGGATAGGTCGCCTTGCCCCGCGCCGCGTCCTTGCCCGCAGCCTTGCCGAGCTCCGCCGCACTCGAGGTCACGTCGAGGATGTCGTCCACCACCTGGAAGGCGCGCCCGAGCGCGGCCCCGTAGCGCCGCAGTTCCTCGAGAGCCTCACGGCGGCCGGCCCCCGCGAAGAGGCCGACCTCGAAGCTCGCGATCAGCAGCGCGCCCGTCTTGTGGTCGTGGATCCACTGCAGCTCGTCGAGCGCGATGGCGCCGGCGCGGGCCTCGGCCGCGAGATCCCCGACCTGGCCACCCACCATGCCGCGGCATCCCGCGGCCCGCGCGAGCGCCCGCACGGCATCGGCGCCGCCATCGGCCACGGCCTCGAAGGCGAGCGTCAACAGCGCATCGCCGGCGAGCAAGGCGGTGGCCTCACCGAAGGCCACGTGACAGGTCGGGCGACCGCGCCGCAGCGCGTCGTCGTCCATGCAGGGCAGGTCGTCGTGCACGAGGCTGTACGTGTGCACGAGCTCGAGCGCGGCCGCGGAGTGCAGCGCGCGCTCCGGATCGCCACCGCTCACCTCCGCCGCGACGAGCGCACAGAGTGGGCGCAGGCGCTTCCCGCCCGGGAACATCGAGTGCCGCATCGCGCGGTGCAGTGCCGTCGGTGCGACCTCTTCGCCCGGGAGGAGCGCATCGAGCTCGGCCTCGACCCTCGGTGCCCAGTGCGCCGCGAAGACCTGGAAACGATCGATCGCCTTGGCGCTGGATGGAGTCATCGTCGCTCGACCACGAGCCCGAGCATCGCATCGATCGCGGCCTGCGGCGACACACCGGGCAGGAGCATGCGATAGCCGGTCGGCGGGATCGTCGTGTCGCCCCCGGGCTTCCGCAAGACACCGTCCTCGAGCAGCAGCGACACCGCCCCCGCCGCGCGATCGACTTCGACGGCGAGCGCCTTCGCCGACGCACTCTCCGCGAGCAGCCCATCCTCGCCGTAGCCGTGGATCGTGACGTCGACCAGCCGCGCTTCGCTCAGCTTGCGGAAGCGGCCGACGCGCCAACGCAGGCCGCTGCCGGAACCCAGCAGCAGTGCCTCCAGACGCACGCGCCAGGCCTCCATCGTCAGCGGGTCGAGACGTTCGCTCGCCTCGCGTGCCGCCGCGACCGCGGGGTACTCGCCCACGGCCGCGACGAGCTGCGGCAGGCGCGTCTCCCACGCCTCGCCGGCCACCGTCGAGAGGACGATCGACTCGCCGGCGGGTTCGATCGCGCGCCGCACGCCGTCGCGCACGACGCTGCCGCCGCGGAAACGCAGTTCGAGTTCGCCGCGGTTGCGATCGAGGGCGAGGCGCAACTCATCCGCGAGCCAGAGCGTCGACGGACGGCGCTCGACGCCGGCTTCCAGCACCTCGACGCCACGCAACGCACCCTCCCCGAAGGCGCGGGCGTCGAGCACCCGCAGGTGCGTGCAGCCTTCGATCGCGAGGCAGGCGTCGAACGCGAGCACCATGAGGCGGACGCCCTCGGGCATCGGCGGCCTGATCCGCTCGCGACGCGCCTCGAACTCCTCGCGCGCCGTCGTCAGCCGTGCGCGCTCCGCTCCGAGCAGCGCGTTCGTCGCGTCGACCTGCGCGAGCGCGCGCGCGAGCTGCTCGCGCGACGCCTCCAGCTCGCGCCCGCGCGCGTCGAGCTGGCCCTCGAGCTCGGCGAGGCGCGTCGTCGCCGCCGCGAGTTCGCGCTGCGCCTGCTCCGACCCGCTCGCGGCGTGGCGCGCGCGCGCGGCATGGCGCAGGCTCTCGCTGCGCCAGTACACGGCAGCGCCGCCGGCAAGTGCGGCGGCGCTCACCACGACGAGGGGGAGGGTGGGTCGGCGCACGGGGCGCTACGACGGGCGGCCCGGGCTCAGTTCTTCCAGGCCTTGTCCTTGTTCTTGTTGTCGCTGTACCACTTGTACCACTCCATCGAGGTGCCGCAGTTGGCCCCCGACATCGCGCTCAGCGTGCCATTCCACGCGTCGCGGATGGCATTGAGCGTGCGCTTGGCCGTCGCCATGTCGGCGTCGCCCGTGTCCAGGCTCGCATTGGCCTTGCTCTCGATCTCGCCGTAGTTCGTCAGCAGGTCCTTGAAGATCTCGCGGCGCTTCGCGAGCGGCAGCTCCTCGAAGTGGCGGAGCGCCTTGCCGGCGGCGCGCTTGATCTGGTCCTCGGGTTCCCGCACGGCCTGCTTCAGCAGGAAGGCGACCTGACGCTCGTCCTTCGTGCGCCCGATGTTCTCGTACAGGTCCTCCTGGAAGCTCAGCCAGTCCCGCGAGCGGAACGGCTCGGTGCCGAGCACGTCGACGAGGATCTTCGCGGCCTCGGGCCCACCGATGTCGCCGAGCGCGTAGCTCGCGGCGCGGTAGAGGCCGGGGTTGTCGAGCTTGCGCTTCTTGCCGCCGAAGACGTCCCTGAGCACGCCGCGGAAGGCCTGCTGGTCCTTCTCGTGCATCGCCTCGTAGCGCTGCTTGAGCTCGTCGATGAGGTTGATCGCCTCGGGGTCGCGCGCGAACTTCGCGTCCTTGACCGCGTCGCCGAGCTGCTTGAACTGCTTGGCGAGTTCGGGATCGGGCTTGGCCGGCGGCTTGGGGTCGTCCTGAGCCATCGCCGACGCGGCGAGGACGATTGCGGCACAGGCCGCGGACAGATGGCGTCGAAGCAGGCTCGTCATGGCGCTTTCCTCGTCGTGCGTGGGTCGGCATCCGCGGGCGGATGCCTGGAGTGCCGGATCTTCGCCCTGCCGGAAGCTCAGGGCCAGTACCGCGCCGCCAGCTCCCGTGCCGCGGCACGGATCCGCTCCGGCGGCACGCGGTGCCAGCGCGCCGTGGCGCCGGCACCGTCGACCGCGTCGCGCTCGAAGATCTCGTTCAAACCCCGTGCCAGCCGGCCGAAGCCGCTCGCGTGCGCGCTGTCCTCGAGGTCCTGTTCGAGGAAGGTCGCGATGTGCGCCAAGACGAGGCGCGGGTCGCCCGCATACGCCGCCGCGGCCGTCTCGGCGCGGCCCTCCATCTCGCTCTCGACCGCCCGTGCGCTGAACCCGTTGCCGACGACCAGCCCGAGCACCCGCCAGAGATTGCGTTCGGGAGGCAGGTATCGGAACGCGTCCGCGAGGTGCGCGCGCTCGTGCCAGCGCACCATGTCGAGCACGGCGGCATCGAGCTCGTTGTCCTCCGTCGGGGACAAGGCGAGCAGCCGCCAGGCCACGTCCAGCGGCTCGTCCGGGGCGCCGTCGGCCGGCAGCGGGTCCTCGACGAGGACGAGCCGGTCCTCACGGAGGATCGCGCGACGCTCGCGGAGCTGCTGCGCCCAGTCGAAGACCGCGTCGTGGTCGATGACGTAGTGGTTCAGCAGGGCGATCCCCGCGAGATCGCCGCCGAGCATGCCCTGCAGGGACTCGATCTGCAGGTCCTCGCCGATGACCTCGAAGGCCCGCCCCGCCATCGGCAGTTCGCCGCCGTCGTCGAGGTCGCGCAGGGCGAGACGCGTGACGAGCATGCCCTCCGGTGGGTTGCCCGCGCGCTGTCCCAGGACCAGATGCCGGTTGTAGCGCTGCAGGTGGGCCGCGAGACCCGCGCCGCGCGGGTCGATCAGCTCGCCGACGAGCGGCACGGTGAAGGTCGCCGGCTCGCCGACGACGTCCTCGCCCAGCACGCGCCGCGAGAGCGCGGCCACTTCGCCGAGGAACGCACGCAGCGCCATCGGCTCGCGCGTGTAGCCGCGGTAGAGCATGCGACGGAGACCGCTCTCGAACGCGAGTTCGCGGCGCGCCTCGTCGCGCAGCGCCGCGACGCGCTCCGCGACCGCGGCATCACCCGCATGCCGCGCGAGCGCGAGCGTCCCGAGGTACTGCGTCTCCACGAGCAATCCCGCGGCGAGCGTCGCCTCGCAGAGCCCCACGGCGTGCTCCGCGTCCGCGAGCGGATCGCGGGCCTTCATCCACGCGCCGCGCAGGAGGCGCTGCCAGAGGCCGCGGAGCTGATTCGACTCGTCGTCGACGACCGCCCGCGGCAGGTCCGCCGCCAGCATCGCGAGCCAGGTGTGCACCTCGCCGGCGGCGAGTGCGAAGCGCCGCGTGTGACGTCGCACGTCGGCGCTGGGTCTCGCGCGCGCGATCAGCTCGCGGGCCTCGGGGATCCGCCCCACGCGTTCGAAGAGCCGCGCGAGCAGGGCCGCGCCGCCGACCGCGACGAACTGCTCCGTGCGCTCGCGCGACTCCGCGAAGACGTCGAGCAACTGCTGCACCTGCTCGTCGGCCAGGCCGGTCGCGACGACGGTCTGCACGAGCGCGCGCAGCTCGGCGTCGTGGGGCCGACGGCGCAGGGCCTCGAGCATCGGCGCCCACCCGTCACGACGCCGCTGCGTCGCGAACGCCGCCTGCGCGAGGGTGAGGTCGACGAGACCCGAGTCCGGGTCGCGCGCGCGCATCGCCTCGAGGATCGGCTTGCTGGTCTCGTCGAGCGTGCGCCGCAGGACGACGGCGTAGGCCTCCGCGACGAGCGGCGAGCGGCCGGCGGCCTCCCAGAGCCGCTGGTAGATCGCCGCCGCGCGCTGTGGCTCGGCGGACCGCAGGCAGTACGCGAACCCGAACCAGCCCCAGAAGGACCGCGGCTCCTTCGCGAGCGCGCGCTCGAACCAGCGCCGCTTGTCCTCGTCGTCGCGCTCGAGCCGGCCGCGCAGGTAGAGCGCCTCGGCGCTGCCGTCCCACGCCGTCAGGCGCGACTCCGCCTCGCTCCGCACGAGGCCGAGACGACCCCGCCGGCGGAGCACGTCCTGCCGCACGCGGTGGGCGTCGACGTGCATCGGATCGATCGCGAGCACGGCCTCGGCCGACGCGAGCGCCTCGCGCTCCGCACCGCGTTCGGCCTCGCGCCTCGCCGCAGCCGCGGCGCCCGCGAGGCGCTCGTCGTTCCGCGGCACGCCGACGAAGCCGTCGGGCAGACCGGGGCCGGCGACCGAAGAGCATGCGGAACCCGGCAGGAGCCAGACGAGGACGGCGAGCGCCGCACGGAAACGCATGTCGCCCTCATACGGCGTGCGTCCGCTTCTCGCCAAGCTCGCAGCCGGCGCGGATCGCGCGCAGGTCCTTCATCACGCTGCCGAGGGCCTCGGTCCGCACGCCGCCGAACGCATCGTGGAGCTTCCGGTAGAGACCGTAGAGCCGATCGAGCGTGGCCGCGGCGCGCGGCTGCGGCACGTGGGTCCGTCGCGGCGGACGACACATCGCCGCCTGCGCGGCGGGCACGTCGGGATGCCGCCCCGCCGCCACCGCACCCGCGATCGCCGCGCCGAGCGCCGAGGTCTCGCTGGACTCCGCGACGACGACCTCGCGCCCGAGCACGTCGGCGAGCGTCTGCACGACGAACCCGCTCTTCCGCGCGATCCCCCCGCACACGATCACCCGCGCGACGGGCACCCCGTTCGCGATCGCCCGCTCGACGATCACGCGTGCGCCGAAGCAGGCCGCCTCCACCATCGCCCGCCAGATCTCCGACGGCCGCGTATGCAGATCGAGTCCGAGGATCGCGCCGCAGAGGCCCGGATCCGCCAGCACGCAGCGGTTCCCGTTGAGCCACTCCAGGGCGAGCAATCCGCTGCTCCCGGGCGCCGTGCGCAGCGCCTCGGCCTCGAAGTCCGCGTGGCTCTTTGCACCGCCAAGTCTGGCGGCCCACGCGAAGGCGTCGCCGAACGCCGCCTGACCCGCCTCGACGCCGAACGCCCCCGGCACGATCGAGTCGGGCACGACCCCGCTCAGGCCAGCCGCGGATGGCGCCCGCGCGCCCCGGACGATCGCGAGGTCGCAGGCCGAGGTGCCGAGGACCTTCACGAGGTCGCCCTCGCGCACGCCCGCGCCGACGGCACCGAGATGGGCATCGATCCCGCCGACCGCCACCGCCGTGTCCGGCACGAGGCCGGTCGCCCGGGCGATCGCGGCGGAGAGTCCGCCGGCGCGCCGATCGACCGCCGCGAAGACCGCGTCCTCGTCGGCTCGCAATCCCACGAACGCGTCGACGGCCGCCGGCGCGTGCTCGCGCGCCAGGGCCGCGAGGACCGCGCGCGAGGGCAGTCCGCCGAGCTCCGCGACGTACGCCGCCTTGTGCCCGGCGGCGCCGAGGCTGCGCACGAGTCCACGCGGGTGCCGCACGCCGCAGAGCCACGCGGGGACGTGATCGCAGAGCTCGACGAAGCCCGCACAGCTCGCGATCAGCTCCGGCGCGCGGCGCGCCGCGGCGAGGGCCTTGCTCCAGAACCACTCCGCGGAGTAGCTGCCGCCGCAGCGCTCGAGCGCGAGCGGCGCGTGCGCGCGCAGGGCCGCCGTGATCGCCTCGGCCTCCCGCTGCGCCGTGTGGTCCTTCCACAACCAGGCGAGGGCCTCCGGCACGTGGGCGAAGCGCGGGTCGTCGGCCAGCGGTGTGAGGTCCGCGGCCAGCGCCAGGGGCGTGCTCGCCGTCGCATCGACGCCGATCCCGACGATCGAGCTCGCGGCGACGCCCTGCTCCGCCGCTCCCGCGAGTGCCGTGCGGATCGCCGCGAGCGACGCCGCGCGCCAATCGGCGGGGACCTGGCGCGCGAGTTCGCGGTCCGCCGGGTCCGTCACGACGCCGTCCACACCGTGCGCATAGTCCGCCACTCCCAGGGCGAGTTCCGCGCCGTCGCGGACGTCGACGATCAACGCGCGGCACGAACCGGTGCCGAAGTCGAGACCGAGTGCATGGCTGGTCATGGCGTGGGTCGGAATGGCCGGTCGGCGAGCCGAGGATCCGGGCGGCGGATGATAGGCGCCGCTCGTTAGCATCCTCGGCGATGTGCCACGCCCCCGACCGCACCCGGCATCTCGTCGTGCTGCTCGCCGCGTTCGCCCTGGGCGCCTGCGCTTCGCCGCCGCACACGGCCCGCCCCTCACCCTTCGACGGCGCGACGGCTCGAGGTGCCCGGGTCGCGGAAGCGGCGCTCCCGCCGCTGCGCGTCCTGCGTGAACTCGAGTCCGGCACCGTCCTGCGCCTGCTGCCGATGCGCCGCGAGGGCACCCGCACCCGCGAGACGGATGCGATCGACGGCGAGGTGGTCGATGCCCTGCTGCGCGAGGCCCTGCGCCAGAGCGCGCGCTTCGACCTCGCCGCGGATGTCGAGGACGGTCCCGCACCGTTCGCGCTGCTCCCGATCCTCGACGCCGCCACGGGCCAGCTCGCCCTCGCGCTGCTGGACGAATCCGGCGCCACGGCACCGCAGCCCCTCGCCGCCGTGACCCTCAGCCAGGCCGGGCTCGGCGATGCCCTCGACGTCCTCGCGTGGACCACCCGCCGCACCCTCGGCGATCCCGCGGGCGAAGCGCCGCGGCGTTGCGTCGACGCCCTCAGCAGTTCCGCCGAGTGCATCCGCAGCACGGAGCGCGCGCTGGCCCAGCTCGCGCAGGGCCGGATCCTCGGCGCCGAGCTCCTCGTCGACCGCGCGCGTCGCGCCGACCCGGGAGCGCCCCTCGCCTGGCTCGCCGAGGCCAATCTCGCCCTCGCGCGCGGTGAGACCCGCGAGGCGACGCGCGTCGCCGAGAGCGCCCTGCGCCTGCTCGCCGCGCGGCTCACGCCCACCACCCAACACCGCCTCGCGCGCACGCTCCTGCTCGCGCGCGCGCAGGCAGATCCGCCGAACGCCGCGCGTCACGACGGGCAGTTGCAGGAACTCGGCGAGACCTTCGCGACCGAGCGCCCCTTCGACCCGCACGCGCGCTGGACCATCGCCCTCGCCCACAACCACCGGGGTGAGTTCGCGGCCGCGCGCGACGTCCTCGCGCCGCTCGCCGCCCGCTGGCCGCGCGTGCCCTACGTCGCCTACCACCACGCGTTCGCGCTGCTCGGCCTCGGCGACTGTCGCGCCGCCCTCGCGGCCCTCGACGCCGGCGCCCGCGAGCTTCCCGAGGAACTCGCACTGCTCCCGCGCGCGTTCGCGCTCTTCGGTGTCGGCGCGAACCAGGAGCTCGACGAGCTGCTGACCCGTCTCGCCACCCGCGATCCCGACGGCTCCGCGTGGCGGCACGAGCTGCTCCGCATGCGCGCGTCGCTCGCGATCCTCGAGCGACGCGATCCCGACGCGGTGCGGCTCCTGCTCGAGGATCTCCAGTGGCTCCACGCACGACCGAGCGTGCTGGTCGGGCGTCTCGACGACGTCGCCGAGGCCGGGGAGTGTCTCGTCCGCCTCGGCGCGGCCGCCGAACTCGCTCCGCGCCTCGACGCGCTCCTGGCGCTGCCGAGCCGCAACCGGGCGCTCTCGAGCGTCCTCACCTACCTCGGTGGGCTCGTCTGCGTCGGGCTCGCCGACCACGTCGGCGCCGAGCTCGCGATCACCACGCTCGAGCGGAGCCAGGAGGAACTCTGGGCCACACGACTCCGTGCGGCACGTGCGCACGGCCTCGGCCACATCGAGGAGGAGGCCCGCGAACTCGCGACGGCGATCCAGCTCGCGGATGCCCAACTCGACCGCGCCGAGTTCGCGCGCGTGCTCGACGCGCTCGGGCGGCGCGACGACGCGGCGACCATGCGGGAGGATGCGAAGCGGCGACGGCTGACGATCCGTCTGCGGGGCGGCCTCGAACATCCGCTGACCTCGCCGGTGCGCGCGCTCTCGCATCGGGACGCGTGAAGCGCCGCCCGGGCGGTCGATCGGCTCGGACTCAGGGATCGCGGAGCAGGAGCCCGCATTCGCCCGCGACCCGCATGCCCGCACGCGCATAGGCGCGCCGCGCCGCGGCGTTCTCCGCATCCACGTGCAGGCAGACGACGCCGTGCTCCTCGATCAGGGACCGTGCGACCCCGAGGACCAGCGCCGTCGCCAGACCCCGCCCGCGCTCCTCGGCCACGGTGAACACGCCCTCGAGGACGACCCCGGCGCGACCGCGACTGCCGACGTCCAGCTTCGCCGTGGGATGTCCGACCGGTCCGATCACCCAGGTGCGCCCCTCGCGCAGCCGACGGCGCACGCTCTTCTCGAGCCAGCCGCGGTGGACGCGTTCGCGCGGCACATGCAGGTCGGCTTCGTTCAGCGCGAGCGCCGCCTCGCACAGCGCATCAACGTCGGCGCGCTCCGCGATGCGCACCGCGTGCGCGGGCTCTGCCCGGGACGCGAGGTCGTCGGCCCGACACTCATAGTAGACCTGTGTCCGCTGCACGATGGCCGGTCGGGACTCGCGGCGTTGCAGCGCGGCGACGAGACGCTTGGGAGCGAGGGCGATGCGCCACGGCGACGCGATGGTCGAGAGGGCTGCGGCGAAGCCGTCGACCGCCGCGTCGCCATCACCCAGCGCGACGAGGTTGCCGCGGACGCCGAACCACGCGGCGGCCAGCAGCGTGTCGTCGGTCGCGAAGTAACCGTGCAGCTCGCCTCCCCCGTCCTCGTCGTCGAGCACGGCGTTCCGCACGTAGACCCCGAGGGCACCGTGGCGCGCGGCGAGTTCGGACGCGTTGGCGAAGCCGGGGCGGCGGAGGCGACGGAGCTGGGGAGCCAGGGGATCGATCACGTGCCCTCAAGGTTCCCGTGCGAACGGTCGATCGGCAACGGGCGGGAGCGGCCGGACCGCTTCCTTTCTCGCAGCATCCGCTCATGGCGTTGACCGTCACCGCCGACGAAGTCGCCGGCCTCGTTCGTCTCCTGGGTTTCGACCCGTGGTCGCTCACGCTCGCGGAGCGACGACTCCTGCGGCACGTGCACGACCGCGAGCAGGCGGCGTGGCTGCCGCGACTCGGACGGCTCGTGGAACCGCCTGCACCGGGCCTCGGCTTCCCCGCGTTCCTGCTCGCGATGCAGCCCTTCGCCGATCTCCGCGACGGGATCGGCAGGGCGAAGTCGATGCTCGAGCTCGACACCGCGACGGCCGATCGCCTCCAGCGCTTCGTCGATCGCTACCGCGATTGGCTCGCGGGCTGAGCGTCCTGGTTCGGGCGCAGCAGGCGGGACAGCAACGCACGGACCCGGGCCGGTGACTCGATGCGGAAGCGCGCGTCCTCGTCGCCGCGGCCGACGTGCACCGCGAAGGCGTGCTCGGGGAGTGCGCGGAACAGGTCACGGTCGGTGCGGTCGTCCCCGATGCCGAGGATGAAGTCCGACGGCCCGGCGTCCGCGACCACGCGGGCGACGTAGACCCCCTTGTGCACGCCGGCGGCGCGCACCTCGACCACGCGCACGCCGTGGATCACCTCGACCGGCAGTCGCGCGAGCGCCGTGGTCAGCTCGCTCAGGAGCTCGCGCGCGCGCCACGGACCGTACTCCGTGTCGGCGAGCCGATAGTGCCAGGCGAGGGCGCTCGGCTTGCGCTCGAGGGTGGTGCCCGGGACCTCGTCGCAGACGCGCGCCAGGACCTCGTCGACGGCCGGCAACCAGCTCAGGTCGATGCCCTCGGGCTCCCGCCACTCGGCGCTGCCGGCCGGGCGCGACGCGAAGCCGTGCTCGGCGGAGAGATGCACGCCGAGGTCCCCGAGCCAGCGCTCGAGCTCACGACGGCGGCGACCGCTCACCACGTGGACCTGGGTGCGTTCATCGCGCGCCAGCGCGCGGAGGAGCTCGCGCAGCGCCTGGTCGGGTCGCGCATCCAGCGGCGTCCGTTCCAGCTCGCGCAGCGTGCCGTCGTAGTCGAGCAGCAGGAACCGGCGCGGTGCCCGCGCGAAGCACTCGCGGAGCCGCTGCTCCTCCGCGCCCCGCAGCGGGATGCTCGAGCGGCGACGGTTGCGCGCGTTCGCCTCCGCCGAGCGCGCGAGGAAGCGCTCCGCCCAGGCCGTGCATTCGAGTCCCCGGACGCGCTCCGCCATCGCGCCGATGCGTTCGCGGCGCTCCTCCTCCGCCATGGCGAGCGCGGCCTCCAGCGCATCGGCGGTCGACTCGACGTGCCATGGATTCACGAGCAACGCGCGTGGCAGCACGTGCGCCGCGCCGGCGAACTCGCTGAGCACGAGCATGCCGCGACACGCGTCACCCAGGCGCTCGCGCGGCTCCTGGCAGAGCACGTACTCCTGCGCGACGAGGTTCATGCCGTCGCGGAGCGGCGTCACCATGCCGACGTCGGCGAAGCGATAGAGCGCGGTGAGCTCGACGGGATCGAGGCTGCGGTGGAGGTACTCGACCGGCGTGTTGCCCGGCTGACCGAAGCGGCCGTTGATGCGCCCGACGTGCTCCTCGAGCTCGCGCTTGAGCCCGGCGTATTCGTCGCTGTCGAGACGCGAGGGCACGATGACCTGCAGCAACGTGAGCTGGTCGCGCAGGTCCGCCCGGCGCTCGAGCAGGCGTTCGAAGGCCCGCAGCTTGTGCGCGATCCCCTTCGTGTAGTCGAGCCGCTCGACGCCGAGCACGAGGCGACGGCCGGCGTAGCGGGTGCGCAGTTCCGCCAGGCGGGTGGCGACGGCCTCGCTGTCGAGCAGGGCATCGAAGCGGTGCACGTCGATGCCGATCGGATGGACGCCGACCTCGACGCGTCGCCCCTCGAACTGCACGCTGTCGTGTGCGACCTCCAGGCCGAGGATGCGCACGCACGAGGTCAGGAAGTGCCGCGCGTAGTCGATCGTGTGGAAACCGATGAGGTCGGCGCCGAGCACTCCGGTGAGCAGCTCCTCGCGCGCCGGCAAGAGGCGATAGACCTCGGAGGCCGGGAACGGCACGTGGAGGAAGAAGCTGATCTCGAGGTCCTCGCGCGCCTCGCGGAGCATCCGCGGGACGAGCATGAGGTGGAAGTCGTGGACCCAGACCCGCGCGTCCTCGGGAGCGATGGCGAGGATCGCGTTGGTGAACCGCTGGTTCACCTCCACGTACCGCTGCCACGCCGCCGCCGAGAAGGTGCTCTTGTCGGCGAAGTAGTGGAAGAGCGGCCAGAGCGTCTCGTTGGCGATGCCGCGGTAGTGGAGCGCCTCGTCCTCCGCGTCGAGGAAGACCGGGTGGAGCCGTGAGGCCGCGAGCGCGCTGCGGACCTCGTCGCGCTGCGCCTCGGCGACCGGCGCGCCCGGCCAGCCCACCCAGTCGAACCCGAAGCCACCCCCCTCGCCCAGCCGACTGCGCGCGGCCACTCCCTCCACGGCGGCGACCAGCCCGCCCGCACTGCGCTCGGTCCGGAGCGCGCCCTCCTCCCACCGGAGACTCACGGGGAGGCGATTGCTCGCCACGACGAGGGGTCGCTGCCTGATCGGATCACTCATCGTCTGGTCTACGACTTCGCGAGCGCTTCGGGACGGGATCGCCTGCCGCCACGCGGGCCACATCGGGCTTTTGAGTCCGCAGGACCGATCAGGGTAAGCCCGTAGGCCACCGCCGTGTTCGCCGGGCGACGCCGCCAGAAAACTTTTGTTCGTGGCTGGGCAGAGCGACCACGCCCGCTACGAAACCGATCGCATGCGCTACGGGATCATCGGCAACTGCGCGTACAGCGCGCTGCTGCGCGACGGCGCCGTCGAGTGGCTCTGCTGGCCGCGCTTCGACAGCTCGTTCGTGTTCGGCGCGCTCCTCGATCGCGAGCAGGGCGGCAGCTTCCGCATCGAGATGCCCGACGCGCGACGCGTCGAGCAGGCCTACGTGGACAACACGAACGTCCTGCGCACGACCTTCTGCGGCGAGCACGGCAGCTTCGAACTGCTCGACTTCGCGCCGCGCTTCTGGCAACACGAGCGCAGCTTCCGGCCGACGGCGCTCTACCGGATCCTGCGCCCGCTCGAGGGCGAACCGCTCGTCCGCGTCGTCTGCACGCCGCGGGGCGACTACGGTCGACGTCAGGCCAGCACCTGGGTCGGCAGCCACCACATCGAGTACCGCGGACTCGACGCGCCGCTCCGCCTGACCACCAACCTGCCGCTGACCTGGGTGCAGGAAGGCACGCCGTTCGTGCTGAGCGGACCGCGCCACCTCGCCTTGACCCACGGCCAGCCGCTCGAGAGTCCGCTCGAGGAGACCGCCGAACGCTTCCTCACGCGGACGATCGAACACTGGCGCGACTGGATCAAGCAGACGCGCATCCCGCGCGACTACCAGCGCGAGGTGATCCGCAGCGCCCTCGTGCTGAAGCTCCACCAGTTCGAGGACACCGGGGCCATCATCGCGTCGTCGACGACGAGCCTCCCGGAGTTCCGCGGCAGCGGTCGCTGCTGGGACTACCGCTACTGCTGGCTGCGCGACGCGTACTTCTCGCTGCACGCCTTCGAGCGCCTCGGCCACTTCGCGGAGATGGAGGGCTTCCTCGGCTGGCTGCGCAACATCGTCCACCGCTTCGGCGACGGCCGCCTGCAACCGCTCTATGCGGTCAACGGCGCGGCCGACGTCCGTGAGGAGGTCCTCGAGCACCTCGCGGGCTTCGAAGGCGAGCGGCCGGTGCGGATCGGCAACCAGGCGCACGAGCACATCCAGAACGACGTCTACGGCGAGATGATCCTCGCGATCTCCCGGCTGCTGCTCGACAGCCGCTTCGTCGGAGTCGACGGGCGCGACGGCATCGTCGCGCTCGTGGCACGCCTGCTCGCGCAGCTCGAGGCGCGGCTCGAGGAACCCGACGCGGGGCTCTGGGAGCTCCGCGGCTCGCGCCAGCTGCACTCCTTCTCGCTGCTCGCGCATTGGGCGGGCGCGACCCGCGCCGCGGAGATCGGCGCCGTCTGTGGCGACCCCGTGCTCACGGCACGTGCGCACGCCGCCGCCGCCCGGGCGAAGGAGATCCTCGAGACCCGTTGCTTCGACCCGCGCCGCGGCGTGTTCACGCAGCACGCGGGCGCCGGTCACCTCGATGCCGCGATGCTGCTCGCACTGCACTTCGGGATGCTCGATCGAAAGGACCCGCGTGCCCACACCCACGTGCGCGCGATCCAGGCGCAGCTCCAGGTGGACCGCCTCGTGCGGCGCTACGACGTCGCGGACGACTTCGGCGAGCAGGGCGCGACGTTCACCGTCTGCTCCTTCTGGCTGGTCGAGGCGCTGGCGATCCTCGGCGAGACCGACGAGGCGCGCGCGCTCTTCGAGTTCCTCCTCGCGCGCCACAACGGGCTCGGGCTCTACAGCGAGGACATCGTGCCCGGCACCTTCGAACTGACGGGCAACTTCCCGCAGACCTACTCGCACGTCGGCCTGATCAACGCCGCGTTCCGGCTCTCGCGCCCCTGGGACTGACGCCCCCGGGGCCGCGGATCAGCGCGGTGCGAGCGCGGCGCGCAGCGCCTCGGGTGCGGTGATCGGCGCCTCGCAGACCCCGAGTCGGCAGACCCAGGCGGTCGCCTTGCCCTGGAGGCTCGTCTTGCCCGCGACGATCGCCGTCGCCGCCGCGAGTGCGACGGCATTGTCGGGCCGCACATGGACGATCAGATGGTGACGCGGCACCGCCGCGCGCGCGACCGCGAGCAACGCGGCGGCGCCGGCATCGTCCTCACCCGCGACGATGACGACCTCGCGCGGATCGCCGAGCGCCAGGTCGGCGGCGAGCGCGAGCGACGCGCACCCGACCGGGAACTCCTCGAGCAGGCCGTGGTGCGCGCGCAACGTGCGCAACGCGCGGCGCCGCGGTGCGTCGTCGCCGAGCGCGAGCGCGAGCTCGAGTTGGGCGAGCACCGTCATCGCGATCCCCGACGGCGTCGAGGACTCCTGCACGCTCTGCGTGCGCGTGAGGAGGGTCTCGTGATCGTCGGCGACGAAGAAGTAGCTCCCGCTGGTCTCGTCCGCGAAGTGCGCATCGATGCGCTCGATCAACGCCTTGCTCGCGAGCAGCCAGCGCGGGTCGGCGTCCGCCGCGAAGAGCCGGAGCAGGGCCTCGGCGACGAAGGCATGGTCCTCGAGGTAGCCGGGCAGGCTCGCGCGTCCCGCCCGCCAGCTGCGGCGCAGCCGACCGCGCTCGTCGCGCAGTTCGCCGAGGACGAAGTCCGCCGCGCGGCGCGCCGCCGTCAGCCAGCGCTCCTCGCCGAGGACGGCGTGGCCCGTGGCCAGCGCCGCGATCGCCATGCCGTTCCACGCGGTGAGCACCTTGTCGTCGGTCGCGGGTGCGACGCGCTGGCGGCGCGCGGCGAGCAGCGTCGCGCGACCGCGCTCGAGACGGGCCTCCAGTTCGGACACGGTGAGGCCGCAGTCCTTCGCGACCGTCTCGAGCGGTGCCGCGACGTGCAGGATGTTGGTCCCCTCCCAGTTGCCCCCGTCGCGCACGCCGTAGCGGCGGCTGAACGGTTCCGCGTCCTCGCCGAGGAGCGCGTCGATCTCCGCCTTCGTCCAGACGAAGTAGCGGCCCTCGTGGCCTTCGCTGTCGGCATCGGTCGACGACCAGAAGCCGCCGCGCGGATCCTGCATCTCGCGGACGAGCCAGTCGAGCGTGCGCGTCGCGACCTCGGCATGCCGACGATCGCCGGTCAACGCGTAGGCCTCGAGGTAGCAGTCCGCGAGCAGCGCGTTGTCGTAGAGCATCTTCTCGAAGTGCGGGACCAGCCACGCGCGGTCGACGGCGTAGCGGTGGAAGCCGCCCGCGAGCTGATCGTGGATGCCGCCGGCGGCCATCGCGTCGAGCGTCTCGAGCGCCATCGCACGCGCCTGCGGATCTCCGGTGCGCGCCGCACGCCGCAGGAGCAGGAGGGTCTGCGAGGCGTGCGGGAACTTCGGCGCGTGGGCCTCGCCCCCGCCGAAGCCCTTGTGCTTCGGATCGAAGTGCGCGGCGCTCTGCTCGAGGAAGGTCGCGAAGAGCGCCTCGCTCGGCTCCCCGGCGACGAGCTTCGGTCGGAGCTGACCCTTCAGGTACTCCGCGACCTTCTCGGCCTGATCGACGACGAGGTCCTTGCGCTCGCGCCAGAGCCGATCGACGTGCTCGAGGACGCGCGGGAAGCCCGGCAGGCCGTGGCGGTCCTCGGGCGGGAAGTAGGTGCCCGCGTAGAAGGGCTTGAGATCCGGCGTGAGCCAGACCGACATCGGCCAGCCCCCGTGTCCGGTCATGCCCTGCACCGCGGCCATGTAGATCTCGTCGAGGTCGGGGCGCTCCTCGCGGTCGACCTTGATGCAGACGAAGCGTTCGTTCATCAGCTTCGCGACGGCCTGGTCCTCGAAGCTCTCGTGCTCCATCACGTGGCACCAGTGGCAGGCCGCATAGCCGATCGAGAGGAAGATCGGCTTGTCCTCCGTCTTGCTGCGCTCGAGCGCGAGCTTGCCCCAGGGGTACCAGTCCACCGGGTTGCGGACGTGCTGCAGCAGATACGGCGAGGTCTCGTGGGCGAGGTGGTTCACGGGTGGTTCCGGTGCGGGGCGCGGTTCCGAGCCTTCCCCTTGCGCCGGCGCGAGGCCGGCCAGGGTCAGACCCGCCGCGGCGAGGAGGGAGACGGATCGCCGACGGGTGCGTGCAGGCATCGGCCCCGTGCATACGCCCGATCGCGGACGCGGCAAGCACCCGGATGCTCGCGCCGCGCATCCGGGCCCTCGCGCGCTGCGAAGGCTGCGCCGTGATCTCGCCGCTCCACGTCGTCGCGCGCCCTCGGCGCTCCTCTCGCCCATTCGGTCACCTCGCCGCCGGCTTCGCGCTCGCGCTCGCGATGCCCCTCGCCGCGCAGCACCAAGCATCCCCGCGTGCGGTCGCGGCCGACGCCCTGCTCCGACTGGTCGAGCACGCGGACAGCGCCGCCGGACTCCGGGACTCGCTGCCTTCGATCGCGGCCGACCTCGGTGCGTCGCCGCGGGCGCGCGCGAGGGTCCTGCTGCTCGCCGCCGATGCCTGGCTCGACCGCGACGCGCTCGAGCGCCGGCTCGAGGAACTCGCCGAGGACCTGCGCTTCACGCCCTACCTCCAGGCGCCGATGCCGGAGGGCTTCCCGTCGCCCGCGCCCATCGACGAAGTCGTCGTCAAGGAGTACCCCGAGTACCGCCTCGCGCGGACCCCGATGCGCAGCGCGGGCGCGACCGGCACGCCGTTCTTCGCGCTCTTCCGCCACATCCAGCGCCACGAGATCCCGATGACGGCGCCGGTGCAGGTCGAGTTCGACGCGGCCGACCCGCGGGCGCGCCGCACGACCTCGATGGCCTTCCTCTACGAGACCCGCGAGCTCGGCCCCGCCGGGCCCGACGCGGCCGACGAGCGGGTCGAGGTCGTCGACCTCCCGGCGATGACGACCGTGACGATCGGCGCGCGTGGCTACGACAGCCCGGCGCGCATCGCGGAGCTGCGGGCCGTGCTCGAGGCCTGGCTCGCGGCACAGGGCGGTCGCTATGCGCCGGCGGGACCGCTGCGGACGATGGGCTACAACTCGCCGATGGTTCCGGCGCCTCGCCGCTTCTTCGAGGTCGAGCTGCCGATCACACGCGTCGAGGGCGAACCCGTCGTCGCGAAGTGAGGCCGCGCGGGCCGCGTTCTCGCGCTATCCTCGCTCCGCCGCGATGCGTGTCCTCTCGAGAGCGAAGCTCTGCGTCTGCCTCGGCGTCCTCGCTGCCTGCGGCGGCGGCGGCGGCGGTGGCAGTGCCGCCGGGGTCCTGCCCAAGCTGCTGATCGACGACGTCACCGTCGCGCTCGCGGCACCCCGCGCGGCGCTCGTCGTGGGACTCGCCGGCACCGCGGCGGAGCTCCCGCCGCTCGCGCAGTTCGACCTCCTGCTCGACGCGAGCCGCGTGGTCTTCGACGGCACGGCCGAGCCTCTGGTGTCGCTCGGCACGCTCGACGCGGCGCTCGTCGCCGCCGGCCGGATCCGCGTGCTCGTCGGCGACACCTCGACCAAGGACACGCCGCCCCTCCTGCCGACCGGCCCCCTGCTGCGGCTGCCCTTCGCCCTCGGCCCCGCCGCGCGATCCGGCGATCTGATCGAGGTCCGCGTGGCCGCCGCACTCGGCGCCGATGCGGATGGCGACGCGAAGACCTTCGACACGGCACCCGTCGTCGCCCGCATCCGCGTGCAATGACGATGCGATCGACCCGCGCGGCCTCGGCGATCAGCGCGGCGTGAGCAGCGGCGTGACGTAGCGGTAGTAGACCTCGAGGCTGAGCACGGCGAGGGCCGTCGTGAAGGCGGCGTGCTCCTTGCGATCGCCCGCGTATTCCGAATAGGCGCCGATCGGCGTGAACGAGCCGTCGGCGTTCTGCGCGGGGAGGAAGACCGCCTTGAGCGCATCGTTCCACTCGCGCCAGGCGTCACCGCCGGCGAGGAAGCACGCGAGCGTGCCGCAGTACCAGAAGTAGGGATGACCCTCGGCGCGCAGCACGAACGCATCGTCGCTCGCGTCGCGCCAGGCCCGCGGACGCCGCTCGAGCGTGTAGCGCAGGCCCGCCTGCACGCGCTGATCCTCGACGTCCTCGCCGAGCAGCAGCAGGCAGAACACCGCACCGGGAGTCGAGGCCGGCAGGGTCGGCCAATTCGAGTTCAGGCGACCCGGCTCGTGGTTGTAGCGGAAGGAACCACGGCGGCTGTCGAACATGCTCCGCAGGAAGCTCCGCGCCGCCGCGAGCACCTCGTCGTCGACGGCGATGCCCGAGAGCTTGCTCGACTCGAGCGCCATCACCTGCCACACGGTGATCGACGTGCGCGCATAGCCGTCCTCCGGAGTACGCGTGCCCGAGAAGTAGCCCCAGCCACCGCGGTTGCGCCGGTCGCGCGAGCTGTCCTGGTTCGCCAGGATCCAGGTCACGGCGCGCTGCACCGGTTCCCTCAGGCGCGCGTCGCCGCTGATCGCGAGGCACTCGGCGAGCGCGTAGGTCGCGATGCCGTGCGAGTAGGACGAGGTGTCGCCGAAGTGCGCGGTGGACTCGCCCTGCACGTCGAGCAGCGCCTCGATCGCGCGATCGACCACCGCGCTGTACTGCGTGTTCGAACGCGGGGTGTGGCCGGCGCCGAGGAACGCGAGCACGCAGAGCGCGGTCTTGCCCACCCAGACCTCGCCGTACTTCGCGTGCTCGAAGGACTTCCTGCCCCAGTGCCCGCGGGGATCCTGGATCGACGCGAGGTACGCGAGGCCCGCCGCGACCGCGCGCTCGGTTTCCACGCTGCCGCCGAAGCGCTCGATCGCCGCGGCCTTCTGCGGACCGAAGCGATTGCCGTAGAGCGCGGCGAGATCCGTGCGCGCGGCGAGTTCGGGACCGCTCGCGCTGCCGCGCGGCGCCGCCGGCAGGCTGCTCGCCGGTGCCGGCCATGCCTGGTCCGGTGCCGGGGACTCGCGCAGCGTGCGGCGCGCCGCGCGCGGCAGCTCCGCGGCGCGCGGCGCCAGCGCGGTGAGGGTCGCTGCCGACGCCCGCGATCCGGCCGCGTGGTCCTTCGGCGCGCGCGGCGAGCCGCTGGGCTGGCCGTCGGCGGACGCCGGGATCGCATCGGCGAGCGACGGCCCGCGCCGCAGGGGGCGGGACGGTGACGCCGCCGACACCGCCGCGCGCGGGAGCGCCGGTCCGATCTCGGTCGCCGGGCGCGCGGCCGCGGGCAAGGCGGCGGCGACGGGCTGCGGAGCGGCCACCGGTGCGTCGCCGGCATCGCGCGGCGCTGCGGTCGGCCTGGCCGCCGGCGACGCGTTCCGCGCCGTGGGCCCAAGAGGCTGCGCGGAGCCCGGCGCGAGGGCGCTGAGCGCGGCCGCGACGCGCTCGGTGCGCGCGGCGGGTTCCGCGGTCGCGACGAGGGCGTCGCGCAGACCGGCGTCTGCCTTGCGCCGCGCGACGCCGGCCACGGGCGCCGCGGGCCGGAGCTCCAGGACCGGCTCGACGGCGGGCGCGCGCGCGCTCGCGGGGAGCGCGGTCGCCGCGGGTCCGCTCACGACGAGCTCGCCCTCGCCAGGAGCCGCGCCGGCGACGGGGCGTGCGGCGGGTTCGTCGAGCGTCTCGCGCGGGCCGCGGTTCGCCAGCGCCGCCGGACCCGCGAGCGCGGGCAGGGCAGCGGCGAGCGCGGGCCGCGCGCTGGCGGCCGCGACCTGCGGGGCATCGCGCAGGCTGGGCGCGTCGAGCGCCGCCGCGCTCGGCGCCGGCACGGCCCGCGTCAGGACTGCCTCACCCGCGAGCGCCGGCGTCGCCGTCGCCGGCAGGTCCTTCGGCAGCTCGCCGGCTCCGGGCGCCGTCACGGTGATGCCGACCGCGTCCCCCGCCACGGGCGGGCGCGCGGCGTCGTGCGCCGGGCGCGGCTGCGCGGCGGCGGCGGCGAGTCCGAGCTCGCTCGCGGGCAGCGCGTCGTCGCCGCTGCGCGGTGCGGACGGCGTCGGCGCGTCCTGCAGACTCGCCGCCGCGTCGGCCGTCGCGAGCGCCTGAGGCGACGGTTCCGAGCGCGTGAGCTCCACGAGCTCCGCGTCGGTCGCGGGCACGGAGTTCGCGCTCGCGAGTGCCGCCGCGGGCGCGCTCACACTCGCCGCCTCCGCACGGTCCGCGCGTTCGGCGCGCCAGGCCTGCGCCGAGCGGTCGCCGCTCGCCGCGGCCGCTGCGGCCGCGGCGGTCTCGCCGTCGATCAGCGTGATCGCGATGCGCTCGCCGTCGCCGCGGGCCGCGGGCTCGCGCAGGCCCATGAGCACGTCCTCGAGCAGCCACCAGAGCAGCACGTGCACGAGCAGCGAGACGAGGATGCACCAGGTCACGATGTCGAGCGCGCGCCAGCGGGCGCCGAGCAGGAGCAGCGCGAGCAGCAACAGCGCCAGCCCCAGCACCCAGAGCAGGAGGCGCTCGAGCGCGCGTTGCCCTTCCCACCACGGTCGCAGCAGGCGTGCGCGGGCCGCGTAGAGCAGCGGTCGTTCGCCCTCGCCGAGGAGTTGGACGGTGAAGCCCTCCCCGTCGCCGAGCGGACTCGGCGCGTGGAAACGGCCGCCCTCCCCCAGCACGTGTTCCTCGAGCGGCCGGTCGAACTGCGTGCCGAGCCGCGGCACGCCGAAGACGCGCTTGCCCGCCGCTTGGGTCTCCCGCACGAAGAAGAGCCAGGTTCCGTCGCGCGCGAACGCCGGCTCGCGATCGAGCACGCGCGACAGACGAGCGAAGGGCTCGCGCTCGTCGTCGGGCCAGAGCGCGCGGGCCGGCAGATCGGCGTCGAGCTCGACGACGTGCAGGCGCGTGCGCGTCTCGTCGGGCACGCGGCGCGCGAAGACGAGCGTCGTGCCCTCGGGCGCGAGGGCCGGGTCGACCTCGTCGGCCGGGCTGTTCACCGTCGCCGGCAGGGGCGTCGGCGCGGCGAAGCGACCCTCGCCGAGCGGCGCCGCGCGCCAGAGGTCGAAGCCGCCGGCCCCGCCCTCGCGGTCGGAGCAGAACCAGAGCTCGCCCCGCTCGTCGAGGCAGGGCGAGAACTCGTGGTTGCCCGCGCCGATCGCGAGCGGCACCGGTGCCGAGTCGGGCAGGCGCGGGTCGAAGCTCACGAGCTCCGTGCGCTCCGCGCTGCGGGCCAGGCCGTAGAGGAGGCGGCCATCCGGCAGCACGGCGAAGCGACCGCGCACCGGACCCGGCACCTCGAAGCGCGGCGTCGGGCGCTCGAAGACCTGCATCGGGCGATCGGCGAGGGCGTCCGCGCGCACGAGCCCGACGCCGTCGCTGTAGTAGAGAGGTCGACCGAGCCGCAGCACGACGAGCGCCGCCAGCGCGGCGACGGCCGCGAGCAGGCAGAGCAGGGCGAGACCGAAGCGCAGGCGACGCCGCATCGCTCAGCGGCCTCCGGCCGCGGCCTCGGGGGCGGCGGCGATCGCGATCTTCGTGAGGGAGGCGGCGCGGCAGACGTCGAAGGCCTGCACGACGCGGCCGAGCTGCACCTGCGTGTCCCCGCGGATCAGGACCTCCTGGCCGCGGTCACGCGAGGCCGCGGCGCGCAGCTTCTGCTCGAGACCCTCGAGCGTCACGACGACGCCGTCGATGCGCAGGGCGCCGTCGCGGCCGACGTTCACCACGATCGGATGCGCCTCCTTGGTCGGCGTCCCGGAGCGCGCCTTCGGCAGCTCGAGATCGAGATCGACCTCCTCGCGCGCGAAGGTCGTCGCCACGAGGAAGAAGACGAGCAGCAGGAAGACGACGTCGATGAGCGGGGTCAGGTTCGGCCCTTCCTCCGGCGTCTCGTCGAGTTCAAGCCGCATGCGTGCCCCCGGGGTTCGCCGTCGCCGGGCGTGCCGCGAGCGCTTCGATCGCCGGTGCGACCTGCTCGTCGATGAAGAGCACGAGCCGCCGCGCGCGACCGCCGAGCCAGCTCGCGATCAGCATCGCGGGGATGGCCACGGCGAGACCGGCGATCGTCGTGATGAGCGCGACGTCGATGCCGGCGGCGAGCACCTCCGGCTTGCCCATCCCCGCCTGCGCGACGCGGTGGAAGGCCTCGTAGATCCCGAGCACCGTGCCGAGCAGGCCGAGCAGCGGCGCCACCGACGCGATGAGCACGATCGGGCGCACGTTGCGCCGCAGGCGCTCGAGCTCCTTCTGCGCCTGGTCGGCCATCGCGTTCTCGACGTCCGCCACGGGGTAGCGCAGCCGTCGCAGTCCGGCGAGCAGCACGCGAGACGCGAAGCTGCGATCGCCCTCGAGCCTCGCCCTCGCCGCGTCGTGGCGGCCGGACGTGATCTCGGTCATCGCCTCGGCGGCCGCCGCGGTCCACACGCGCGTGCGCCGCAGCGCGAGCACGCGCTCGATCGTCAGCGCGAGCACGAAGACCGAGCAGAGCCCGATCGGCACCATGAGCTCTCCGCCGGCGACGAGGAACTCACCGAAGGTGCGGGCGGGCTCAGCGCCCGCTTGAACGAGGATCGTCGTGTCGGTCATGGTCGGTCTCTGCGGGGGTGGCCTACTCGCTCGCCGGAATCCGCTCGCGGGCCCGATCTCAACGCTGATGGCTGCGGCGGAGGGGCTTCGCCGCGGCGGCCTCCGCGGACTTCGGGTGCTTCTCGATCAGCTCGTCGAGGACGCGGTCGGCCTTCTCGCGCTGGCCGAGTTCGAGCCAGGTCTTGCCGGCCGCGAGCAGGGCGCGCGGCACCCAGACCGGATCCGCGAAGAGGATCGCGACCTTGAGGTACGCCTCGGCCGCGCCCTCGAGGTCGGCGCGCGCGCGCCGCGACTCGCCGATCTGGAACGCCGCCTCCGCACCGATCGCGCCGTCGGCGAGGCGCGCGGCCTCGGCGAGTTCGCGCTCCGCGCGCTCGAAGTCCTTGCGCTCGAGCTGCGCCTTGCCGAGCCAGAGCCGGGCGCGCGCGCGACCCGCATCGCCGTCGCCCGCGGCGTCCTGCGCGAGGTACTGCTCGAGCAGCGGCAGGGCATCGGCGCTCCGCCCGGCTCGCACGAAGCACTCGCCGAGGTAGAGCTTCGCCCGCGTGACGCGCGCGTGCTTGGGGTGCTTCGCGAGCAGGGTCTCGAGCGACGCGGTCGCCGGCACGAACTCGCCGCGCTGGAGCTCGGTCTCCCCGGCGGCGAAGAGGGCGTCGGCCGCGAGGGCGTCGGCACCCGGCAGCGTCGCGACCTCCGCGAAGAGGCGCGCGGCCTCGGCATCCTTGCCCTCGGCGAGCAGGCTCTGCGCGACGAGGTAGCGCGCGCGCGCGATCTGCGATGGATTCGTCACCTTCGCGAGCACCGCGCGCGCGGCGTCGCGCTTGCCGCGCGCGAGTTCGGACTCGGCGACGAGCACGCGGCACTCGTCCGCGAGTTCGGGTTCGGCCGTCGTGGTCACCACCTGCGCGAAGCGCGCGCGGGCACCGTCCTGGTCCTGCTTGCGCTGCGCGATCCACCCGAGCTCGTAGAGCGCGAGGTCGGCGCGCTTCGCAGCGCCGGCCTCGACGACGCGGGTCAGCACGGTGCGCGCCTCGTCGTCCTGCCCCGCACGGGCGAGTGCGGTGCCGAGCGCGAACTCGATGTCCCTCGCCTTCGCGTGCTTCGGCCAGGCATTCAGGAAGGCGCGCGCGGCTTCGATCGCCTCGGGCCAGCGCTGCTTCCGCGCGAAGAGATCGAGCTCGAGCTCGCGCAGCGCCGGCGCGATGTCGCCGATCGTCGCGTGCGCGAGCCCGCCGCGGATCGCGCGCAGGCAGGCCTCGTCGTCGCCGAGCTCGAACGCGCACCACGCGAGCCCTTCGAGGGCCCGTGCGCCGTAGGCATCGGGTCGCCCGGCGTGTTCCTCGTAGCCCCGGCGCGCCTGGGCGAAGTCTCCCGCCTGGAACGCGAGGTCGGCGCGCTCGAGCGCCAGGCCCACGGCACCCTCACCGCGCTCGGCCTTCGCCGCGCGCGCGAGGCGCTCACGCGCCGCGCCGAGATCGCCCTTCTCGCGCAGCACGCGCGCCGCGACGCGCTCGGTGCGCGCGAGGAACGCGCCCTGCGGGTGCCGCGCCGCGTAGCGGTCCGCGGCGTCGAGCGCGGGCGCCGCCTGCTTCGCCGCGGCGGCGGCGAGCGCGGTCATCGCGAGCGCCTCCTCGCGACGCTCGGCGTCCTGCGCGCCGTCCTCGACCAGCGCGGCGAAGCGCTGCAGCGCGTCGGGGGCGTCGTCGCTCAGCCAGGCCGACCACGCCGCCTTGTGCCGCGCCGCGGGTGCGAGCGCATGGTCGGCGGGGATGGCGTCGTAGCCGCTGCGCGCCTCGCGGTAGCGCCTGGCCGCGTACTGGTTCTCCGCGAGTGCGAACCCGGCGTGGCCCGCGAGACGGTGCTGCGGCAGTTCGCGGGCGAAGACCTGCGCGCGCGCGATCGACTCGTCGTG
This sequence comes from Planctomycetota bacterium, assembly GCA_020848735.1. GTDB lineage: Bacteria > Planctomycetota > UBA1135 > UBA1135 > UBA2386 > JACRLW01. Next base: position 21,490 of record JADLHO010000157.1, on the reverse strand, counting down.
ACGGCCGAGCGCGTGCAGCGCGCGCAACTCGCCGTAGAGCAGCTCGCCGCGCAGCCCGGCATCGCCGCCGCTCTTCGTCGCGACGAACGCCGCGAGGGCCTCGGCCGCCTGTCCCGCGGCGAGCAGGGCCTCGGCGCGCGCACAGGCGAGCCGCGGCCGGCGGGCCTCGGGCAGCTGGCTCAACGCCGCGTCGTACGCGGGCACCGCCTCGCCCGGACGCCCGAGCGCCGCGAGCGCATCGCCGCGCAGCGCGTGCGCCGAACCGGCGAGCGACGCCTCGAGACCTTCCTCGGCGAGCAGCGCGTCGAGCTCCGCGACCGCGCGCGAGGCCTCGCCCTTGCCGAGCGCGAACTGCGCGAGCTGGACCCGCGCGCCGCGGCCGAGCGGCGACGCGGGGTCCGCCTTCGCGATGCGCCGCAGCTCCTCCGCCGCCGCGGCGTCGTCGCCGCGCGCGCGGGCGAGCGTCGCGAGACCGCTCCGCGCATCGTCGGCCCAGTCCCCCCCGGCGGCGGCCGCGGCACGCCACGCGGTCTCGGCGCGCGCCGTGTCGCCCACGCGGTGTGCGGTCTCGCCGACGAGGTACTGCAGCTCACCGATCGCCTCGTGCGTCGGCCAACGCTCGCAGAGGGCGCGGAACGCCGCCTGCGCGCCGGCGTGATCGCCCGTGCGCAGGCGCGCGTAGCCGGCCTGGTAGGCGCCGGCGAAGGCATAGCCGCTCGGGTCCGCGTCGGCGCTGCGACTCGCCCGCTCGAAGTGAGGGATGGCCCGCGCGTCGTCCCCGGCATCGCGCCGACACTCGCCCGCGGCGTAGGCCGCAGCCTCGGCGAGGTAGTGATCCGACGGGATCGCCGCGAGGAGCTCCTCGAAGCGCTTCGCGGCGTCCGCGTGCCGGGCCAGCGTCTGCAGCGCGAGGCCGAGGCGGTAGAGGCACTCCGGCCGCAGCGCGAGCTGCTGGTCGCGCGCCGCCTGCTCGAGGACTTCGATCGCGGCCTCGGGGCGGCCCGTCTCGAGTTCGCAGACGCCGAGGCGATAGCGCGCCTCGCTCGCACGCGCGTGGCGCGGCTCCGCCTTCAGGAACGCGCGCAGCTGCACGGCGGCCTCGGCGTGGAGTCCGCGCTGCAGCAGGCCGACCGCGAGTCGCCACGACTCCGGTTCCGCGCCGGCGGGCGGATCCTGCGCGCGGAGCCCATGGCCCCCGAGCGCGGCGACGAGGAGACCGACGAGGGTGAACCGGATCGAGCGGCTGCGGACCTGATGCTGCATGTCGACCGCCTTGCGACGGAGAGGAGCGGGACGTCGTGCGCGTGAGCCTCCCTGCCGGCTCATCACCGAAGGGCGATCGAAGCGCGGAGCAGGCGATGCGCAAGCCTCGGAGAGTACGGCACCGCGCGCGCTGGTGGTCGCGCACGTCGTGCGACCGCGAGCCCTCGCGGGGTGGGAGAAGAGTGGAGCGTGAAGAAGACGGTCGGAGAGTCGCGCGGAGGCACCGTGCCGCCGCAGCGTGGCGCGCGCAGTTCGAGCCCGAGTCCGAATCCCGCCCGTCCGGGAAACACTCCGCGCTGCCGGCGCTGCGATCTGCGTCGCGGAGCAAGCCGCGGACGGCCGGGCGGATCCCGGCGACGAGCGGCGCACGGGGTCGCGCGCCGCGGGACCCGCGTCAGCCCTCGGCGCGGAACGCACCGATGGCGAGGTCCTCGCCGCAGGCCGACCAGTACATCTCCTCGAAGCGCCAGGCCTCGGCCATGAAGGGTCGGCCCTCGCCCGCGACCGGGCTCGGCGCGAACTGCCCGCCGATCATCTTCGGCGCCACGAACGCGAGCACCTGGTCGACGCAGTCCCAGCCGAGGAGCTGGGCGATGAGACCACCGCCGCCCTCGACCATCATCCGTCTCACGCCGCGGCGGCGCAGCGCGCGCCAGGCGTCGAGCAGGTGCAGGCGACGGCCCTTCTCCGCGCCCTTCACCGCTTCGATCTGCACGCCGACGTCGCGCAGGCGCGTGACCCGCACCGGGTCCGCGTGCTCGTGGACGATCACGAGCAAGGGGACCTCGGGTGCCAGGCGCACGAGCTTGCTCTCGACGTCGATCTCGGCCCAGGGATCGACCACGATGCGCAGCGGCTGCGGACCCTCGACGTGCCGCACGGTGAGCTCGGGGTCGTCCGCGCGCGCGGTGCGGAAGCCGATCGCCACCGCGTCGACCAGCGTGCGCAGCTCGTGGACCTTCCGCCGCGCGGGCAGACCGGAGATCCAGCGCGACTCGCCGGTCGGTGCGGCGGTCTTGCCGTCGAGGGTCATCGCGTACTTCGCGATGGTCCAGGGACGATCGAGGGCGAGCCAACGCTCGAAGGGCTTGTTGATCGCGCGACACGCGGCGGCGAGCACGCCGTCGACGACCTCGATGCCGGCATCCTCGAGCACCGCGAAGCCGGCGCCGCGATGGCGCGGGTCGGGATCCGCGGCGCCCACGATCACGCGCTTCACACCGGCCTCGGCGAGCGCACTCGTGCAGGGCGGGGTCTTCTTCTCCTTCACGCCGAGCGGCGTGGAGCAGGGCTCCATCGTCACGACGAGCGTGTCGGGGCGCGCGCCGCGCTGCCGGGCATCGGCGAGCGCCTCGATCTCCGCGTGCGCTCCGCCCCAATGGCGATGCCAGCCGCGGCCCACGATGCGCGAGTTCTCGATCGCGAGGGCACCGACCCGCGGGTTGGGCTCGACCTCGCCGCGGCCGCGCAGCGCGAGCTCGATCGCCTCGCGCATCCAGGCTTCGCGATTCACGCGCGGGCTCCTGCTCGGACTTCGGCGTGATCCTCGGCGAGCAGTTCACCGAGCAGCGAGTGACCGAGGGCCTGGGTGATCCGCACCGGGAGATAGCAGCCGAGCGCGACGCGATCGCCGCTCGGGAAATGCACGAGGCGGTGATGCACCGTCCGGCCGGTCCAGCGCCCGTCGACCTTGCTCTCGCCCTCGACGAGGACCTCCTGCACGGTGCCGACGAGCGCCTGCGCCGCGCTCGCGAGGTGGCGCTCCTGCACCTCCAACAGCCGCGCGTTGCGCTCCGCCTTGACGGCGTCGGGCACGTCGTCGACGAGCTCGGCGGCGAGCGTGCCGGGGCGTGGCGAGTACTTGAAGATGTAGCTCTGCGCGAAGCGCACGCGCTCCATCAGGTCGACGCTCGCCTGGAACTCGGCCTCGGACTCGCCGGGGTAGCCGACGATGAAGTCGGAGTGCAGCACCACGTCCGGCGCCTTGGCGCGGAGCTGGTCCACGCGCGCGAGGTAGCGGGCCGCGGTGTAGCCGCGTCGCATCGCCTTCAGGATGCGGTCGCTGCCGGACTGCGCGGGCAGGTGCAGGAAGCGCGCGACGCGCGGCAGCTCGGCCAACGCGTCGATCAGCTCCGCCGAGAGGAAGTTCGGATGCGAGGTGATGAACGCGATGCGGCGCAGCGCGGGGATCTCGTGCAGCGCACGGAGCAGGCGCGCGAGCGTGACGCCCGGGCCCAGGTCGCGCCCGTAGGCGTTCACCGTCTGCCCCAGCAGGGTGATCTCGGTGACCCCGTCGTCGCAGAGGCGCTGCACCTCCTCGACGATGACCGGGATCGGCCGGCTGAGCTCGGGGCCGCGGGTGCTCGGCACGATGCAGTAGCTGCAGGGCATGTTGCAGCCGCGCATCACCGAGACCCAGGCCTGCGAGCGGTGCGGGCGCACGCGGGGGTCGCGCACGATGGCGTCGCCCGAGACGCCCTCACCCACCGCGAGCACGTGCGCGCCGCGGCGATCGTCGGCGCGGCGGCCGGCGTTGCGCTGGCGCGCCTCGTCGACCTTCGCGTCGATGTCGCCGAAGGCCGAGGGTCCGACCACGAGGTCGACGTGCGGCATGCGCGCGAGCAGGTAGCGCTGGTGCTCCTGCGCCATGCAACCGAGCACGCCGACGACGAGCTCCGGGCGCTGGCGCTTCTGCGCGCGCAGGACGCCGAGCCGACTCCAGACGCGGTCCTCGGCGTGTTGCCGGACCGAGCAGGTGTTCAGCAGGACGACGTCGGCCTCGCCGTCGTGACTCGCCCGCTCGTAGCCCGCGCCGACCAGGCGACTCTCGACCAGCTCGGCGTCGAGCTTGTTCATCTGACAGCCGTAGCTGGTCAGGTGGTAACGGGGCGGGCGAGGCATGGGCGGGCGGCGGGGGCGGCGCATGCTAGCTCGCCGCGCAGGGGCTTCAAAGGCGCGGGCGACGCGCGTCCCGCCCCGCGACGCGCGCGCGCGCAGTCCAGGACGCCGTGGCTCAGCGCTCGAGGAGCTTCAGCAGCGCGTGCGGCGACTCGGGGCCGACCTCGAACTTCGCGCCTTCCGTCTGCTCGTCGAATCCCAGCGCCTGGAGCTCGTCGAGCTTGATCTCGCGCACCGTCGACTCGCCGAGCAGCAGGTTGATCGTGAAGTCGGCGAAGGCCGGCACGTCCTCGTTGTCGTTCGCCATCAACGGCGCCTTCTGGTTCGTCAGCATCTGCGGCATCCGCTTCGCCGCAGGTCCCGGCCCGGCATAGGACGTGTCGCCGCTCGTGAGCTCGTCGGGCGTGCGCCAGACGGTCTCCGGGTCCTTGGCCATCAGCTCCTCCATCCGCGGGTCGTTCGACTCGGGCGTGAAGTAGCGCTCGAGGTTCTTCGGCGTGCGCTGCACGTCGCCCTTCACCCAGGGCTCGATGATGAACTTGTGCCCCGTGCCGGCGGGCAGCTTCTTGTGACCCTGCTCGTAGATCACGAAGTTCTGGTAGTGCCAGCGCAGGTTCGCCTGGTCGGCCACGATCGTCGTGCGGAGCTTCGAGCCGAAGATCTGCGGCAGGAGCACCGCGGCGAGCACGCCGATGATCCCGACGACGACCAGGATCTCGATGAGGGTGAAGCCGGCGTCGCGCGGGCTCGATCTGGGGAGCTTCTGGGTGACTGGACTCAGCATCGGGAAACGCAGCGAGGGGTGCGATCGGGGGCGCGCCGCAGGATAGCGGCGCGCTGCGTCGATCGTCAGCCCTGCTCGTGGTTCACCGTCAGCCGCCGCGAGTCACTGACCGTCGCGCTGCGGCGAGCCGCTGCCCGCGTCACCCTGCGGCGTCGGCGTGGGCGTGAGCGGCATCGGCTGCATCTCGCCGTCGGGCTTCGCCGGCTGCTCCCCGCCGCCGCCGTCCATCGCCTCGTCGGTGCGCAGGCCGTGGGTCTGCGCGTAGCTCGCGGCGAAGAAGGGATCGTTCGACTGCTCGGCCCACCAGCGGCGCCAGCGGTAGACCGCGTGGCTCCGCGCGAGGCGGTCGTCGGTGAGGTGGTCGTACTCGAACTCGCGTGCCGTCGCGCGCTTGAGCGCCTCGTGGCAGTTGAAGCGGACCAGCGGGCGCTCGCTGTCGAGACCTTCGATCAGCACCGGCACCTGCTTCAGGTCGCCCAACACGACCAGCGTGCGCGCCGCCTCGAGACGCACGGCCTCCGTGCTGTCCTTGGTCATCGGCTGCAGGTAGGGGATCACGCGGCGATCACCGATCTCCGCGAGCACCCAACTGCAATTGGCGCGCACTTTCGGGTCCTCGTGGCGCAGCCCGTCGAGCAGGGCCGGGATGGCCTGCTCCCCGGCCTGCGAGAGCCAGAGGAGGTTGTTGACCAGCACGTCGCGGTGCTGGTACCGGATCTCGTCGACCCGGCGGGAGATCTCCTGACCCATGAGTTCGTTGGGTTGCACGAACTCGTTGTCTTGCCGGCCGGTCGTGCCGCAGGCGGTCAGGACGAGCAGGGTGGTGAACGCGGCGCTCCTCATCGGATCGATGGCTCCTGTCAGGACCGACGGGTTGTCGGTCGTGTCACGGAGCGAGATCGGACCGATGCCGCCGCGCACTTGAGCACTTCTCCGCGGGAGGCCCGGCGCGGCCGGCGCCGCGGCGCGGCCCGAGGCTCACGCCGGCCTGGAACTCACGAGGCTTCGGTCGTGGCCTCTTCCTTGAGCTTCGCCCCGGCCTTGAAGGCGATCGACTTGCTCGCCGGGATCTGGATGACCTCGTTGTTCCGCGGGTTGCGCCCCTGGCGCGCCGCGCGCTCCTTGACCTGGAAGGTGCCGAAGCCCACGAGCTGCACCTGCCCGGCCTCGCGCAGGCCCTTGCCGATCGAGGACAGCACCGAGTTGACCACGCGCTCCGCGTGGGCCTTCGAACACTCGGCCCCGAGGGCCCGTTGGACTTCGTCGATCAGCTCCGCCTTGTTCATGTTGCCTCGCTAGGGAAGGGACCCGCCCACTCGGAGTTCCGGCCTCCGGGTCGGGCAGATCGCCGCGGGATCTTAGGCGCGAGGCGTGCCACGGCAAGCGCAGGATCGCCCGGGAGACCGCTTCCCAGGCCGGGTCGCGGGCCGGGACCGCGCCATCGACCGCGGGCGATCAGACGATCCAGCCGCCGCCGAGGACCTGCTCGCCGTCGTGCAGCACCGCGGCCTGCCCCGGCGTGATCGCCCGCTGCGCCGTCTCGAACTCGATGCGCAGCCCCTGCGGTTCCGCCGCGTCGGCGCTCGCGAACTGCGGGGTGACCAACGCGGGAGCCGGCTCGTGCCGTGCGCGGATGCGGACGCTCGCCGCGAAGGGCTCGCGCCGCGGCTCGACGAGCCAGCGCAGCCCGGCGAGCTGCGCGAGGCGCGCGTCGAGACCCTCGAGCGTGGCGAGCACGACGTCGCCCGCGGCCGCGTCGATCCCGACGACGTAGTGCGGCTCGCCCAGCGGCGGTAGACCGCGGCGTTGCCCGACGGTGAAGCCCCCGATGCCGCCGTGCGTGCCGAGCTCGCGACCCTCGCGGTCGATGAAGCGTCCCGGTCGACCGAGACCGCCGCGCTCGCGCACGACGTCGCGGTAGTCGCCGCTCGTCACGAAACAGATCTCCATGGACTCCGGCTTCGCCGCCGTGCGCAGCCCGGCGGTGCGCGCCGCGTCCCGGACCTCGGCCTTGCACGACTCGCCGAGCGGGACGAGCGCGCGCGAGAGGGCCGCGCGCGGGATCCCGAAGAGGTAGTAGCTCTGGTCCTTGTCGCGATCGACGGCGCGCAGCAGGCGGCCCTCGCTCACCCGTGCGTAGTGCCCGGTCGCGACCGCGTCCGCGCCGACGGAGTCGGCGAGTTCGAGCAGATGCCCGAACTTCAGGTGCTGGTTGCAGAGCACGCAGGGGTTCGGCGTCCGGCCGCGGCGGTACTCGTCGGCGAACTGCGCGATGATCGCGTCGAACTCGGCGGCGTAGTCGACGGCGAAGAAGGGGATGCCGAGGCGCTCGGCGACGAGGGCGGCATCGCGGGCATCGGAGGCCGAGCAGCAGGACTTCGCGGCGCTGTTCTTCCCGGCTCCGTCACCCAGGGAGGGTGTGGCCTCGGCGGCGACACCGTTGCGCATGAACACCCCGATCACCTCGTGCCCGGCGTCGACGAGGCGCAGCGCGGCGACGCTGCTGTCGACGCCTCCCGACATGGCTAGTAGGACTCGCAAGGCAGACTCGGCACAGGGGCTGCTCGGTGACGCGGAGGACTCGCTGCGCGCGGGACCAGTCCGGCGCTGGGATCGAGGGCGCGGGATTCTATACTCCTCGCCCCCGCGGTCCGGCGTCACGGTCCGCGCCGCGCGAGCGAACCCGCATGAAGCCCATCCTCCTCTGCTTCACCGACCAGGCGAATCTCGCCTGGGCACCCAGCCGCGATCGCAGCTCCGCCGGGGAGACGTCCGAGTCGTCGCCGGGCATCGCGACGGGCGATCAGGAAGGCACGACGCAGCGGCGTGGCGAGGGTGGCGCGCCGCAGGGTCCGGGAGAAGGCGCTCCGAGCGGGGCCGGCGGCTCGCCGAATCCGGCGGCTGCGCAGCCGAGCTGCTCCGACGCGTTGACGAGCCAGGCGCCGATCTTCCTCGGCATCGGCCTGATCTTCTACTTCATGCTCATCCGCCCGCAGCAGAAGCAGGAGAAGAAGCGGCGCGAGATGATGGCCCAGCTCAAGAAGGGCGATGCCGTGGTGACGACGGCCGGCCTGCACGGCGAGGTGCTGGCACTCGACGCGAACACGGTGACGCTGCGGGTCGACAGCGACGTCAAGCTGACCTTCGATCGCGCCGCGATCCATCGGCTCGCCCATGACCCGACGGCGACCAGGCCGGCCGCACAAGGCGGCGCGCCCAGCGGCAGCGGTCCCGCCTGAGCGCGCGGCGCGCGGTGCGCAGGGCGAAGCCCTCGCGGCCGAGTTCCTGCGGCGGGCCGGCTACTCGATCGAAGCGCAGAACCTCCGCACCAAGGATGCCGAAATCGACCTCCTCGCCCGCCGCCGGCGCCTCTGGATCGCGGTCGAGGTCAAGACCCGCCGCGAGCATCCGGCACCCGAGCGCTGCCTCGAACCCGCGCAGCGCGCCCGGCTCGTGCGCGCCCTGTCGGCGCTCGCTCCGGTCCTGCGTCCGTCGCCGAGCGGACTCCGCGTCGACGTCATCGCGGTCCGTCTCCCGGATGGGGCAGCTCCGGAGCTGCTGCACTTCGCCGGCCACGAGTTCGACCCGCCGCCGCGCTGAAGCGCGCGGCGCGGAACTGCCGATGAGACGGGAACTCGGAATGCACGCCCGGCCCAAGAAGTCCGTCCACCCTCCGCTCCCAGCCGTCGGCCACCTGCGCGCTTCCTGATCGGCGGCTGCATCGATGCCCAAGCTCTCCGAACAGATCATCCCGCGGCGCAAGCTGCTGCTGATGCTGTCCGAGACGGTGATCCTCACCGCCATCGTGTTCCTGGGCAGCTCCCTGCCGCCCCTGCGTTCCGCGCCCTTCGATCTCTTCGCCGGCGGCGAGCGCTTCTGGGCCGGCCTCGCGACGGCGCTCGCGCTCTCCGCGATCTGCCAGATGTCGCTCAGCTACAGCGATCTCTACGACTGGCGCGTCGCCCAGAACCGCGCCGAGTTGCCCCACCGCCTGCTCCACGCCGGCGGCTACGCGCTGCTGATGATCGCGGGCGCCGCGTTCATCCTGCCCGATCTCTTCTGCTTCCCCGGCCTCGCCCGCCCCGACGAGGAGACCTGGAAGGTCATCGCCTTGCTCGCGGTCGGCTTCATCGTCCTCTGGGCGTGGCGCCGCGCGTTCCACTGGTTCTTCTACAAGTGGAACTTCGGCGAGCACGTGCTGGTCTTCGGCGCCGGGCCGCAGGGACAGACGATCGCGACGATGATCGCCGACAGCCCCTATGCCGGCTTCGAGCTCATGGGCATCGTGCGCGCCGACAGCGACCCCGAGCCCGATCCCGAGTCGAACGCGTTGGCACCGCCGACCGCCCGCATCCTCGGCAGCGCCGATGACCTCGTCGAGCTCGCGCAGCGCCTGCGCATCGCGCGGGTCGTCGTCGCCCTCGAGGAACGCCGTGGCACCCTGCCCGTGCAGCAGCTGCTCGCGCTGCGGATGGCGGGGCTCTACGTCGAGGAGAAGGAGGCGATGTACGAGCGCATCACCGGCAAGATCGCCGTGCAGAGCCTGCGACCCTCCTACCTGATCTTCGGCGGGGGCTTCCAGAAGCACCGCGCCGCCGTGATCACGAAGCGCCTGCTCGACATCGTCGTGTCGACGGTCGGGCTGCTGCTCGCCCTCCCGCTCTGCCTCCTCACCGCGCTGCTCATCAAGCTCGACAGCAAGGGCCCGATCTTCTTCAGCCAGGAACGCGTCGGCGAGGACGGCGAGACCTTCTTCGTGCACAAGTTCCGCACGATGCGGACCGACGCGGAGGCGGCCGGCCCGCAATGGGCGAAGAAGAACGACTCGCGCGTGACCCGCGTCGGCCGCTTCCTGCGCGTGTCGCGCATCGACGAGATCCCGCAGATGCTCAACGTGCTGACGGGCAAGATGTCGTTCGTCGGCCCGCGGCCGGAGCGACCGGTGTTCGTGGAAGAGCTCGCGAAGAAGATCCCCTACTATCCGCTCCGCCACACGGTGAAGCCCGGACTCACGGGCTGGGCGCAGGTGAACCACCCGTACGGCGCATCGGTCGAGGATGCCGCGGAGAAGCTGCGCTACGACCTCTACTACGTGAAGAACATCAGCCCGCTCTTCGACCTGAACATCATCCTCCGCACGGTCGGCGTGATCCTGTTCGGCAAGGGCGCGCGCTGATCGCCCGCGAAGCACAGCCCCATGCATCGCTACTCCATCCTCGTCGCCGACGATCTCGGCGACGAAGGTCTCGCCATCCTCCGTGAAGCCGGCGACGTCACCGTCTCGACCGGCATGGACGAGGCCCGTCTCGCCGCCGCGCTGCGCGGCCAGGACGCGCTCATCGTCCGCTCCGCGACCAAGGTGAGCGCCCGCGCCCTCGAGGGCGCCGACCGGCTCACCCTCATCGGCCGGGCGGGCATCGGCGTCGACAACATCGATCTGCCCGCGGCGACCGCGCGCGGCATCGTCGTGATGAACACGCCGGACGCCGGCGCCGTCACGACGGCCGAGCACGCGATCGCGCTCCTCGTGTCGCTCGCGCGACTCGTCCCCGGCGCCGACCAGAACCTGAAGGCCGGCAAGTGGGACAAGAAGCGCTTCGTCGGCGTCGAGCTGACCGGCAAGACCATCGGCGTGGTCGGCCTCGGCAACATCGGCCGCATCGTCGCGGACCGCGCGGCGGGGCTCGCGATGCAGGTCGTGGCGCACGACCCCTTCGTCCCGCAGGACCGTGCCCCGGCCGGCGTGCGCATGGTCGAGCTCGACGAGCTCTGCGCCCTCGCGGACTTCGTCACGATCCACGTCCCGCTGCTCGACGAGACGCGCCACCTCTTCGATCGCGAGCGCCTGGGCAAGCTGAAGCGCGGCGCACGGCTGATCCATGCGGCGCGCGGTGGGATCGTCGACGACCGCGCCCTCGCCGACCTGCTCGAGTCCGGCCACCTCGCCGGCGCCGCGCTCGACGTCTTCGAGACCGAGCCGCTGCCCGTCGACGATCGCCTGCGCAAGCTGGAGCGCGTCGTGCTGACGCCGCACCTCGGCGCGTCCACCGTCGAGGCGCAGCGCAACGTCGCGATCGACCTCGCGCGCCAGGTCGTCACCTGCCTCAAGCAGGGCGTCGTGCTCAACGGCGTGAACGTGCCGCGCGTCTCTCCGGCGCAGGCCTCGACCCTCGCGCCCTTCCTCGACCTCACGCACCGGCTCGCGACCTTCCTCGCTGCCGTGCACCCGGCACCGATCGAATCGATCCGCCTCACGCTGCAGGGCGGGATCGCCTCCGGCGCGCCGCGACCGCTCACGGTCGCGATGCTCTGCGGCGCGCTGCGCGGCCGCGCCGGGCGACCGGTGACGCCGGTCAACGCCGAGACGATCGCGGCCGAGCTGGGCATGCGCGTGCACGTCGAGAGCTCGACGCTGAAGCGCGACTTCCTCAATCTCGTGCGCGTCGAGATGTTGGTCGGCGGCCAGCGGCACGCCGTGGTCGGCACCGTGCTCGGTCATCGCCATCCACGCCTGGTCGAGTACGACGGCCGGCTCCTCGACGCGATCCCCGAGCCCCCGCTGCTCGTCACCTGGCACGACGATCGCCCCGGGGTGCTCGGCCGCATCGCGACGCTGCTCGGCGAACTCGATCGCAACATCGAACGCATGCAGCTCGGCGCACCGAGTGCCGCGGGCGAACCCGCCCTCGGGATCTGGAACCTCGACGCACCGCTCGATGCGGCCGGCCTCGCGAAGCTCCGCGCGATCGCCGCCGTGCGGGCGGCGGTGCTCGTCGAGTGAGCCGGGCCGGAGCGCCCTCGCTCGTCGTGGGCAGGACGCGCGGGCCTTCCTGGTCTGGTTACGACCGGGTCCACAGCCGCTAGACTCGCGCCGCCTGCTCCCCTCTCCCCCTTCCGTCGCGCCGCGCGCGACGCCGAGGTGACGATGCTCGATGCGAAGTTCTCGCTCAGGACCCTGCTCATGCCGGTGTTCCTGATGGCGATCCTGACTGCCCCGGCGGGTGCCGCCCCGCAGTGATGAAGCGGCGCCAGCGCGGGCCCCAGTTGGGGTCCAGGTGATGCGGCTGGCGGTGGTGCTTCAGTTCCCGGCGGTGGAGCTCCCGGTGCGCCCGGCGGTGGTCCACCCTCTCCCGGCGCGGGAGTCCCCGGCGCCCCCGGTTCGCCGGGCGGCATCCCGATCGACTTCCGACGGCTCGAGACCAGCAAGGCACGGCTCGCGATCGACTGGCATTTCCCGGTCTACGCGCCCGACCTCGCCGCGGCCCCGGCCGACGACGACGGCAAGACCAGCAGCGGCCGCGCGGCCGTGGCCCTGCCCCGCGAACGCGCGTTGCTCGAGATCAAGGGCGAGGACCATCGCCCCTTGCTCGTCGTGCGCGAGTGCGGGTTCTGCAAGGGCACCGACGACGCGCTCCTGAGTCGACGCCTGAACAACGAGAAGACCCTCCTGCTCACGAAGTGGTTCCACTGCGTGAAGCTCCCCAACCACGTGCTGAACGCGGACCATCCGTTCCGCAACCTCTTCGCTGCCGAGCATCCACCGCACCTCTTCCTCTGCCGTCACGACGGCTCGGACCCGGTGTCGTTGGACGGTCAGCAGACGCAGGCCCAGCTCTGGGCGGCGATGGAGGCCCTGATCCAGCGCGAGTACGAGGGTGATCCGCGCAGCGCCGTCCGCGGCCTGCTCCGCTGCCTCAACGAGTACGACACCGTCGACTCGAGCGAGGCGGAGGTCCGGGTGCGGATCGAGGAGGTCCTCGACAAGGAAGGCGACCGCTCGCCGAAGCTGCGCCCCCTGCAGCGCCGGCTCGACGCGCTGACCAAGGACCGCGCCGCGATCGAGAAGCGCGAGAAGGCGCTCCTCGAACTCCGCCTGCGACCCCTGCCGGCGCCGCCGGCGGAGACGGGCGGCCAGCGCGACGGCTGATCGGAGCCGTCGCCAGGCGACCCGAGCCATCCTCGAACCAGGCCCCACCATGCGGCGACTCGCGAGTGTCCTCGGCGTCCTCCTCGCGAGCGCCGCAGTCTTCGTCTCCGCGCTCGGGGCCCAGGTGGTCTTGGAACCCCCGCGCGAGATCGAACCGCGCGAGAAGGACGCGCCGCGCTTCGCCCCGCCCGATCCCTGGCTCGAAGGTCAGGACGAGGCGAAGGCCTTCGCGAAGCTCGGCTACGAGCGCGTCGGCCGGATGAGCTTCGGCGACGGTCACGACACGCCGCGCATCCAGGAGGATCTCGGCAAGCTGCCGCTGATCTTCATCGAGACGGCCCACTTCAGGCTCTGCTGCAACCTCCCGGCGCAGGATCTCCCGAAGGAGAAGGCCGACCGCGCTCGGCTCCAGAAGGAACTCGAGCGACTCGGCGCGAAGCTGCCGCGTCTCCGACCGAAGGCGCTCCGCGAGCTCGATCCCTGGCTCCGGGCACACCTCTTCGCGCAGCGGCTCGAGGAGCTCTACGCCGAGGTCGCCACGCTGCTCGACGTGCGCGACGAGCAGTTCCCGCCGGCGAGCGAGACCTTCTACTTCCGCGGTGACGCCCCCCCGCGCTGGCAGGACCCCTGGCTCGGCCGCGGTCCGTATCTCGGGAACAAGGGCAAGTTCCTCGTGCTGCTCTTCGCGAAGTCGTCGAGCTGCGGGCGCTACCTCTCGACCTTCACCAAGGCGAAGCCGGATGCCCCCTCGCGCTGGTACTTCGAGGGCTGCGACTCCTTCGTCTTCGCGACCGCGGTCGACTTCGGCGAGGGCGCATTCCGGACCGACCTCGCGATGCACGCGCACGTGACGCACAACCTCGTGCACTGCCTGCTCGACGCCTACAAGGGCTACAGCTACGTCGTGCCCGTCTGGTGGAAGGAAGGCCTCGCCCACTGGTTCCGCCGCCGGCTCAGCGACGAGCACAACAACTTCGAGGCGATCAAGGACCAGGAGAAGCGCGCGTACACGGTGTTCGACTGGGACGAGCGCGTGCGCATGCGGGCCTCGCACGGTCTCGTGCGACCCCTGCGCGAGATCTGGGAGTCCGAGCAATGCACGGACTTCGATCTCGTCGACCACATGGCCTGCTGGTCGCGCATCGAGTTCCTGCTCGAGGCGTTCCCGCGCGCGCGGATGGCCGAGTTCCTCGGGGCGCAGAAGGGCTTCGTCGATCAGCGCGGGAACCCGCCGACCCGCGAGAGCCTGCTGGCGCGCCAACGTGAGTCGCTGCAAGCTGCGTTCGAACTCGACCCCGACACGCTCGATGCGCAGTGGCAGGCATGGTTGAAGAAGCCCAAACGAGCCCGCTGACCGGCGACGGGATCGGCCCGCGCGTCCCCTTGCGTTCGATCTGGTTCGACTGCGACTCGACGCTCTCGTCCATCGAGGGCATCGACGAGCTCGCCGCGTGGCGCGACGACGCGACGCGCCGCGACATCACCGCGCTGACCGAGCGCGCGATGGCCGGGGAACTCCCCCTCGAGGCCGTCTACGGCGAGCGCCTGCGCCGCATCGCGCCGAGCTCCGACGAGTGCGAGGCGCTCGGTGCGCGCTACGTGGCGACCGCCCTCGGCGACGCGGCGCTCGTGGTCGCCGCGCTGCGGCAGCTCGGCAAGGCGGTCGGCATCCTGAGCGGCGGCCTCCGTCCGCCCGTGCTCGTGCTCGCGCGCGCACTCGGCATCGACCCTGCGCGCGTGCTCGCGGTCGAGCTCGTCTTCGACGCCGCGGGCCGCTACGTCGACTTCGTCCGCACGAGCGGTCTCTGGCGCCGCGGTGGGAAGCCCGACGCCCTGCGCGCCCGGCCGGCCGACGAGCGACCGCATGCGCTCGTCGGCGATGGCGGCACGGACCTCGAGGCGAGCGCCGCCGTCGATCGCTTCGTCGGCTTCGGTGGAGTGATCGCACGGCCGAACGTCGTCGCCGGAGCGCGGTGGTTCGTGCGCGCGCCGCGACTCGGCGCCACGTTGCCCTTCCTCCTCACCACCGCCGAGCTCGCGGCCCTGCGCGGCGAACCTCGCTTCGCGACGCTCCGCCTGGAATGATCCGCGGCGCATGCCGCACCCCGTGCTGTTCATCCCCGGCCCCGTCGAAGTCGATCCCGAACTGCGCGAGATCATGGCGATGCCCGCGCTCGGGCACCGCAGCCAGACGACGAAGGACTGCATCGCGCGCCTGCTGCCGCTCCTCGCCGCCTTCTTCCAGACCCGGCAGAACGCCTGGTTCGAGAACGTGCCGGCGACGGCGCTCATGGAGGCGACGATCCGCAACCTCGTCCACCGGCGCGTGCTGCACTTCGCGTCGGGCGCCTTCGGCGAACGCTGGGCACAGATCAGCGAGCAGTGCGGTCGCAGCCCGACGCTCGTCGAACGCCCCTGGGGCGAACCGATCACCGCCGAGTTCGTGCGCGACACGCTGCGCGCGTCGACCGAGCCCTTCGAGGCCGTGTGCATCACCCACTGCGAGACCTCGACCGGCGTGCTCTCGCCCCTCCGCGAGATCGCCGCGGCGGTCCGCGAGACCAGCCCCGACACGCTGATCCTCGCCGATGTGGTCACGAGCGTCGGCGGCGCGGAGCTCCGCTTCGACGACTGGGGACTCGACGCCGCCTTCGCCGGCACGCAGAAGTGCCTCGCCCTGCCGCCGGGGCTCTGCGTGTTCGCGCTCTCGGATCGCGCCCTCGCGAAGTCGGCGCAGGTGCCCGGCCGCGGCTTCCTGCTCGACTTCGCCGCGACTCCGGCGCGCTTCCAGAAGCTCGAGCCGCCCGCGACGCCCTGCGTGCCGCTCGTCTTCGCGCTCGAACGCCAGCTCCAGCGCATCGCGGTCGAGACGCTGCCGGTGCGCTGGGCGCGCCATGCGGCGCTGCGCGACCGCACGCTCGCATGGGGTGCCGCGGAGGGCTACGCGGCGTTCGCGAAGTCGCACCGCTCGCCGACGGTGACCACGCTCTGCGCCGACGCCGCGCGCATCGACGCGCTCGTCGCCGCCGGCAAGCGCGGCGGCTTCACCCTCGGCAAGGGCTACGGCAAGCTCGCGAAGTCCACGTTCCGCGTCGGTCACATGGGTGATCACGACCTCGTCCGCCTCGAGCGCCTGCTCCAAGCGCTGAGCGGCGTCCGCACGTGAGCGGAGCCGCGGCACCGGCGAACGAGCTCGCGGCGCACCTCGCGGCCTTCGTCGCGCAGCTCCGCGATGTGAAACGGGCCTCGCCGCACACCGTGAAGGCCTACCGCAAGGACGTGGCCGACTTCGTCGCGGGCCTCCCACCGGGACCGGCCGAGCCGGGCCGCCGCGAACTGCGCCGCTGGCTCGTGCAGCTCGAGGAGCAGGGTCTCGCCGCGACGTCCATCCAGCGCAAGCTCGCCTCGGTGCGCGCCTTCTTCCGTTTCGTGCGCGATCGCCGCGGCGCGCGGCAGGACCCGAGCCGCCTCGTGCGCGCGCCGAAGGCGCCGCGCCGCGTGCCGCGCTTCCTCACGGAGGCCGAGGTCGATGCGCTGCTCGGCCTCGAGTTCGCCGCGGACTTCTTCGGGGCGCGGGACCGCGCCGTGCTCGAACTCCTCTACTCGACGGGCTGTCGCGTCGCCG
Organism: Planctomycetota bacterium; assembly: GCA_020848735.1. GTDB lineage: Bacteria > Planctomycetota > UBA1135 > UBA1135 > UBA2386 > JACRLW01. Next base: position 4,993 of record JADLHO010000157.1, on the reverse strand, counting down.
AGTGCGCCGGCATCCGCCTGCGCGATCTCGAACTCGACGACGGGGACGGCGGCGTCGTGCGCCTCTTCGGCAAGGGTCGCAAGGAGCGCTTGGGCCTGCTCGGCGGACCCGCGCGCCGCGCGATCGCCGCGTGGTTGCCCTGGCGCGACCGCCGACTCGGGGAGCGGCAGTGCCCCGAGCACGGCGTCCTCTTCGTGAACCACCTCGGCGGGCCGCTCTCGTCGCGCTGGCTGCTCGAGCTCGTCGTGCGGCACGCGCGGCGCGCGGGCATCCAGAAACGCCTCACACCGCACGGCCTGCGCCATTCCTTCGCGACGCACCTGCTCGACCGCGGCGCCGACCTCCGCACGGTGCAGGAGCTGCTCGGCCACGCGAACCTCGTGACGACCGAGATCTACACGCACGTCACGATGCGGCGGCTGCGCGAGGTCTACGACCGCGCGCACCCGCACGGTCGCGGTCACGAGTCCACGCCCAACCACTGAGCGGCCTTGCGCGCGAGGCGCAGCACGCTCTCCTCCGCCGTGAACTCGGCCAGCCGCGCGACCGGCAGCCAACGGACGGCGCGCGATTCCTCGCTGAGCACGAGCGGCGCGGCGTGGGCCGCGATCAACAGGAAGCGGACGTCGTGGTGCTCGTGCGCGGGCTCGTTCCTGCGCGCGGGGATCACGTGCACGTCGAGGTCGAGCGGCACGAGCGCGCCGTTCCAGTGAAACGGCGTCGGCGCGGCGAGCCCCGTCTCCTCGTGCACCTCGCGACGCGCCACCTCCGCGAGGCGTGGATCGCCGTCGGCGTGGCCGCCCGGCTGCAGCCACCGGTCGAGCTTGGCGTGGTGCAGGAGCACGCACTGCGCGGCGTCCGGGGTGCAGACCCAGGCCGACGCCGTCAGGTGCCCCGGGTCGAAGCAGGTCCGCAGGAGACAGTCGCCGCGGCGCTCGATCAACGCGCGGATCCTGCCCACGACCGCGGTCTCTTCGGGCCAGGCGCGCCGATACGCGTCGAGCCAGGCGCGCAGGCTCGCGCGGTGCGTGTCGTCGGTCATGCGTCCCCCGCGGCGAAGACCGCGCGCAAGGCGGAGAGGTCGATCTTGTCGTTCGGCGTGCGCGGCAGGGTCTCGACGACGCGCACGAGCGCGGGCACGAGCCAGGGCGGCAGGGTCCGCTGGCACTCGCTCCGCACGAGGTCCGCCAGGCGCCGCGGATCGGCGACGCCTTGCGTCGGGACGACCGCGACCGCCAACGCCACGAGACCGTCCTCGCCGCGCGGCACGCCCAGCGCCGCCGCGCTGTGCACGCCCGCGATCGCGCGGACCGCGTCGACCACCTCGTCGGGCGACACGCGATAGCCGCCGATCTTCAGCTGCGCGTCGCGACGCCCCACGATCTCGAGCCAGCCTTCGGCATCGCGGCGCACGAGGTCGCCGGACCAGACCGCGAGGGCGCCGCCCGCCCCCGGCCGAGGGTCGGGCCGGAAGCGCTCGGCCGTGTCCGCGTCGCGGTTCCAATAGCCCCGCGCGACGCAGGCGCCGCAGTGCACGAGCTCGCCGACCTCGCCGTGGGCCACCTCGCGCCCCGTCGCCGGATCGACGACCAGCAGCGTCACCTCGGGCATCGCACGGCCGATGCTGCGCGGGCGCGCCGCGAGCTCGTGGGGCGGCACGAAGCTCGATCGGAAGGCCTCGGTGAGGCCGTACATCGCGAAGACCTGCACGTGCGGCAGCCGCGCGTGGAAGCTGCGGATGACGCGCTCCGGCAGGCGCCCCCCGCTGTTGGTCACGTAGCGCAGCGCGTGCAGGGCCGTGGGCGACACGGCGCCCGCCTCGAGGGCCGCGACGACGTCGAGCCAGATCTCCGGCACGCCGGCGAGCCCCGTGCAGCCGTGCTGCGCGAGTGTGCGCAGCAGCTCGCCGGCGGTGAGGTAGCTCGTGAGCGTCACGCGCGCGCCCGCGTACGCGGCCGAGAGCACCTGGTTGAGCCCGTAGTCGAAGCTCAGCGGCAGGACGGCGGCGAGGTGATCGTCCGCGCAAAGCCCGAGGTAGCCCGCCACGATGCGCGCGCCGTCGCAGAGGCTGCGCTGCGTCTGCACGATGCCCTTCGGTCGCCCGGTCGAACCGCTCGTGTAGAGCAGGATCGCCGGGGCATCGGGGTCGTCGTTGCCCTCGCCCGTGCGTTCCTCCGCCGTCAGGCGCGTCGCCCAGGGCGGCGGCTCCGCCTCGTCGACGACGACGCGCGCGTCCCCGAAGGCACGCGCGGGATCGAGCAGGGCGACGGACTTCGCGGTGCTCGTCCACACGAGCGCGGGCTCGCAGTCGTGGATGACGTGTTCGACCTGCGCATCGCGCAGCCGCGGGTTCACGATCACCGCGATCGCGCCGGCCTCGGCACAGGCGAAGGGCAGGAGCGCGGCGTCGGGCCCGTGCTCGAGATAGGCCGCGACGCGGTCCTGCGGTCGCACCCCCGCGGCACGGAAGCGCCGCCCCAGCTCGCGGGCGCGCGCGGCGAAGCCCGCGCCGTCGAAGGCCGCGCCGCGCGACGCGCAGAACGGCCCGCGCCGTGCGTCGAGCCGCGCGAGGAGATCGCGCAGGCGGCGGGGTGCCGAGGCGCTCACGCCGCGAGCTCCCGCGCCCGCGCCTCGCCGCGGCGCTGGTCGATGCGCAGCACGAAGAGGCCGCCGACGAGGAACATCAGCAGCAGCGGCAGGAAGGCCACGCGCTGGCTCCCCGAGAGGTCGCGCAGCACTCCGAACGCGAGCGTGCCCATCCACGCGGTCGCCTTGCCGCTGAGCGAGAAGATCCCGAAGAACTCCGCGCGGTGCGCGGCGGGCGTGAAGCGCGCCATGAGGCTGCGGCTCGAGGCCTGGTTCGGTCCGAGGCCGAGGCCGACGAGCACGGCCGCGACGCGGAACGCCGCCGCCGTCGGCACCGCGATCGCCAGCAACGTGCCCGCCACCAGCAGCACCAGGCTGCCGAGGATCGCCGCGCGCGCGCCGACCTTGTCCTCGACCCAGCCGAACGCGAACGAGCCGACGCCCGCCGCCACGTTGAGACCGATCGCCGTCACCATGATCTCGGTGAAGTCCATGCCGAGCGTCATGTCCATGTAGACGGCCGCGAGCCCGATGATCGCGAGCACCGCGTCGTTGTAGAACAGGTGCGCGATGAGCAGTCGCAGCAGATCGGGATAGCTGCGCAGGCGGCGCAGCGTGGCGAGCACCTCGCGCGCGGCCTTGCCCAGCCCACGCGGCGTCGAGATCGCCGACGGCACGCCGCGATCGCGCAGCCAGAGGAAGGCCGGCATCGCGAACGCGAGGTACCACGCGGCGACGAGCAGGTTCGTCGCGCGCAGGTTCCAGCCGTTCGCCTCGTCGACGATCGGCGTGAACTTCGTCGTGCCCACCTCGAGGCCGACGAAGGCGAGCAGGCCGACGGCGAGACAGAGCAGTCCTCCCGCGTAGCCGAGCGCCCAGGCCTTGCCCGAGAGGCGACCGATCGTCGCCTCGTCGCCGAGCTCGGGCAGGAACGCGTTGTAGAACACGTAGACGAGCTCGAAGGCGACGTTCGCGATCACGAAGAGCGCCAGCGCCCCGTACACCGCGAGGTCGGACGCCGGTCCGCCCGCCGGTGCGTACGGGATCGCGAGGAGGATCGTCGCGCCGATGCAGACGAGGCTCGCACCGACGAGACCGCGCTTCTTGCCCCCCCGCCGCTGATCGGCACGTGCGCCGAGCACCGGCGAGAGCAGGGCGATCGCGATGCCGCTCACGGTGAGCGCGTGACTCCAGAGCACGTCGCCGCGCCCCGGCGCGAGCGCCTTGCTGAAGAAGGCCGCATACACGAAGGTCACGACGAGGGTCGCGAACGCGCTGTTCGCGAAGTCGAAGAGACACCACGCCAAGCGTTCCCGCGCCCCGGGCGGCGGGATCGTCCCGGCGACCGCGTCCGCCCGGGCGTCGTTCACCGCCGCTCCCCGCGCGGCACCTTCAGCTCCTCGGCGCCGCGCAGCCAGTGCCAGATCGCGTCGAACTGCAGGACCGCATCGCCACCGCAGGCGTCGAGCGCGGTGCGCAGACCGTCGTTCGCGAAGCGCGGCATCTTGGCCGCGGGCTCGTAGCGCACGGGGTCGAGCATCCAGCTCCGGTACCAGTCGGGGCGCAGGCGCGCCGCGACGTCGGCGAAGTCGATGCCCTGCACCTCGAACAGCGCCGCGGGGGCGGTGCCCGCCACCGCGTGGCAGCTCACGCAGGCGAAGCCGCCCTGCATGCCGATGAGGCTCCGCCCGATCGCGAGCTTCGCGGCGTCGACCGGCTCGACCGCGTCGGGCCCGGCACCGAAGCCGTGCTGGGCGGCGAGGCCCTGCGCGAACGCGGTCGCGAGTTCGCCCGTGAGGCGCGGCATCCGCGCGCGCAACCACGGCCGCGGCGAGGGGAGCTCAGCGCGCAGGAAGGACTCGCACCACGCGCGCTGCAGCTTCTCGCCCGCCCAGGTGAGGCTCGGCCGGAGCTGCGCGACGTGCACCTCGCCCGCGGCGTGCTCGCGCTCGGGAAGCGCGAGGCTCGCGAGCCGATCCTCGCGCGCATCCCAGAGCGAGGTGCGCCCGTCGATCGCGTGGCAGGCGTCGCAACGACGCTCGGCGAGCTGTCGCGTGGCGAGCTCGTCGCGGTTGTCGCGCGCGACGGCCGCGGCCCCCATCGCGAGCGCCGCGCGCAGCGCCGCGCGCTGGGTCGCGTCGAGCGCGAAGTCCGGCGCGCTCCGCCACGCCGCGGCATCGACCGCGAGGCAGCCCTGCTCGGACTTCCCGGCGAGCGACGCGAAGTCCGGCGCCACGAGCGTGCTCGCGACGCCCGCGTCGTGGCAGTTCGCGCAGCCCGTGCTCGCGAACGCCGCCGCACCGCGCGCGGCATCGCCGTCGATGCTCGGGACGTGCTCCGCCATGGCGGCCTTCGGGAAACGGGTGGACTCCAGCAGCGCCGCGAGGTCCGCGGCCTCCTGCGTGCT
>JADLHO010000156.1 GCA_020848735.1 Planctomycetota bacterium | reverse complement strand
CGATCGACGTCGCGTACCGCTACTTCACCACCCCCCGCCGCAAGTTCATCATCGCGGACACGCCGGGGCACGAGCAGTACACGCGCAACATGGCGACGGGCGCATCGACCTGCGACCTCGCCGTGATCCTGATCGACGCGCGCAAGGGCGTGCTCGACCAGACGCGACGTCACTCGTTCATCGTCTCGCTCCTCGGCATCAAGCACGTCGTCGTCGCCATCAACAAGATGGACCTCGTCGACTGGTCGCCCGAGGTCTACGAGAGGATCCGCGCCGACTACGTCGACTTCGCCGCGAAGCTCGCGCTGGGCGACGTGCACTTCATCCCGATGGCGGCGCGCTTCGGCGACAACGTCGTGCTGCGGAGCGACAAGACGCCCTGGTACCAGGGTCCGCCGCTGCTCGACTACCTCGAGACGGTCCACATCGCGAGCGACCGCAACCTCATCGACTTCCGGCTGCCGGTGCAGAACGTGCTGCGGCCGAACCTCGACTTCCGCGGCTTCGCGGGCACCATCGCGTCCGGCACGATCGGCGTCGGCGACGAGATCGTCTCGTTGCCCTCGGGTCGGCAGAGCCGGGTGAAGTCGATCATCACCTGCGGCCGCGAGGTGCGGGAGGCGTTCGCCCCGATGGCGGTCACGCTGACGCTGGCGGACGAGATCGATGCGAGCCGCGGCGACGTCTTCGCGCCGGTGAACAACACGCCGCGCCTCGAGACGCGCATCGAGGCGATGGTCGTGTGGATGGCCGAGGCCCCGCTCGAGCCCGGTCGCAGCTACCTGCTCAAGCAGACGACGAACTCCACCGCGGCGACGATCGGCGGCGTCCGCTACCGCACCAACGTGAACTCGCTCCACCAGGAGAAGACGAACACGCTGGGGCTGAACGAGATCGGCCGCGTCGAGATCGAGACGATGCGACCGCTCGCGGTCGATCCCTACCGCAGCAACCGCCAGATGGGCGCGTTCATCCTCGTCGACCGCCTGACCAACGCCACGGTCGGCGCGGGCATGATCGTGGACCGCACCCCGGCGGAGAAGGCGCTCTCGCGTCGCCGCTCCTCGGCCGACGCGGGCAAGGACGTGCGCGCCGCGCAACGCAGCTCCGTGACCCAGGAACAGCGCCGCAGCCGTCTCGGCCAGCAGCCGTTCACGCTCTGGTTCACGGGTCTGCCGCGCTCCGGCAAGACGAGCCTCGCCTTCGCGCTCGAGAAGGCGTTGTTCGAGCGTGGCCGCTTCGCGCACGTGCTCGACGGCGAGCGCCTGCGCGCCGGACTCTCGAGCGACCTCGGCTTCTCGGCCGCGGATCGCTGGGAGCACCAGCGCCGCGCCGCGGAGGTCGCGCACCTGCAGAACGACCTCGGGCTCATCTCGATCGTGGCGCTCATCTCCCCGATCGAGGCCGACCGCGCGCAGGCGCAGCGGATCGTCGGCGAGGGACAGTTCCTCGAGGTGCACTGCGACGCGCCGATCGAGGTCTGCGAGTCGCGGGACACCAACGACCTCTACGGCCGCGCACGGCGCGGCGAGATCCGTGGCCTCACGGGCGTCGATGCGCCCTACGAGGCCCCGCGTGCGCCCTTCCTGCGGCTCGACACCGCGAAGGTGAGCGTCGCGGACAACGTCGCCCGCGTGCTCGCGGCGCTGGAGGCGCGCGGCCTGCTCTGAGTGGGGAAGCGGCTCGCGGCGCTCAGCGCCACCAGAGCCCTTCGACGTGCGCGCGCCAGCTCTCGGCGTCCAGGCCCTCGGTCTGCTTGCGGGCCTGGGCCTCCGGCGGCAGCCCGGCCACGCGCACCAGCGCGCGCTCCGCGGCCGCGGCGACCTCCGGGTCGGGATCGCCGAGCAGGTGCCAGAGCACGAGCGTGTCGAGCGGGCGCTCGACCTCTGCGGCGATCGCGCGCGCGAGTTCCGCACGCTCGGGCTCGAGCGCGGGCAGTCCATCGAAGCGCGCGAGCAGCTTGCGCAGGCCCTCGGCCGCGTCGTCGAAGCAGGGCGTCCCGAGGCGATCGGCACGCGCGCGACACGCGGCCCCGTGCGGCACGATGACCTCACGGTCCCCGTTCGCGAACGCGACGCGGCCCAGGGTGACGCGCACGCTGGCCTCGCCCGTCGCCGCATCGTGCTCGAGCACGTAGTGGCAGCCGAGGTCGATGCAGAGGACGGCGGGCGTCGCGACCTGGAAGACGCGCGCCCCCGCGCGGGGATCGATCGACGCCTCGATGCGCCCTTGCTCGAGGAAGAGACTCGTGCGCTCACGGCGTGTCTCGTCGACGCGCAGCCGCGAGCCGGCGGCGATCTCGACCCAGCCGAGCCCGCCGATCAGCAGACGCCGCGCACGCGGTGCGACCTCGCACCAGGCGCCGGCGCCGAGCGCCCGGTCCGGCTCGTCGGCGAGCGCGACGAGGAACCCGTCACCGCGCGGCGCGACGGGCTCGCCGGGCCCGGCGAACCAGCGAGCGAGGATCGCGACGAGCGCGGCGGCCGCGAGCGCGGCGAGCACGAGCCCGCGACGGCGCGGCGCACGCGGCGCGCGGCGCCCGTCGTACGCGTAGCGCGCGAGCAGGGACTCGAGCGCCACGACCGTCGGGTCGGGCGGACCCTGTCGGTCGAAGATCCAGGCCTCCGCCCGGTCCTCTGCGCCCTCGCGGTCGTCGTCGTGATCGGCGCTCACGGCCAGCCCTCCTTCTCGAGCAGGGGCCGCAGCATCGCCATGCCGCGGCAGAGGTTCACGCGCAGCGAGCCGTGCGTCAGGCCCGTGCGCGCGGCGATCTCGGGACCGCTGAGGCCCTCGACCAGGCGCAGCACGAGCGTCTCGCGATACGCCTCCGGCAGGCTGCGCACGTGCGCGAGGACGCGCGCGGCGAGCTCGCCGTCGTCGCCCGCCGCGGACCCGCCGAGCTCCTCGACGATCGCCCCCGCGTCGCGGTGGCGGTTGCGGCGGGCACGACGTCGCAGCCAATCCTTCGCGCAGTTGCGCGCGACCTGGCAGATCCAGCCCGGCAGCGCCTCGGGCTCGCGCACGCCGTCGAGGCCGCGCTGGATCAGGACGAAGGTCTCTTGCATCACGTCGTCGGCATCGGCGGGTCCGACGTGGGCCACTGCGATGCCGTGCACCACGCGCGCGTGGCTGTGGTACAGCGACTCGACGGACGGTCGGATCGCGTCCGTCACGCGCCGTCCACTCCGATCGCGTCGCTGCTCACGCGCCTTCGCGCCTCGCCGGTTCGGGGCCGTCCATGGGAAGGAGTCCGCACCAGGACGTCGCGCGGCGCGGATGGTTAGCGCGAGATCCTCCCTGGATCAGCGCAGCTCGCCGCTGAAGAGGAACTCGATCAACGCCGGGTCCGCGTAGGCGCGGTCCCAGGAGTTGTGGCCGACGCCCGGATACTCGGTCAGCCGCAGCGGCGCGTCCGCGCGCACGGCACGGATCGCGTCCGCGATGCGCCGTGACTGTTGGACCGGCACCGTCCGATCGGCGTCGCCGTGGACGAGCCAGACCGGCCGCGTCGCGAGGACCGCGGCATCCTCGACGCGCCCGCCGCCGCAGATCGCGCAGAGCGCGCTCAGGTCCGCCGCGCGCCGCGCGCCGGCGATCAGCGTGCCGAAGCCCCCCATCGAGAGGCCGGTCAGCGTGACGCGGCTGCGGTCGACGGGGAGCTTCGCGAAGGCCCAGTCGATCGCGGCATCGATGTGGGAGCTGCCGTCGGCCAGACCGCGGGCCCAGGCCTGATCGGCGGCGACCCAGAGGCGATCCTTCGGACACTGCGGCATGAGCACGAAGCCGCGGAAGCGCTCCGGCGCGGCGGCGATCGCCTTGCCGAGCCCGTGGCGCACATGCTCCTGCGCGTCGCCGCGCTCGCCCATGCCGTGCAGATAGACGACGAGCGGCAGCTTCGCGTGCGGATCGCGACCGGGCGGCGCGAAGAGCGTCGCGCGGCGTTCGACCCCATCGACCAGGTAACGGACCTCCTGCATGCCATCACTCGGGACGAAGTCCGAGACGGCCGCGCGAGGCGTCGCCTCGCTCGCGCACGCCGCGAGCAGGGTGAGCACAGAGAACGCGAGCGCGGAGCCGCGACTCATCCGAGGAGCTCCCAGCCCCAGGCGTACTCGTCGCGGAGGTAACGCTCCGCCTCGGGCGCGTTCGGGATGCGCATGCCGACCGGCTCCCACTCGAGGCTCCTGCCGCTGCGCAGGGCCGCGTTGCCGAGCAGGATCGCCTCGGTGAAGGGACCCGCGTGCGCGAAGTTCGACATCGGCAGCGGGCCGCCCTTGATGCCCTCGAGCCACTCACGGTGGATGTCGCTGCCGCGCGCGAGCCGCGGCGCCGGCGCCTGCCAGCCCGCGAACTCGGGCTCGGGGAGGAGCCGCCACTTCGCGCCGTAGTCGTCGGGCGAATAGAGCACGCCGCGCTCGCCGATCATCGCGCTGCCGCCGATCGCCAGCGTCTCTCCCGCGGGCAACCAGGGTGCGGCGGGGAGGAGCCCGCCGTCGTGCCAGATCAGCTCGACCGGCGGCTTCGCCCCGCGCGCCGGGAAGCGGAAGCGCAGGCGCGAGCGCGTCGGTGCCGAGTGCTCCGTGAGCCCTTCGCAGTGCTCGAGCTCGATCCGCAGCGGCGCGCCGAGTTCGAGCGCGAAGAAGGGCAGGTTCGCGATGTGGCAGGCCATGTCGCCGAGCGCACCGGTGCCGAAGTCCCACCAGCCGCGCCAGACGAAGTGACCGTAGGCCGCGTGGTACGGACGGTGGCGGCGCGGCCCGAGCCAGAGATCGAAGCGGAGCGGAGCCGGGATCGGCTGGATCTCGGTCGGTGCCGCGATGCCCTGCGGCCACACGGGGCGGTTCGTCCACACGTGCACCTCGCGCACCGCGCCGATCGCCCCCGCCTGTACCGCCTCGATGCCGGCGCGCAGGCCATCCATGCACGTGCCCTGGTTGCCCATCTGCGTCACGACGCCATGGCGTGCGGCGAGCATCGTGAGCACGCGCGCCTCCTCGACGCTGTGCGTCAGCGGCTTCTGGCAGAACACGTGCAGCCCGCGTTGCATCGCCCGCGCCGCGGCGACGGCATGCGTGTGGTCGGGAGTGCTCACGACCACGGCGTCGAGTCCGCGCTCCGTGTCGAGCAGCTCGCGGAAGTCGGCGTAGCGCCGCGCCTTCGGAAACGCCTGCGCGAGACCCGCGAGGTTCCGCTCGTCGACGTCGCAGAGCGCGACGACCTGCTCGCCCTGCATCGCCATCCCGTCCGAGTGCCCCTTCCCCCCGCAGCCGATCACCGCGACGCGCACGGCGTCGAGTCGGCCGCGCCGGACCGGATCGCGGCCGGGGATCGCCCCTTGGATCCAGACACCACTGGTCAGCGCCGCCGAGGCGGCGAGGAGGGAACGTCGCGTGGGACGAGGTTCAGGTCCGCGGGTCATTCGGGCATCCTACGCGGCCCATGCGATCGTCCAGCATCGTCTCGTTCGTCCTCGCCACCGCGCTGCTCGCGGCCTGTCGGGCGCCGCGCCCGCACGACGCCGACGAGCTCGACGTCGTCGTCTACGGCGGCACGGCCGCGGGCGTGATCGCGGCCGTCCAGCTCGCGACGCTCGGCCGCAGCGTCGTGCTGCTCGAGGCGACCGAGCGCATCGGCGGGCTCACGACCTGCGGGCTGGGCGCCACCGACGTCGGCAGCGAGGGCGCGATCGGCGGGCTCGCGCGCGAGTTCTATCGCCGGGTCGCGGCGCACTACACGGACGACGCGGCGTGGACGCACGAGCGACGCGCGGACTTCGCGGGCCGCGGCCACGAGCCCGGTGCGGACACCGCCTGGACCTTCGAACCGAAGGTCGCGCTCGCGATCCTCACGCGGATGCTCGACGAGGCGCAGGTGCGCGTCGTCGCGGGTGCCGCGCTCGCCGATGCCGGGGCGGTCGAACGCGATGCCGACCGCATCCGTGCGATCCGCACGCACGACGGTCGGCGCTGGCCGGCGCGCGTGTTCATCGACGCGAGTGACGAAGGCGATCTGCTCGCGCAGGCCGGCGTGAGCTACCGCGTCGGGCGGGAGGGCAACGCGGAACACGGCGAGACGCTCAACGGCGTGCAGACGCGCAACGCGACGAAGCACCAGTTCACGCACCGCGTCGATCCCTTCGTCGTGCCGGGGCGGCCCGAGTCGGGCCTGCTGCGCTGGATCTCCGCGGCGCCGCCCGGCGAGGACGGCAGCGCCGACCATCGCGTGCAGGCGTACTGCTTCCGCCTCTGCACGACGGACGTCGAGACCAACCGCCTGCCCTGGCCCAGGCCCGCGGGCTACGACGAGCGCGACTACGAGCTCCTCCTGCGCAACTTCGAGGCCGGTGACCTGCGCGCGCCCTGGCACCGCGTCGCGATGCCGAACCGCAAGACCGACACGAACAACAACTTCGCCTTCTCGACGGACGTCATCGGCCTCTCGTGGGATTGGCCAAACGGCGATCGTGCGACCCGCGCGCGGCTCTTCGCCGAGCACCTGCGCTACACGCAGGGACTGCTCTGGACCCTCGCGAACCACCCGCGCGTGCCGGAGGCGGTGCGCGCGGAGTTCACGCGCTTCGGACTCTGCCGCGACGAGTTCGTCGAGACCGGCGGCTGGCCACCGCAGCTCTACGTGCGCGAGGCGCGGCGCATGGTCGGCGAGGTGGTGATGAGCGAACGCCACTGCCGCGGCGAGCTGCGCGTCGAGGATCCGGTCGGGCTCGGCAGCTACGGCATGGACTCGCACAACGTGCAACGCTGGGTCGACGCGGCGGGCGTCGTGCGCAACGAGGGCGACATCCAGGTCCACGGCTTCGCGCCGTACGGCATCGCCTACCGCGCGATCGTGCCGAAGCGCGCCGAGTGCACGAACCTCCTCGTCCCGGTCGCCGTCTCGGCGACGCACATCGCGTACGGCTCGATCCGCATGGAGCCGGTGTTCATGGTGCTCGCGCAGTCCGCGGCGATCGCCGCCGACCTCGCGCTCGGCAGCGGCACGCGTCCGCCGCGCGCGGTGCAGGACCTGCCCTGGGCCGAGCTGTCGGCGCGCCTGCTCGCCGCGGGCCAGCGGCTCGCGGCGCCCGCGCGCACGGGGACGCCGCGGGGTCTCGACCCGGCGCGGCAGGAAGGCGTCGTCGTCGACGACGTCGACGCGTTCCTCGAGGGCCCCTGGTCGAAGGGCGACTCGGTCACGCCGTTCCTCGGCAGCGGCTACGTGCACGACGGCGACGCGAACAAGGGCGCGTGCCGCGCGCGCTTCGATCTGCGTGCGGCGCGACGCGGTCGCGTCCACGTCGAGCTCGCGTGGCAGGCGCACGCGAACCGGGCGTCGAACACCCTGGTCGAACTGCGGGTGCGCGGCGAGACGATCACGCGGCGCATCGATCAGCGCTCGCCACCCGCGGGCGGAGCTCTCTTCGAGGATCTGTTCGAGATCGAACTCGACGAGGGCGAGATCGTCACGCTGAGCGTCGGCAACGCGGGCACGACGGGCCACGTCGTCGTCGATGCCGCGCGGCTGCGCTCTCCGCGCTGAGCGACACCGGCGCGGGCCGCGCGCAGCGGCGGATCCTTTGCCGCGGCGCGGGATCGACGGCTCCGCTGGCGCTCCGCGCGCGGCGTGCTCACTCCCAATCGTTGTCGTCGTCGTCGTCGTCGCGCGGGCGCCGCGACTTGCGGCCTCCGGCATCGTCGCGCGGTCGATCGGGACCGCGCTCGCCGCGGCGGGCATCGGGGCGACCGCCGCGCGGCGGATCGTCGAAGCGCCGGGCGCCACCGCCCGGACCGCTCGAGCGCGGGCCACCCTGGCCACCACCGCTGCCGAAGCGCGGCGGTCCATCGCCGCCGTCGCGGCGCGGCGGACGCGCGCCGGCCGGACGCTCCGGTCGCTCGGTCGCCTCGTTGACGCGCAGCGGCCGGCCATCGAAGTCGACGCCGTCCAGGGCGACGATCGCCGCCTTGGCGTCCGCCTCGTTCGTCATGTCGACGAAGGCGAAGCCACGGGAACGACCGGTCTCGCGGTCGAGCATGATCCGGACGCTGGCGACCTGCCGACCGTCGGCTGCGAAGCAATCACGCAGACCGTCCTCGGTGGCAGAGAAGCTCAGGTTGCCGACGAAGAGCCGGGTACCCATCTCCGATGTCTGATTGGGGAACTGAAGCGAGGATTGGGAACCGTTGCCGTCGGGTGCGAATCAGCCGGAGGTGGCCCAATCGGTGCGGACTGGACGAACGCGCGCGCGACCGTCCTTGCCTCGCTCGAACGCGATGCGAGCCGTGGTGGAGCGAGCCGGGGCGGGAGTACGCCATCCCGACGCGTCTTGCGCAAGGGGCTTGTTGCCGCGCGCCGGGCGCGGGGCCTGGGCCTCCCGCTCACTTGCCGAGACAGAAGCGGCGGAAGATGCGGTCGAGGACCGCGTCATCGTCGCCGCCGCCGTCGATCGCGTGGAGGCGTTCGGCCGCGTCCGCGAGCTCGACCGCGACCAGCTCCTCCCCCGCGGCGGACTGCGCGCGCGCGATCGACTCGTGCGCCTCGCGCAGGAGGCCGGCGATCCGCAGCCCGGAACCGGAGCTGCCGCTCGGCTGCGTCAGCAGCAGCGCGCGCAGCGCCGCGAGAGCGCCCTTGCCATGGCGCGCATCGACCCGGAAGCACGGCACGGCGCCGGCCGCGCGCTCGACCCAGTGCGCCGCGACGGGCAGATCCGCGCGCGTCGCCACCACCGCGACGACCGGCAGTCCGCGGGCGTCGGGAAGGCGCTGCGGCCCGCGAGGATCGACGACCAGCAGCGCACCGCCCGCGCCCTGGAGCAGG
>JADLHO010000155.1 GCA_020848735.1 Planctomycetota bacterium | reverse complement strand
CGAACCCGGTCGCCAACGCCTTCGCCGCCGTCGCCGGGGAACCAGACCCAAGAGCTGCGCTGCACCGGAGGGAATCAGATCCAACCCAGACCGCCGGAATCAGGCGGATTCACGCCGCCGTCGACACTGGCCGCTGGCTTGGCCACCGAGCGCCGTCCGTGGCCGGTCCGGCCGGGGAAATACCCTATTCCCAATGACCGAGCTTCGAAGACCGCTCGGGGGCGGACAGGACGAGCCGGAAGCCGAAGTTGCCCCAGGCGCTGTCCGGCGCGACCCAGTAGCGGACCGCGGAGCGACACCACCACGCAGCGTCCCCGTAGGAGCCGCCGCGGAGGACGCGGACGCGGCCGCCGAGGGGACCCAATGGGTCCTCCCCGCCGCGCAACTCATCGGCGTACCAGTCCCGACACCACTCCAACACGTTGCCGTGCACGTCGTGAACACCCCAGGCGTTCGGCGACAGCTCGCCGACGGCGTGCACGCGGACCCCGGAGTTGGCGCCGAACCAGCCCACGGCCCGCAGGTCAGCGTCGCTGTCACCCGACCAGAATTGCGTCGTCGTGCCCGCCCGCGTGAAGAACTCCCGCTGCGCTTCGCTCGGTAGCGAGACCCGATACTCCGCTGGCGCGCCGCCCAGCCTCAGACCGTAGCGGCGACGCCAATGCTCCACCCAGCGCGCGTACAGGCTCGCCTCGAACCAGCTCACGTGAGTTGCCGGCAGGCGAGCCTCGCTGCCCCAGCTCTTCAAGTGGTCCGGATTCTCTGCCATGAGCAGCCATTGACCGTAAGTGACGGAGACAGGTCGGACCCAGAGCGACTGAGTGAGAACGACGCGCACCCGCGCTTCGCGGGGAGATCGGCCCTCCTCTTCCTCGGGACTCCCCATCACGAACTCATACGGCGGCTCGCCCTCCGGCGGCGCACGACGCCACTCCGCGAACTCCTCCTCCAAGCGTCCCTTGTCCGGACGCCGAAGCTCGCGCTCCAGCAACTCCGCAAGCTCCTCCTCCGCCCCCATCGCCGCGAGACACTCCACGACCGCGCCGAGTTCCGCGAGAGGAACGCTCACTTCAGCCTCGCATGCTGGGTCAGCACCTTGGCCATCGCCGCGATTTCGGCCTTGCTGCGACCCTGCATCTGCGCCGCGATGATCTCGTAGGCCTCGACGCGCAGGGACTTCTTGTCCTGCCACCAACGCTCCTGATCGAAGGCCCACGCCGGCAAGGTCCGAAGGGCGAAGTCCACCGTCTCCGGCAGGAGACGATCGACCGCCCTCATCGCCCGCAAGCCGAGCTCCTGGGTATCGGGCGACTCGAGCAGGCGCCGCACGATCCGGTCGTTGCCCATCCAGCCGGCGAGCATGGCGCAGGGTTCGGTCCAGAAGTCGAGGGCGTCGGGGCGGCTCGCCTGCATGGCGCGGAGATGGGCGATCGCGCGGTCGACCGCGGCATTGGAGCGGTCCTCGCCCAGGACGACGGACCACCAATGCTCGGCGCAAAGGGCCTCCTGGAGGAGATTGTGCGTGAAGGTCCAGTGCCGCATGCGCGCCGGGTCTTCGGGGCAGAAGGGGCTTTCGTCGGCGATCGGGCCCGGGAGGTCCGCGATGGGGCAGTTCATCCGCTCGCGCGACTTCAGCAGCTCCGCTTCGGCGAAGAGGGCCGCGTGGCCCTTGGCGTCCTTCAGCCAGGAGACCAGCTCCTCCTCGTCGACGACGTGGCGCGGACTGCCTTCCCTGCGGTGCAGCATGTCCCAGCTCAGCGCGCGCAGGAGCCGGCGCAGGGCGTCCTTGTCGGCGACGCGCGGGGCGAGCTTCTTCTCGTTGCGCAGCCACTCCCCCGCGAGGAGCCGGTCGAGCACCGACTTCATCACGAGGTGCAGACCGCCGCGGAACTCCGTCTGCCCGTCGAGCTGGAGATTCACGAGGAGCGTGAGCAGCAGCGGATTGCCGGCACACTCGGCCATGCGCGGACCGCCCTCGTGGATCTGGAGCAGCGCCTGGCGCGCGGCGGCCGCCTGGTCCTTCGACGGGTCCTGCCAGGCGCGGGCGAGTTCGAACTGGTGCCTGGCGTCGAGCGGCAGCAGCCGCGCGGTCTCCCAGCGCGCGCCGAGCGTCTTCTTGGCGTCGAGCTCCGCGGTCTCCCGCGAGCTGATCACGATCGGGCATTGGCTCAGCTCCGCCGAGAGGGTGCGCGCCGCGCGCTGGGCGATCTCGCGCTGGTCGGAGTCGAGCTCGTCGAAGGCGTCGAGCAGGATCGCGACGCGCAGCGAGTGCTGTCGCCCGAGACCGCGGCGGGCGACCGCGCGGATGGTGTCGGCGAGACCTTCGACGCCCACCGTGGCCGCGATCGAAGCGAGCACGGCGTCGAGCTCGCCGTCGTCCGTCGGTGGATGGCCTTTCGCGCCGAGCCAGACCGGCAGGCTCACATACACCGCGAAGCAGTCCTCGGGCGGTTCCAGCGCGCAGCGGCGGAGGGTCGTGGTCTTGCCGGCGCCCGCCACGCCGCGGAGGACCCAGCAACGCGAGGAGTCGGCGAGGAGCCGTTCGAAGCTGATCGGCTGCGTGTCGCGCCGGCGCTCGGACTCGGTGCGCATCTCGATCCAGCTCTCGTCTTCGCCGACCTTCGACAGCTCGAGCTGGACGTGCACGCGCTCGAATGCGGCCTCCCTCCCGCCCTTGCCCGGGAGGCGCAGCATCCGGTGCTGACGTTGGAGCTTGTCGTGGTAGGCGGCGAGCGCGCGGCGCCTGGGGCCCAGGAAGCTCACGTCGTCGAGCGCGCGCGAGAGCTGGGTGACGAGCGGGCGGTGCTCGAGCGCCGTGAGCCTATTGCGCGCGGCGACGAAGGCGGCGGACAGCAGCTCGTCGTCGCGCAGCTCCTCCAGCAGCCGGGCGACGAACTGCGCCATCGCGTGCCCGGGCACCATCGCATTGGTGGCGATGACAGCCGGCGCGAGCGCGAGCAGGCTCTCGGCGATCGGCGCGCTCGCGCAGTTGAGCGCGGCGACGAGCTCGAGCGGGTGCTTCGCGAGCCAGGTCGCGAGACCGGCGACGGGGATGTCGACGTTGCCGCGCTTCCCGTCTTCGTCGAGGTGGAAGCGGAGCCCGCAGGCCATGGCATCGGCTGGCTCCGGGAAATGCGGATTGCCCGCCTCGGCGTCGGAATGGCCGAAGAAGAGGACGGCATGGCGGGCGATCGCACCCGAATCGACCGCGAGCAGCGATTCGAGCTCGTCGCGGCTCGCGTAATGGAGATCGACGGCCACGCGCGTGCCCGGGATGCACCAACGACCGTCACGGTCCTCCTCGAGGTCGAGCCGCGAGCCGGCGATCGCGATCTGGACCTCGGGACCCTTCTCGAAGACCTCCCTCAGCTTGCGGATCGCGTCGAGCGCGGTCGCCCTGAGCCGCGCGCTCTGGTCGTCGTCGTCGCCGAGCAGCGAGGTCAGCAGCAGCAGCACTCGGATCGGCGCCTTCGGGAGGCGCCGGTGCTCGGTCGCTTCCGCCGCGGCCAGCACGCGGCGGAAGGCCCAGTCGACGTGCGGCTCGCCGCCGAGGAAGAAGGTCTGGGGCCGTTCCTTGCCCTTGCTCTCGGCCTTGCCCTTGCTCTCGTCCTTCGGGTCGAGCAGACCCTCCCAGGCCACGGCGCGCCAGAGATCGCGGGCGCTGTGCAAGTCCCCATGGGGTGCAAAGGGCTTGTCGACCGGCTCCGCGACGCGCAGCGCGACGCGCTGGATGGGCAGCTTGCGGTCGGCACGCAGCGCGCGCAGGGCGTCCTGATGGTGGCCGTCGAAGGCATCCCAGATCGCCATTCCGTGCTGCGCGAGGCGCTTCCAATCCGGCTTGGAGCGGAACGCGGCCGCCGAGTGGATCAACTCATGGAGCAGGGCCGGTGTCGCCGCAAAGGGCCGCCACGCTTCCTCGGCGGAACCCGACAGGGTCTTGAAGCCCTGCCGCGAGCCGCGCAGGAAGCGCGCCTCGACACCCTGCGCGCCGTCGCGGAGTTCGATCAGGAGGTCCCGCTGCTCGATCATGGCCGGAGAGTCTGCACGCGGAGCGTGCGAGGGGGAAGCGGATCCGTCGGGTGGCTCGCTCTCAGTCCTCGACCCCCTCATTGAGGATCGCGAGCTGGGCCTGGTAGCAGAAGAGGAGACGTCGCTGCCTGCCGGTCAACTCGCGGACCAGGCCGAGCCGCTCCAGGTGTCGCAGCACGGTCGCGACGGTCGGTTCGCTGAGTCCGCAACGCCGCGCGCACTCGGGGATCGCGAGGATCGGGTGGCGTTTGAGCTCGTGGTGGACGCGAAGCGCCGATCCGGCGGGGCGCCCGAGTCCCTCGATCCGGCGCCGGTCGTCCGCGAAGAGCTTGTTCAGGCGCTGCGCGCAATCGTTGGCTTGCTTCGCGGTGTCGTGGACGCCGATGAGGAAGAAGCGCAGCCATTGCTCCCAATCGCCGTCGTCGCGGACGCTCTGCAGGAGTTCGAAGTAGCGTGAGCGGTTCTGCTTCAGGTAGAGGCTGAGGTAGAGCAGCGGTTCCTTCAGGACCCGCTCGGCACAGAGCAGCAGCGTGACGAGCAGACGGCCGACTCGCCCATTGCCGTCGAGGAACGGGTGGATGGTCTCGAATTGCGCGTGCGCCAGGCCGGCTTTGAGGAGCGTCGGCGTCTTGCGCGGATGGTCATTGAGGAAGGCGTCGAGCGCGCCCATGCAGTCGAGCACCCTGTGTGCGGGGGGCGGGACGAACGACGCGCGACCCGGTCGCGTGCCGCCGATCCAGTTCTGCGAGCGCCGGAACTCGCCTGGAGTCTGGTCACCGCGGGGGCCGCTGCCCAGCAGCACCGCGTGCACTTCGCGGAGGATCCGTGCGCCGAGAGGCACACCCTCGCCGAGCAGCTGCATGCCGCGCTCGAGCGCGCGGACGTAGGCGAGAACCTGCGACACGTCGTCGATCGGCACGCCGGGCGTCTCCTCGAGTTCGAAGATGAGCAGATCGGTGAGCGTCGAGCGCGTGCCTTCGATCTGGGAGGAGACCACCGCCTCCTTGCGGATGTACGAGTAGAGGAAGAACGCGGGCTCCGGCAGCAGCGCGGTGACGGCGTCGAGCCGGCCGAGGGCCAGATGCGCGGCGTCGATCTCGTCGCCGAGTTCGGCAGTCAACACGCCCGGCTCCGGGGGGAGAGGGTGGGGCACGACGGCCCTGGGCGTCTCGCCGCCGAAGCTGGGGCCCGCTTCGAACTCGCCACTCGGACCGCGTCGCATCCCAAAGATCTTGCCTCTCCCCGCAGCCAAGCAAGAGTTCGTGCCCGAACTTTTGCTTGCGGGCGGTTCCTGCTGGGTTCGAGATGCGCTGATCCGCATGCACGGCGCTCTCGCAAGTCCGGCCGCTCAGCCCCCCGCCATCCAATCCCCCTCGAAGAACCAGGCCCCCAGCACGAGCGCCCCGGCCCCCGGCAGCTGCTTCGCCGGCACATCGAAGCTCGGACGGAGGCTCGCACACCAAGACCCCGCGCCATCCACGCTCCAGCTCACCGGGCAGGGCTCGCTCTGCACGGCGAGGGTCTCGCCGTCGCGCTCGATGGCGAGGTGGAGGATGGCGAAGCACGGCGGCGGGGATTCCAACCCACGCGGGCCGGCGAGGACGAGGCTGAGCGAGCCATCCTTCGCGAGCGCGGGCGTGGGTCGGGGACGGATCGGGAGTTCGATGGCCTCGGGCTCGGGCATCGGGCGCAGGAGCGTGGCATGGGCCGCGTGCGAGTGGCCCTGGCCGAAGGTGGCCTCGATGGCCACGCGGGCTTCGATGCGCAGGTGATCGACGCGAGTGAGGCTGCGGCCGACGATCTCGGCGGTGTCGCGATTGCTGAGGCCGTAGATCGTGGGGATGGCAAAGGCGGCGCGCATGCGCCAGGGCATGCGGCGGAGCTCGTGGCGCACGCGCTCGAGGCGGG
>JADLHO010000154.1 GCA_020848735.1 Planctomycetota bacterium | reverse complement strand
CAGGGCGGCGCAAGCAAGGCGGGCGCGCGAAGGAGTCCCCGCTGCTTCAGGATCAGGAGGGCGGGCGCGCGAAGGAGTCCCCGCTGCCTCAGGATCAGGAGGGCGGGCGCGCGAAGGCGTCCCCGCTGCTTCAGGATCAGGAGGGCGGGCGCGCGAAGGCGTCCCCGCTGCTTCAGGATCAGGAGGGCGGGCGCGCGAAGGAGTCCCCGCTGCTTCAGGACCAGCAAGGCGAACGCGCGAGCGAGTCGCCGCTGCTTCAAGACCAGCTTCGTGCGCTCCAGGATCAGCTCCGGTTCCTGCAGTACCGGCTCGATGCGGTCTCCAAGCGACTCGCGACAGAGGGGGGTGGGCGTTTCGCCGAGCTTCAGGACCAGCTCAGAGCCTACCGCCAAGCTTCGCAGCAGTTGCGCCAGCAGATCCAACGTGCAGGACGGCTTGACGCAGGCGGAGCCAGGAACTTGCTCGATGGGGAAGTCCACCGCAGTGGAAAGTGGTCCTTCTTCCGCGAGGTGCTCCAATCCGGCTCGAGGTCCGAGCGCCCTATCGGTCGCTTGACATTTGGCGGTCAGCGGATTGAGGAGGCGAGTGGAATGGCAATCGCCGACGGCGACTACTGTGAGACGCCGTGGGGGCGTGTGTATTGGATCGCTCAGAATGGCGGCGCGTCGCACTTCGGCCCCTGCGGCTGGTGGCCCGAATTGCTTCGCGGCGTGAGCATCGGCAAGCGGATCACTCCGTCGTCGTCTCCGGTGGACACAGCCCCTGCGGAACCGGTCAGTGCTACAGACGTGGCCGTGGAAGTCTCGGGCTCCTGGCCGCGGGCATTCAACACCGGAAGACCGGATACGATCGAGACGGGGTACGCGTACCGGATCGAGGTGCGTGTCAGAAACGTTGGTAAAGCGGCAACCAGTGCATGCCCGGTGGACTTGCGCGAGACGCGGGAAGGCGAGAAGCCACGTGTCGTCATGGTGCGCGAGTGTCCACACTTGGAGCCCGGCCAGTCGGAGCTGCTCGAGTTCGTGTACCGGCCCGCGACGGCGTGTCACTGCGTGCTCGAGGTGGTGGTCGATCCGGACAGCATCCTCAGGGAGAGCCCGGCGTTCCGACGAAACAACCAGGTCGCAAAGGACTTCTTCGTCGTGCGCAGCCCTCAGTTTCGGCAAAGCGCCCGGCATACGGCCTGGATCGGAGGAACGGTCCTCGGGACGAATCGCTTGGTCCCCGACCTCACGGTGATCACGGTCGAGTTGTGGGATGACGAGTCCCTCGACGTTCTGGCAACGACGTCCGCCCGCGCAGATGGCACCTTCGCGTTCGCCAACGTGCCCGCCGGCCGCTACAGGGCTTACCCGCGCGCCGATGCAGAGCGCGATGTCGACATGAGGCTCTTCGAGAGCTCCGCGCCGTTCCGAGTGATCGATGGGGAGCGGAAGTCCGGCGTCTCCGTGAGGCTGTGCAGCGAGAGTGCCGTGAAGGGCCAAGGAGCCGGCCAGGTTTCGCAGACGCCGCACCCAGCGCCCGGTACGATCCGCGGGGCGCTCCGCCGCAAGAGGAATGGCTCGATGACGCTTGCGGCGGTCACGGTGCACCTGATCATGCAGCCGCCGGATGGCGATGCGCACGTCGTGCAGTCCGTCGTGCCCAAAGCAGACGGCACATTCGAGTTCACGAAGGTTCCCGCGGGGAAGTACGTCGTGAACCCGTCGTACGGGGGCAAAATCGAGTTCGTCAGGTTCTCGCGTCAGGTTGAAGTCGACCTGAAGGCCGGCGAGACACGGACCGGAATCGAGTTCGTGGTTTACGAGTGAACCGACAAGGGGATCCAACATGCATCGTGCAGTCTCATCGATCGTTCTGGCTGTTCCCGGCTTGGTTGCGCTTTTGCTGGCGGCAGTCAGCGCGCGCCCCGACCCGCAGTCCCGAGGAATCGTCGAGGCGACCGAGTTTCGCCTTGTAAGTGCCTCGGGGAAGACCATGGCAGTGCTCGGCGTGCGCAGCGACGGTCAGCCGGAGCTGCGGTTTGACGACGCGACTGGAACGCGCATCCGGCTGGGACTGGAGGCGACCTCCGAAGGCGGAGAAGCGGGTCTGGAGTTCAGCATCGCTGGCCGCAGGGTTGCGCGTTTTGGCACCAGCGATAGCACGGGGGGAGTGCTCGGATTCTACTCGGGAATGACGGCCACCCTCGGCAAGATGACCGGAGGACTCGTCACCGACAAGTTTGGGCTGTCGCCCCAGCTCGTCTGTCCGACGAGGCATCATGCTGAGACGCGGTTCCGGGTGAGGTTCGAGGAGGCCGCGGCCACCTTGCGCGAACTGTCCGCATTGTCGGGGCGAAAGTGGCAGAGCACCGTTGTCATGGAACCCGAGAACGAGAAGTGGCACTGGTACGAGTGGGCAGGCGGGCGGCTTCCGCGGCTGGAATGGGACGAAGCCGACGGGAAGCGGCAAATGGAGAGCATGCCGATTCCCGCGAGTACTACGGGTCGCTATCGAGTGGGAACCAAGCTTGCGAACGTGACTGTGGTCGGGAGACCGACTGGGTACGTGGTTGAGATCACGCCGTACAAGGCGCTCGCGCCGGCCGGGACAGGGGGGCCGTTCCACATACCAAGACTACCGAAGTGGGGGGACGCCCAACCGCTCACGCGCGAGGAAGCCCGGGACGTGCTGAATCGCGCCATCCTCGATTTCAACGCCGATGCGGCGATGAAAAAGCGGAATGGATGGGTGATCTTGTATTGGATGTACCTGTGACGCTGCATGGTTTGCAGGAGCGTTGACAATGCGGCGCTCCGCGGGTCCAGAGACCATGCGCCCTCGCGGACGTCTCTATGTTCAGTGGTCCCACGCTTCGATGATCAAGCCGGACTCGCGACCGTAGGCGCGTCGGGTGGCGTCGCGACATGAAGTTCGACCTCGGGAAGCGCTGCTTTGCAGTCGCCCTCGCATGGGACGTCGCGGAACCACGACTCGCCGTGCTCACCGCGGGGAAGGACGATGCCGAGCTCTGCGTGCGCGTGTTCGACATCGGCCCGGAGGCGGCGGTCCTCGCGAGGAAGTTCGCGCTCGACCTCGGCAGCGCGACCTTGCTGCGCGCCGTCTGGGATGCTGAGCTGCGCGGTTCTCGGTTGCTCGTGGTCACGCGCTTTCTCTGTCTGGTCGTCGACCTTGCCGAGGAGCGGATCGCGCATCGCCTGCTCGTCGAGCGGGGGCTCACCCGCGGCGGATTCGTCGCGGGCCGCCCCTGCATCTGGCTCGCGCCCCTCACGATCTCGGACACCGTGTTCTGGGCGCTGTGGGACTTCGAGCGCGACGAGCTGAGGGGCTGGGATCTGTCGCGGTCCGAAGTGGGCATCTACGGGCGCGGTGTGGTGATCCACCCGAGCGGGCGCGTTCTCGCTGCCACCTATGGCGAGTACTCTACGGGGTACCGCCTGTACGAGGTCGTCACCCGCGGCAAGCTGCGCGGGTTTGAGAAGCCTGCGGCGGAGTTCGACGCCCCCGAGGCGTACTGGCCCGTCGCGTCGAGCGACGGGAAGTGGCTCGCCATCATCTGCGCGTACTGGTGGCAACCGCACAACGTTCCGCGCACCGAGAGCATCGAGGGCACGATTCTGGTGATGGACTTCTTCAGCGGTAGGATCGTGACGCGGCTGGGATCCCACGCGCATTGGGAGGAAGAGGGTCTGGGCTTCGGACTGCGCGGCCGCACGATTGCCTGGGTTGCGGGAGCCTCGGCATTCGTTCACGCGCTACCCGCGGGGGCGCTACTTGAGCGCATTGACTTTCCGTGCAAGGTTCGGAGGTTTCGCGTCCACGCCGAACTCCCGTGGATCGCTGCGATCGTCGGCGAGTGCGTGATCGTGCAGCGCTACTCCTGTGCTGAATGGGGCGCGTCTGCCGCATTCTCCGACTCGGCGGTCGATTTGGCGGAGCGTTTCGTGCGGGAGAGTGGCGCAGGCCGCGTCGAGCAGGGGCTACCTCAGGACTGGGGCGTGCGCCTCCCTCCTGCACCGAAGAGACGCGACGTCGCCGCCGAGTTCATGCAGACTCTTCAGGCCGGTTCCCTCGGAGTGTGTGCCCGCAAGGGCACCAGCGGCGCCTGTCCGCGCTGCAAGAGGAAACTCGGGTGGGACGGCGTGTTCTGTGACGACTGTGCCTACGGCTACGAGGAAGCTGCGGTCGCCGGCAACCTCGTCGCTCAACTGAGGTGCGCAAAGGGACTCTGGGAAGGGGATCCGCGCGAAGCGCTGCATTGGTTGGAGACCGCCGCACGCGCGGGCTCCGTGGACGCGCAGACGCATCTTGGGATCGCGCAGCGATTCGGGATCGTCTTGCCCGAAGACGCGGTCGAGGCGCGGAAGTGGTTCTCGCGTGCTGTTGAGCAGGGCGGGGTGGAAGCACGGTACCAGTGGGGTGTCCTGCTGCACGACGGGATCGGCGGCGCGGTCGACACAGTTGCTGCGGAGGAGCTGTGGGACGCGGCAGCGCGTGCTGGGCACATCGCGGCTGCGGTCCGCCTGGGGGATCTGCTACTCGGACGCCCAGGCACGGATCGGGGTCGCGGCTTCGATCTGCTTGAGCGTGCAGCCGCCGCCGGGGACGCTCATGCGCACTACCTGCTGGGGGTGGCATGGCGGGACAGTGCCGGGATCACCTCGGACCCGGCCAAGTCGGCGCAGCACATTGAGGCTGCTGCAAGACGGGATCACACCGATGCGATGCTCGTCCACGCTCGGAATCTGTGGAGCAGGGTGGCGGACCCCGATCCCTTCGGTGCAATCCAATGGCTGCGTCGTGCGGCCGCCACCGGGAGCGAGGAGGCGGCGCGACAGCTGCGTGAGATCGGAGCGCTGCCTTGGCGCGTGGAGTGATGGAGCGTTCATGGGTCTGCAATCCAATCGACCGTTCCATGGGCTGCTTGGCGGAGCAGCTGACGGCTTCGCGGCGCCGCGCCCTGTGTTTCGTGTCTCGCGAGGTCGAGGGCTGCACGCCGAGTCGATTCGAGGGGCTCGGAGAGTCATCCCCCCGGCCCGCTTTCATCCCGAGCTGACGGCGTGCAGGGGATCTCGATGAAGCTCGGCCCTGACGAAGTCCGAGAGTGCCCGGCCTGCCACGTCTTCGTGCGCAGGACGACGATCGTCTCGGGCAACACCTTCGGGATGCGGCGGTTTACCGACGGTTGGGTCGAGACACCGATGCTGCCCAGGCAGCCGCGCATCGTGAAATGCCCCGGATGCTCGATGTGCTTCTGGCTGCTCCGTAGCCGCATCGTGGGACACGTCGATCGCGATTGGTGCACAAGCGACGCTGGCGTTCCGCCTGAGTGGCGCGCCGCAGAGCGCGTGTGCCTGCCGGACGAGCAGGACTACTACCGCGCCCTGCGTAACGGTCTGGCGAACGGCCTGAGCGAAGAGCGCGACGTGCGCATCGAGGCGTGGTGGCGAAGCAACGATCCCGCGCGCTACCCGGACGCCCACGCGGACGCGCCGCATGCCGGTCCCGGGGAACGCGAGGCGAATCTGCGCGCGCTGATACCGCTCCTCGACGAGTCCGAGTCGCAATGGCTGATCATGAAGGCCGAGGCGTTGCGCGAGCTCTCTAGGTTCGACGAAGCGCTCGCCTTGCTCGATCGCATCGACGAGCCTGCTCTGCGTGCTGCCGCCGCGCGGATCCGCACGCTATGCGTGGCAAGGGAGGCAAGTCTGAAGGAACTCTGATGGTAGTGCATCCCAAGTGTTGTCGGCGGTCACGATCCGCCTGACTGCGACGGTCACGGCGACGGCGACGATTCGGGCCGCCAACCGCTGGGTCGGTGTTCAGGCAGACGGGAAGCCGAGGCTGCGGAGCACTTCGGCAGCGGAGAGTGCTGGATGGGCTCGGGCTGCTTGCTGCCGAGGCGGAGGCGGCAACTGCCCTGACAGAGGGGGGGGACCTCGATCAAGCTGCGCTGGGCGAATTGGGCCAGCGCGAGGCGAAGTCGCTGCTCGACACGTTGCGTCTCTGGTCACTCGCGCTGAGGCCTACCGCTCTGCCCAAGAGTTCGCTCGGCGACCCGATCGGCTGCTCAATTCGCCAGTGGAACCCTTCCCGTTGACTCGACGATGACCGGCTCGCGATCGACAACAACGGCGTCGAGAACCGGATGCGTGCGGTCGCCGTCGGCCGGAGGAGGTGGCTCTTCGCCGTCGAGGCCGAGGGCGGGCAGCGCGCGGCGGGGATCCACTCGGTGATCGGCACCTGCGGCCTGCTGGGCGTCGTTCCGGGAGAAGACCGACGTGGGGTTTACCGGGCGCTTACGAACGAGGCGACGGCGCAGCGCCTGGGTTGGCGGCTCGTCGACCCGAGCGAAGTGCCGGCGTGCGAGCGCTATTGGCTGAGCGCCGAGGAGCAGCGTGCCGCGGAGGAGGCGGAGGGCTCCCTGCCGCCATCCGGCTCGGTGGTCCGCGTCGGCGAGGGCGGTGCGAAAGCGGTTCGGGCCAGGGCCGACGACCGACGCTGAGCGAGGGATCCCTCGGCGCGGCTCGGCGGGACTGTGGCGCGCGGTCGCCTCGTGAGCCGGAAGCCCGCGGCCTCGCGTTCGCGACGCCGGAAGGCATCATCCGCAGCCCCGTCCTCCCGACCCGCCGCGCCCGCGCCCGCCACGGGTGGCGGCGACCGCGCGGCGATGCAGCCCTCCATGACGACTCATCGATCCGCGGCCTGCGCCCTGGCCGCCGTCCTGTCCTGCGCCGCTCCCGCGTCCGCACAGAGCGCCGAGTTCGTGCAGGACGGCGTTCCGCGCGAGGCGGCCTACGAGCCGCTGCGTTGGCGGAGCGAGGCGGGCGCATTCGCGGCGACCGATGCCCAGGCGGCGCTGCTCGCGATGCGGCGCCCGAGTGGTGCGGCGTTCACGCTGCACGTCGAACTGCGGGATACGAAGAGCGCCGGGATCTGGCTCGACGACGAGTTGCTCGAGCTCGGGGAGCTGCCGGCGGCGACGTCGATCGAACTCGTCGCGGATGCGGAGGGCTGTGTCGCGCGCGTCGGCGGCGAGGAGCGGCTCCGGCGCGCGCTCGCCGCCGATCGGGTGGTGACGCGCATCGCGCTCGCCTCGCGCGGCGTGCCGCTGCGCATCGTGCGCTTCGCGTTGCAGGGTGAGTCCGTGCCGCTCGCGGCGGAGCTCGTGCCCGGCAGCGGCGAAGCGGGGCCGGCGATGCTCGACCTGGCGGGCGACGAGGCGCGGCGGAGCGTCGTCGATCGCGAAGCGAAGCAGTACCTCGGTCACCCGACGACCGTGCTGCTCGAAGACGGCAAGACGATCCTCTGCGTCTACCCCAAGGGGCACGGCAAGGGCGCGATCCTGCTCAAGCGCTCGACGGACGGCGGCCGCTCCTGGTCGCCGCGCTTGCCCGTTCCGGAGAACTGGGCGAGTTCGCTCGAGACCCCGACGATCCACCGCACCGTCGATCGCGAGGGCCGTCGCCGGCTCGTGCTCTTCTCCGGTCTGTATCCGATCCGCAGCGCGGTCAGCGACGACGACGGCGAGACCTGGACCGAGCTCGCCCCGATCGGCGAGTTCGGCGGCATCGTCGCGATGGGGAGCGTGGCGCGGCTGCGCGATGGCCGCTATGCGGCGTGGTTCCACGACGACGGTCGCTTCATCCGCGCCGGTGCGAAGCCGCAGAAGCCCGCGCGCTTCACGCTCTACCAGACGCTGAGCGAGGACGGCGGACTGAGCTGGTCGCCGCCGACGGCGATCTGGAGCGGAGCTTCGATGCAGCTCTGCGAGCCCGGGGTCGTGCGCTCACCCGAGGGCGGCACGCTCGCGCTCCTGCTGCGCGAGAACAGCCGCGCGTGGCGCTCGCAGGTCGTCTTCTCGACGGACGAGGGCGCGAGCTGGTCGGCGCCGATTCCGCTCGCCGCGGCGCTCACCGGCGATCGGCACGTCGCCCAATGGGCCGACGACGGGCGCCTCGTCGTGACCTTCCGCGACATGGACGCGGCGAGTCCCACGCGCGGCGACTGGGTCGTGTGGGTCGGATCGTGGCAGGACCTCGTCGGCGGTGGCGGGGGCCAGCACCGCGTGCGCCTCATGGACAACCAGAACGCGTGGGATTGCGGCTATCCGGGTCTCGAGAAGCTGCCCGACGGAAGCTTCGTGGCGACGAGCTACGGCCATTGGGTCGCGGGCGAGGCGCCGTTCGTCGTCAGCGTGCGCTTCGCGCTCGCCGAGTTCGCGACGCCGCGCAAGGACTGAGCGCGCACATCCACTCTCAACGGCCGTCCGAGGTCTTCGCCGCGGGCTCGAGTGCGTCCGCTTCGGCGGCGCGGCCGCTCGTGCGCAGGACTTCGGCGAGGCGCGCGCGGGCGCTGCGCGTCTCCTGGTTCGCCGCGCCGAGACCTGCCTCGAGCACGCGGAGCGTGTGGCGCAGCTCGACTTCCGCGGTCGCGGTCTCGCCGGCCTTGTTCAGATAGGTGCCGAGGTTGCAGCGGAAGCGGGTCGTGGTGAGGTGGTCCTCGCCGAGTCGCTTCGCCGCGGCCTCGACGACCTCGCGCATCGTGGCGACCGCCTCGGCCACGCGGCCGTCCTCGACGAGCAGCCGCGCGAGGTTGTTGCGCTTGATGAGCACGTCGGTGTGCTCGGGACCCTGCGTGCGCGTCGCGATCTCGATCGAGCGACGGAAGAGCGCCTCCGCGGCCGGCACGTCGTTGCGCTTGTGCGTGAGCGTGGCGAGGTTGCTCATCGTGATGAGCGTGTGCGCGGCCTCCTCGCCGAGCATCGCGATCCGACCCTCGAGGCACTCGGTCAGGAGCGCGTGCGCCTCGTCGAGTCGCCCGAGCATCTCGAGGTGGTGTGCGTGGTTGTTGATCGCCGAGAGCGTGTCGAGGTGACGATCGCCCAGACGGCGCCGCGCGATCGCGACGTTCTCGCGCAGGATGGCCTCTGCCTCGGCGTGTTCGCCGAGGTCACCGAGGTAGAACGCGAGGTTGTTCGCGCAGCGCAGCGTGAGCAGGTGCTCGGGACCCAGTGCCGCGACCCGCAGCGGGAGCGATTCGCGGAGCAGGCCCAGGGCCTCGGTCGGCTTGCCGCGGTAGCCGGCGATGGCGGCGAGCGTCTCCAGCGCGAGGCTCTTCGCCTCGGATTCGCGCTCCGCGGACACGCCGATCGCGATCGCCTCGCGGAACGCGGCCTCCGCGTCGTCGACCCGGTCGAGGGCGAGCAGCACGAAGCCGAGGTTCGTGAACACGTGGCCCGTCGAGGGGTTGCGGAGCGTCGCGTCGCCGCGCACGAGCGCTGCGTCGGCCTCGAGGATCGGCAGCGCTTCGGTGCTCCTCCCCACGCGATGAAGGATCAAGGCGAGATTCGCGCGCGCGAACAGCGATCGCGAGTCGACCTTGCCCCACGCGGTCTCGGCGGTCGTCACCGCGGCCTGCGCGAGTTCGAGGGCGGCAACGTGGTCGCCGAAGTTGCGCAGGATCTCGATCAGCTTGATGAGGTAGAAGCTCTTCGCGTCGGGGTCGTCGGCGAAGCGCGTCAGCAGGTCCTGCGAGGCCCGCTTCACGACGTCGATCATCTTCACGTCGCGGCCGACGACGTTGGGATCGACGGCGACCATCGTCTCGGCGAAGAAGCGCATCGCGGACTCGGCGCGGCGCGCCGATTCGAGCGCGGACTGCTTCTGCTGTTCGGCGAGCTGGCGTGCCGCATCCGCACGGCCGGCGGCGTTCGTCGCGGCCAGAGCCTGTCGCTCCGACAGACGCCAGAAGCTCAGCGACACGGCGAGTCCCGCGACCAGGGAGACCAGCACGAGTGCCGTCGCGACGACGGCGAGACGATGGCGCCGCGCCGTCATCCGCAGCGTGTACCAGGTGCTGTCGCGACGCGCCTCGATGGCCTCGCCCGCGAGATAGCGGCGCAGATCGCGCGCGAGGTCCGCGGCCGATTGGTAGCGGCGCTCCTGATCCTTCTGCAGGCAACGCAGGACGATGGTCTCGAGGTCCGGGGAGATCCCGATCAGCCGGCGCGGCGCGATCGGTACGACGTGCACGATCGTGTTGAGCGTCGAGCGGAGATCGGACTCGACGTCGTAGGGGAAGCGCCCGGTCAGGAGCTGGTACGCGATGACGCCGAGCGCATAGACGTCGCTGCGGACATCGATGTCGTCGTTGCGGCCGAGTGCCTGCTCCGGGCTCGCCCAGGGGAGGGAGCCGAGGAAGGTCGCTCCGGAGCCGCTGGCGGTCAGGGTCAGGGCCCCGGCTCCGCCATCGAGGTTCTTCGCGAGTCCGAAGTCGAGGACCTTCGGTCGGCCGTCGCGGTCGAGGCGGATGTTGCTCGGCTTGAGATCGCGGTGCACGACGCCGCGGCGATGCGCGTAGGCCACGCCGTCACAGACCTGCGCGAGCAGTTCGACGACGCGATCGAGGTCCGCGCGTGCGACGTCCCGGCCACGGATCGCGTCGAGCTGCGGCGCATGGTCGATCGTCGGGCCGTCGACGAGCTCCATCACCAGGAAGGGGCGGCCGTCCGGAGTGGTCCCGCTGTCGAAGAGCGCGACGACGTTCGGGTGCGCGAGCGAAGCCGCGAGGTCGACCTCGCGCTCGAAGCGCCGCACGCCGCGCGCGCCATCGCTCGGACCTTCGCGCAGGACCTTCACCGCCACGACGCGCTTCGTGCCGAGTTGCAGGGCGGAGTAGACGACGCCCTGCCCGCCGCGTGCGAGCTCGCGGAGCTGGCCATAGCCGGCGATCACCGGCGCATTGCCGGGCATGCCGAGGACGGCCTTGAGCTCACGCTCGAGGATCTGGTCGTCGTCGAACCACGAGACCACGTCGGGCGACGAATGGGGGTCGCGATCCGTCATGGGACTCGCCTCGCCGGGCCGGGCCCTCGCGCCATCACCCTTCCTCGGCGACCTGCTCCGCGACGAGCGTCTTGAGCCGCTTCAAGATCCGCGACTTCGCCTGATACGCGGAGTCCACGCTGATGCCGAGCTCCTGCGCGACGCTCTTCGCGTCCTTGCCATCGCGGGTCAGCAGTTCGAAGGCCAGCAGGTCCGAGGCCCGGAACTCGCTGCGCACCCGCAGCATCGCCGCCCGCAGGTGGTACTGACGCCATTCCGCCTCCCAGTCGCCGTCCTCGGCCTGGACCTGCGGAGTCGCCTCGATCAGCTCCTCGGCAGCGCTCTGCGCGAGGTGGCCCCTGGACCTCCGGAGCCGCTTGCCGATGGCGCGGACCGCGATCGTCTTGAGGAAGCCGCGGAAGCGTCCCCGCTGCGGGTCGTAGACGAAGTCCTTCATCCCGTTGCTGAGCGCGAGGAACACATCCTGCACGAGGTCTTCCGCGTCGGCTGCCTGGAGTCCGCGGCGAAGCGCATAGCCCAGGATGAGGTCGCGATAGCGGGCGGTGAACTCCGACCACGCCGCACCGTCGGAGCCCGTCTGCAATCGCGCCAGCAGGCTGGCGTGCGTCGACAGGGGAGAGACCACGGGGGCAGTCTAGCGAGGCCGCGGAGTCCGGTCGGAGCCGCGCCCTCGCGACCATCGGAGCCGGCGGCGAGCCGGACGTGATCCTGCGATGCGAAGGCTCGCGGCCCTGCTCGATCTGGGAACTGTGACGTCCGAGGGGCATCCGGTGCTCATTGCCAGGGAACGGTCCGGTCTGACGCAGCCCCTTCCGCCGACTTCCGGCCGGGCCGCTTCGGCCACCTTCGGCCGGTCTCGAGGATCCAGTCCCATGAACCCCACCGACACCCGCGCGCTCGGCGCATTCCGCCATCTCATCGTCGTCCTGGCCATCCTCTGCGGCTGCGCCGGAGCTCCGCCCGGTCCCGAGCGGCAGCGCGAGCAGCAGACCCTTCACGAGCGGATCCTCGAGCTGACCAGGCTCGACGAGCGCCGGACCGCCCTGAGCCTCGAGCTCTGCCAGCACACGGTCGTCATCGACAGCGCTCACAGCCCGGAGCCCGAACGGTTGCTCGCGTTCGCCGAGGCGGCGAAGCGGCGGGGTGAACCGGTCTACATCACGTTTCTCACGGGTGGCGTGAGGGCGAAGTTCGAAGACCCCGGTGAGCTCGGCTTCCTCGTGGTGGGTCTCGCGGACGAGCCACCGGGGACCGCGCCGCGCTGAGCCCGGGATCAACCGCGCAGCGCCTGCTCGAGGGCGAGGGCGGCGTCGGTGCGGGCGTCGCGGTACTTCACGATGCAGGCCGCGCCGAGCATCAGGCCGCGCGCGCGCGCGAACTCGCCGCCGGCCGGGCGTGAGCCCGCGACGACGACCGCCCCGGCCGGGACCTCACGCGTGAGCTCGCGCCCGTGGATGAGGTCGAAGATCGGCGTCGAAGCCGTGAGGACGACGCCCGCGGCGAGCACGGCATGCTCGCGCACGACCACGCCTTCGAAGATCCCGGTCAGCGCCCCGAGGAACGCTCCGTCCTCGACGACGACGGGCCGCGCGTGGACCGGCTCGAGCACGCCGCCGAGCTGTGCCCCCGCGGAGAGATGGACCTTGCGACCGACCTGCGCGCAGCTCCCGACGAGAGCGTGGCTGTCGATCATGGTCCCCTCGCCCACGTGCGCGCCGACGTTGACGAAGGCCGGCGGCATCAGGACGACGCCGCGCGCGAGGTGCGCACCGCGGCGGATCGAGGTGCCGCCGGGGACGATGCGCACGCCGTCGTCGAGGGTCATCGCCCGCGGCGGGAATGCGGTCTTGTCGAAGAACCCGTCGATCGGCGCGACGCTCGTGCGCCTGAAACCGAGCAGGATCGCGCGCTTGACCCAGTCGTGCGTGTGCCAGGTGCCGTCGTCGGCACGTGAAGCGGCGCGCACGTGACCGCTCTCGAGGGCGGCGAGCAGCGCGTCGTGGGCCTCCGGCCACGCGGCATCGGTGGCGAGCTCCGCATCGGTCCGCGAGAAGAAGGCCGCGAGTGCGGATCCGTTCATGCGTGCACCGCCTCGCCGAGCGCGGCCAGCGCGAGCGCGATGCGCCGCCGCGTCCCCGCCTCCGCTATGGTCAGCGGCAGGCGCACGTGGTCGGTTCCGAGCCCGAGCTCCGCGAGCGCCGCCTTGAGCGGGATCGGATTGCTCTCGGCGAACAACGCGGCGACGAGCGGGCGAACGCGGCGCTCGCACTCGCGCGCGAGCGTGCGATCGCCGCGGCGCGCCGCGCCGACGAGTTCGGCGACATGGCGTGGCGCGACGTTGCCCGCGACCGAGACGAGGCCCTCGGCACCGCACGCGATCGAGGGCAGGGCCAGCGCGTCGTCACCCGCGAGCAGCGTCTTCTGCGGCGGGAGCTCGGCGGCGATCCGCGCGATCTGCTCGAGGTTGCCCGACGACTCCTTGAGCGCGACGACGCTCGGGATCGCCCAGAGCGTGGCGAGCACCTCGGGGACGAGGTTCGTGCCCGTGCGACCCGGCACGTTGTAGGCGATGAGCGGCAGGCCGGGCGCGGCCTCGGCGATCGCCGCGAAGTGCGCGCGCAGGCCCGCGGGACCCGGCTTCACGTAGGGCGGCACGACGACGAGCGCACCCGCGACACCGAGCTGCAGCGCGCGAGACGTCCAGCGACAGCTCTGGCGCGTCGACGCATGCCCGGTGCCGGCGACGACCTGCGCGGGTCCGGCCTCCTCGAGACAGGCATCGATGAGTTCGTCGCGCTCACCCTCGTCGAGGGCAGCGGCCTCGCCCGTCGAACCGAGCACGACGAGCGTGTCGGCGCCGCCGAGCGCGACGTGCCGGACGAGTCGACGGAACGCCGGGACATCCAACGCGCCGTCCCGATCGAACGGGGTGGCCAGCGCCACGGCGAGACCCTGGAAGGGCGTGTTCATCGCCCACCTCCGACGACCGGCGCGAAGAGGGGCTCGAGCAGCTCGCGCGCGACGTCGTCGAAGGCGAAGACCCCGCGACGGCCGCGCACCCAGTCGGCCGCCGCCAGCGCACCCTGCGCGAAGGCCGCGGCGCTGCGCGCCTCGTGGCGGATCTCGAGGACCTCGGCCGGCGCGTCGATGCCGATCCAATGCGAGGAGTACGTCGCACCCGCGCGCACGCTCGCGACGCTGAGCACGTCGTCGGGCAGCGGTGCGTTCGTTTGGGCGAAGCCGAAGCTGCGCTTGCGCGGACACGCGGCGATGAGCTGGCGTGCGAGGAGACGCGCCGTGCCCGAGGGCGCGTCGTGCTTCTTCGCGTGGTGGTGCTCGACCAGGTACGGATCGCGCGTCGGATCGTGAGCGGCGAAGCGGCCGAGCACGGTGGCGAGGCGTGCGAGCAGCGCGACCGCGAGCGAGAAGTTCGGCGCCACGACGACGCCGATCCGTTCGCCGACCCGCGCCGCCAGATCGGTGATCTCCCAGCCCGTGCTGCCGATCACGAGGTCGACCTGCCGTTCCAACGCCCACGCGAGGCGGTCGGAAACGACCTTGCCGCTGCTCGCCTCGATCGCGACCGCCACGGGCTGAGGCGGCGGCGCCTCGCGCGAGACGCACCAGGCGAGGCGAGCACCGGCCGCGGCCGCGATCGCGCTGCCGAGCCGGCCCTTGCCGAACAGTCCGATCCGCGACTCGTTCATCGATCCCTCCGGCCGGCGAGCGCCGGCGTCTCGAAGAAGCTGGCATGCAGGCGGCGCACCACGTGGTGCTCGACCGCGCGCGGGACGATCAGGCTCAGGTTGCTGTCGTTCGCACCGAAGGTGAGCAGCTCGACGTCGAAGTCGGCGAGCGACTCGAGGACCCGTGGCGCGACCGTGCGCGAGCGTCGCAGGCGTTCGCCGATCAGCGCGTCCAGCGCACGGTCGCGGACGACCTGCACGTGCGCGAACTCGGCGAGCTCGCGCGCGAGCGCTTCGATGCCGACGTCCGCGTCGACCGTGAGACTCACGGCGACCTCCGCGGTCGCGACGACGTCGACGCTGACGCGGTGTCGTGCGAAGACGTCGAAGAGCCGCGCGAGGAAGCCGGCCTGCGCGAGCATGCGCGACGACGTGATCGTGAGGACCGTGATGGGCGAGCGGCTCGCGACCGCGGTGACCGCGCGTTGCTCCGCGATGCGCCCCGTGATCGTCGTGAAGCGGCCGTCGGGGCGCAGGGTGTGGCGGACGGTGACGGGGACGTTGGCCTCGACCGCGGGCTGGATCGTCGCGGGATGGAGCACCTTCGCCCCGAACGCGGCGAGCTCCGCAGCCTCCGCGAACGAGAGCAGCTCGATCGGACGTGCGTCGGGCACGACGCGCGGGTCCGCGCTGTGCACGCCTTCGACGTCGGTCCAGATCTGCACCTCGCGTGCACCGAGCGCCGCGCCGAACAGCGCCGCGGAATAGTCCGAGCCACCGCGACCGAGCGTCGTCGTGCGGCCATCGGCGGTGGCGCCCACGAAGCCCTCGGTGACGAGGACCTCGCCGTTCGTCAGCGGTGCCGCGAGCCGCTCGACGGCGCGTCGCGCGAGCATCGCGCGATCCGGCCGCGCGTTGCCGAACGCGTCGTCCGTCGTGACGAGCTCGCGTGCGTCGATCGGCGTGGTCGCCACGCCGCGCTTCCGCAGCAGGGCCGTGAAGCACGCGGTCGAGAGGCGTTCGCCGTGCGCGGCGAGTGCGTCGGCCTGCGCGAGCGGTGGCAGCGCCCGGGTGAGCGCCGCATCGACGCTGCGGTCGAGGCTCGCGAGCGCGGCCTCGAGGAGCGGGTTCGACTCGTCCTGCAGGCACGCGTCGAGCGTGCGGTGACGGGCGACGATGGCATCGCGCAGGGCATGGGCACGCGCCGCATCGCCGTTCGCCGCCGCGCGGGCGAGATCGAGGAGCGCGTCCGTCGTGCCGGCGGTCGCGGAGAGCACGACCAGCGCCGGAGTGGGCAACACCGCGCACACGCGGTCGGCGACCTGGCGCATGCGGTCGGCATCGGCGACGGAACTGCCGCCGAACTTCAACACGATCGGTCGCCCGAAGACCTGTGGGTCGACGGGCACGGCGGGTCGTGGGAGGACGACCGTGGGGTCGGGCGATGGGGCGTTCATGGCGACGAACGGAGCGACGGACGGACCTGGAGATGGCGTTCGGCGAGGGCGATGCAGAGCGAAGCCCCGGCCTCGAGTTCGGCGAGGGAGATGTGCTCGTCGAGCGTGTGCGCGACGGCGATCGAACCGGGCCCGACGAGGACGACCTGGCCGTTCTTCGCCAGGACGCGCAGGCGCGGGGCATCGGAACCGAAGGTCACCGGCGCGCGCGCGAAGCCGTCGATCGCCGGGAAGCGATCGGGTGGCGTGGCGTGCACGATGCGCATCACGCCGTCCTCCGGTGCGTGCCGGCGCACCTCGTTCGCGAAGTCGGAGTCGGGGATCGCGCGCACGAAGAGCCGTGCCCAGGCATCGGTGGCGAGCACGTTCAGCGCATCGCCGCCGCCGATGCGCCCGATGTTGAAGACCTCGGGTCCCAGCTCCGGATCGACGCGCTGCGGCACCCCGCGCACGCGCTGGAGCCAGTCCAACAACATCGTGATCGCGGAGCGACCGAGTTCGGGTGTGCCGGAGTGTGCGGCGATGCCCTGGCAGCGCAGCTCGAGATCGAGGATGCCGCGTTGGCCCGTCGCGAGCAGGTTGCGCGTCGGCTCGCCGGCGATGACGACGAGCACGGCTCGGAGTTCGGGCGCGAGCTCGAGGGCGCGGATCGCACCGATCGAGTCGGTCTCCTCGCCGACGACGCCGAGCCAACCGAGGCCGGAGTGCCCCGCGGCGAGCAGCGATTCGATGGCGGCGAGCTGCGCGACGATCTGACCCTTCGCGTCCGCGGTGCCGCGTCCGCGCACGAGTTCACCGTCGACGCTCGGTGGCAGGTAGGGCGGAACCGTGTCGAGGTGCGTCGAGAAGAGCACCCGCGGTGCTCCCCAGGTCGCGAGCACGTTCGTGCGACCGGGCGCGATCGGCTGCAGGTGCAGGGTCGCACCGAGTTCGTCGAGCTGGCTGCAGAGGACGCTGAGGCCGCGGTCCTCCTGCCCGCTCGTCGTGTCGTCATGGCAGAGCGCGAGCAGGCGATCGCGCAGCGTCGCGCGTGGCACGCGAAGGGTCGTCTCGATCATCGGAGCCGCCGTGGGAGAGGCGTGGCAGGGCTGTCGTTCCGTGACGACGGAGTCCTCTGCGCTCCGGCTGACGGCCACAGGGCCGCTGCGATGCCGAACTGCCCGACCGCGTGGCGAGCACCCGATGGGCCGCGGATCGCGCGGACACCCGGGAATCGAACGGGGGCGAAACGAGAACGGATCCAGCCGAGGCGCTCCGCACCGCTCGCGCGGTGCGACAGACGGCGGGTCTTGACCCGCTCGTCCAAGGCGCGCGGCGGCGAAGCGCGCACCCTTCGGCGATCCTCCCCTTTCGCGCGGCGTCGTCGGCTCGGCCAGCCTCGACCGCGGTACTGATGGGGATCGCTCCTCCGTCGGTGCGCGGGACTCTAGCGAGGGGGCGCCACGGAAGCGCGGGTCAAGTTCGTCGGGGTCGCTCGAAGATCGCCTTGCAACGTCGCAACCACTCGACCTGCGCCGGGTCGAGCCGCGCGCCGCGCACGTCGACGAGATAGAAGTCGGTGCCTTCGAGCTTCGCTCCGCGGAGATCGACGTCGCAGAGGTTCGCCTTCCTCACGAGCTCGGGGGCCGCGAAGGAGTCGTCGAGCGCTTCGTCGGTGTAGAAGCCCGTGCGCGTCCCCTCGCTCGCGAGCTCGGAGCCG
Source organism: Planctomycetota bacterium (assembly GCA_020848735.1). Classification (GTDB taxonomy): domain Bacteria; phylum Planctomycetota; class UBA1135; order UBA1135; family UBA2386; genus JACRLW01. The sequence continues at coordinate 8,011 of JADLHO010000154.1, read as the reverse complement.
ACCAGGCCGCCGCGCGTGCTCCCGAGGTGGAAGCTCGCGCGGCTGAGATCGGCGTCGCGCAAGTCGGCGCCCTCGGCGTCGAGCTCGGCGAGCCGTGCGCCGCAGAGGCGCGCGCCGCGCAGCTTCGCAGCTCGGCAGACGCTGGCGCTCAGATCCGCGTCGGAGAAGTCGGCGCCGACCGCGGAGAGGCCGTCGAACCGCTTCTGGGAGAGTCGAGCCGCGCGGAGGTCCGCGCCGTCGAGGATCGCGCCATCGAGCAGGACGGAACGGAGATCGAGGCCTCGGAGCACCGCGCGGTCCGCGCGGACGAAGCGCAGATCGTTGGACTGGAACGACGCGCCGCGGAGGTCCGCCTCGCGGAGATCGGCACCGCGGAGCACCGCCGTCTGGAGTTTCGCCGCGCGCAGATCCGCGCCGCACAGGGAGGCGAGGACGAGCTTCGCCGCGCGCAGGTCGGCACCGCGCAGGATCGCGCGGTCCGCGCGCAGCCGCTCGGCGTCGGCGCCGCTCAGGTCGATGCCCGTCGCGTCGACGTCACGGAACTCCGCGTCGGTGAGTCGGGCGGACTCGAGCACGATGTGGCGGAGCGACCCGGAGAACACGAGGCCGCGCGCGTCGAGCTTCGGCGCGAAGGTCCCGACGGGATCGTGGAGCTCGCGCAAGGGCGGGCGGAAGGTGTCGAGGGCGGCGCACAGGATCGAGAGCCACCAGGCGATCCGGGGAGCATCGATGCCGTCGGCGAGCGCGAGCAGTCGTCGCGAGCGCTCCGGATCGCCGAGCACCAGGTGCGTGGCGGCGACGAGCATCGAGGAGCTGATGCGCACGAGCCGCGGATCGAAGGCGTGGCGCAGCTCGAGCGCATCGAGGAGGAACTGCGCTGCCAGCCGCGAGCGCACCGTGCCCGAGGCGAGCCAGCCCTGCTCGAGCTTCGGCGGCCGCCGGTCGGGCGAGAGCGCACCCGAGACGGCGAGCACGGCCGCATGACGCAGGCGCTCGAGCGCCTCCCCATCGCCCTCGGCGGCGACCGCGGCGTCGATGGCGGAGAACGCATCGGGGAGATCCTCGCGTGCGAGCAAGGCCGCGAGCAGCTTCGCGCAGAGCGCCGGCCGGTCGCGCAGATCGTGCGGCAGCTCGGTGGCCCGCCAGCGCGCGTAGGCGTCGGCGGCGCGGACGCGATCGTGGCAGGCGAGCCACGCGAGGCAGTCGTCGTCGTCCCAGGTGGCGAGCCGGCAATGCGTCGCGTCGGCGATCCGCGTCGGCTCTCGCGTGGTGGCGACCAGCAGCGCGTCGGGTGAGGCCGCGCTGCGCCATCGGGTCAGTTCCTCGATCGTTGCATCGTCTTGGATCGAGAGTCGCGCTTCGTCCGCGAAGACCGCGGCGAGGTGGCACGCCGCGCTCGTCTTGCCGCTGCCCGCGGCGCCCGTCACGAGGAGCAGCGACGGCCCGGCGGGCACACGCCGGCGCGCGAGGAGTTCGGCGACCGTCTCGACCAGCGGTCGCGCGAGCGCCTCCTCGCCGACGAAGACACGGGGAGGGACCGGGGCGATCCGCGCGGGGGTCGAACCGAGCGCCATGCGCGCATGATGCCGCGCGACCGGCGAGGTCGGTTCTCAATCGCGGCGGCGGGGCCGCGCGAGCATGACGTGGACCTCTCCGCTGCCGTAGCAGGACACCACGAGGTCCGCGAGACCGTCGCCGTCGAGGTCGCCGATCGCCGGGTAGTTGGCGAAGCGACCCGCGCCGAGCCGGGCGAACTCGGTGAACTCGCCGCGACCGTCGCCGCGCGCGAGCACGAGCTGGTCGCCGCTCGCCGAGCCGAACGCGAGATCGAGGATGCCGTCGCCGTCGAGATCGCCGCTCGCGATGCCCCAGAGCGAGGACTCGAAGGCGAGCGGTGGTCCCTTCGGTTGCAGCAGCCGACCCTCGCCGTCGTTCACGAGCACGCTCACGTCGCCGACGTCGTCATGCGTCGAGAGGGCGTCGAGGTCGCCGTCGCGGTCGATGTCGGCGAGGACGACATAGCCGGGTCTCGCGAGCACCTGCGTCACCAGTTCGCGCGACGCGCTCAACCGGCCCTTGCCGTCGCCGCGCAGGACGGCGATGCGCCCATCGCGGAGGAGTGGGGCCACGATGTCGAGCTTGCCGTCGCGGTCGAGGTCACCGGCCGCGAGACCGTCATAGGGGTGACGCCAGGGCGTCGCGAAGGGCGAGCCCTCGGCCGGCGCGAAGCCGCCCTTGCCGTCGCCGAGCAGCACGCTGATCGAGTTGTCGTCGGCGTTCGAGGTCACCACGTCGAGCCGGCCATCGGCGTCGAGATCCGCGAGGAGGAGTTCGTGCGTATGCGGGTGCTCGCCCGTCGCGGCGGCGAAGGGCGAGGTCGGGAAGGGGACGAGGCGCCCTTTGCCGACGTTGCGCAGCGTCGTGACGAGGTAGCTGTCGTGCTCGCACGCGACGAGGTCCGGTCGTCCATCGCCGTCGAGATCACCGACGGCGACCTTGCGGACCGACGGTCCGACCACGACGCCGTCCTCATCGGCGGCCGCGAACCCGCCTCGCCCGTCGTTGAGGAAGACCTTCACGCGCCCGCTGTCGGGGTGGGGCTCCGAGCCGCAGCACGTGCCGCACGCGAGCACGAGGTCGAGATCCAGGTCGCCGTCCAGATCGGCGAGCACGGGCCGACCGCTCATCGGGCCCGTCGCGATCGGGCTCGTGGGGCCCGGCGCGAACTGCGGGGCCGCCGCCTCCTGCCCTCGGACTCCGAGGATCGTCGCGCCGAGGGCGAGGACTGCAGCCGCGGGTCGGAACGTGGTCATTCGCATGGTGAGCTCCGGACGCCCCGCCGGGACTCGCCGTTAACGCCCCTCGCATCGCGGCCGGGCAGCGCCTCGATGGCGGCACGGAGGTCGCAATCCCGCAATCGGCAGGTCCTCCCCCTGGCGGAGGGTGTCACGGGTGTCTTCACTCCGCCCACGCGGGAGCCGAGATTCCCGCTTCGCGTTGCAGAGGCCCCATGCAGAAGTCCCGTGCGCTCGGTGTCCTGCTCCTCGTTCCGATCCTGGTCTTCGTCGCCTGGCTGGCATTCGGCAGCGGCGGCGACGAGGCGCCCTGGATCGATCCGGGTGCGGCGGCGGCGGACTCGGGTGGCACGGCCGCGCCGCGCAGCGTCGGCTCGCTGGAGGAGCTCGCCGCGATCGAGGACGCCGAGCGCTCGGCCATCGAGGCCTCGAACCCGTCGGTGCACGTGGGAGCGAGCGAGGTCGCCATCGTGGGGCAGGTCGTCGACGAGTCGGGCGCGGCTCTCGCCGACGTGGAGGTGCAGGCGGTGCCGCAGGCGGATTGGGAGTCGCTCACCATCGAGGAGCAGATGGACTCCAGCCCGCAGACCCTGATCGCGCGTCTGCGCGCGATGCACGCGCAGCGCGCCGAGACCAAGACCGACGCCGAGGGGCGCTTCCGGCTCGGCGCCCGTGGCAAGGGGCCCTACGTCGAACTCATCGCGCGCCTGCGGGGCTACAGCCTGGGCTCGCAGACGGTGAAACGACCGATCGACCAGGACGTCGACGTGGGCACGGTCACGCTGCGGCGCGGAGCGATCGTCTCGGGCCGTGTGGTCGATCGCGCGGGCAAGCCGGTGGCCGAGGCGATGGTGTTCCGCGGCGACCGCGGGGACGGCTTCTACGAATCGGTCCTCGGACGGAGCCCCGAGTTCTTCGCACTCACCGAACGCGGCGAGCGAGCCCTGAGCGACGCGGAGGGTCGCTTCGAGATCGCGCACGTGCCGGCCGGTGACTTCTCGCTGCGCGCGGTCCATGTCGATCACCCGGTCACGCGCGTCGACGGCTTGAAGGTCGCACCCGGTGCCACGCTCGCCGACCTCGTGCTCGTCGTCGAACCCGGTGCGACGATCCGGGGAACGCTGGTCGGCGTGCCCTCCGGCACGAAGTCCCTGCAGGTGCGAGCTGCGCCCACGCGATCGCGCGATGCGAACGACCAGCGCGGCGCGATCATCCTCGACGGCCAGCCGGTCGTCTTCGGTGATTACGGGGGTGAGTTCGGCCAGTCGACGGGCGAGCGCATCGCGGAGGTCGCCGCAAACGGCGAGTTCGTCCTGCGCGGGCTCGTCGTCGGCCGCAGCTACACGGTCTGGGGCTCCCAGGACGGCCGCGGCTTCGGCATCAGCTCCGACTGCAGCGCGCGCGTCGACGTCGCCGCGGGCACGAGCGGAGTCGAGCTTCGCTACGAGCACGGTGTGACCGTCGTGTTCAAGGCGGTCGACTCCGTGAGCAGGGCGCCCATCGAGCAGCTCTCCGTCGTCGAGCGGCTCTCCGACCCGGCACGCAACGGGGCGATGTACTTCCCCGGCGGTGGTGCGGCGATCCGCCGCTACCCGGATGGGCTCGTGACGCTCGCCAATCTGCGTCCCAAGGGCAAGCAGCGGCTCTCGCTGGTCGTCGAGGCGCTGGGCTATCTCGCGCAGAGGCGTTCGGACATCGAGTTGCCTGCCGTCGGAACGATCGATCTCGGCATCGTCGAACTCTCTCCGACACCGAAGGTCACCGTGCGCGTCAACTCGGCCGACGGCACGCCGCTGCAGGGCGTCACCGTGTCGATCGCCCCACGGACGCCCGACACCCAATCGCAGCAGGAGCCGGGGTTCGGGTCCTGGGGGCAGGAGAGCCCCATGCGGCAGGCGCGGACGGACGCCGCAGGTCTCGCCGTCCTGAACTCGATCCCCGGCAAGAGCGTGATCCTGCGCGCGCATCGCCGGGAATACGCGCCTTACCGGAGCGAGGACTTCACCTGCCCGGAGCACGGCGACCTCGAGCGGAACGTGACCCTGCTCCGCGGCGGCACCGTCGAAGTGCAGGTGGTGGAGCTGGATGGGGCGCTGGCCGTCGGCGCCCAGGTCGAGGATCGCCAGCCCTCGGGCGAGCGGAACTCCGTCCAGACCGACAAGCGCGGCGTCGCGGTCTTCGAGAACCTCGCGCCGGGCGAGCATTGGTTCGGCCTATCGCAGCGCGGCGGCGACGCGCAGTGGCGTTTCGCCTCCGCCGAGGCGAAGCAGCAAGCGGCGGAGGTGCCGAAGGGCTTCGAGAAGGTCGAGGTCGTCGACGGCCAGAAGTCCGTCGTCACGCTGCAGAAGCCGGCCAGCGCGCGGCTCGTCGGCGTCGTGCGGGAGAACGGTCAGCCGCTCGCGGGTGCGCGCATCACCTTCCGGCAGGGCGTCGTCGACGAAGCGCCGAAGGGCAATGGCCGGGAGCAGCTCGAGATGCGCATGCGGCAGGGGCCGGGCGTCCGCAGCGCCGCCGATGGGGCGTATCGGCTGAATGAGCTCACGGCGGGCGAGCATCGGCTGCGCATCTCGCATCGCGACCGCGTGATGGCGATCGATGTCCGGGTCGTCCTGCGCGACGGCGAGAACAAGTTCGACATCGATCTCGACACGACGATCCTGCGCGGCACGGTCACCGACGCCCGCGGAGCGCCGGTTGCCGATGCGCTCATCAGCGTCGCCACCGCGAATGCCGCAGCCCCGTCGACGACGCCGACCTTCGTCTCCAACCTCTCGATCGAGGGGATGGGTTCGATCCAGTTCGGCGGTGACGGCGCGAGTCGGTCCAAGACGGACGCGCAGGGGCGCTACGAACTGCGCGGCGTCGATCCGAGCACACCCCTCGTGGTGCGCGCCGCTGCCAAGGGTCATACGTCGGGGCAGTGCGCGCCCGTGCAGGTCGCACGCGGCAGCGTCACGGACGGCGTGGACCTGACGCTGGGGTTCGCCGGCAGGGTCACCGTGCGCGTCACGGCGAGCGAGGGTCCAGCGATGGCACGAGCGACCTGGGCCGGGGACGAGTCGCGGAGCACCGCGCCGGTGAATCAGGCGCTCCGCGGCGGACAGGTCACCTTGGACACGCTCGAGCCGGGGCCATGGCGCATCGTCGTCAATCGCAATGGCACGTGGACCGAGCCGCGCCAGGTCGAGGTGATCGCGGGGCAGACCGTCGAGCTCGAGTTCTGAGCCGCGGAACGCGCCCGGATGAGGCCGGACGCCGCGCCCTCCGCCGCCGTACCCCGGATCGCAGGATCGTGGCGCGACGTTGCGAGGGGGCGCGGGCCCGGCAGCGAATCCTGGCACGCGCGTGGGGCGCGGCGTGCCTGGCGCGGCAAGGGCTCCCGAATCGGGACGGCTCAGTCGCCGGTCGCCGTCAGCGCCGCGGCGATGCGATCGGTCCAGGTCTCGAGGCTCGCGCCGAGGGCGCGCAGATCATCGGTGTCGAACTGGATCGCGACGACGAGTCCGGGCTCCGGATACCAGCTCATCCGGCTCAGGTAGCCGGGCATGAAGCCGGCGTGGCCGAGCCGCGGTCCATGTGGGCTCGGGTCGATCATCAGGCCGAGGCCATAGCGCTCGCACACGCGCGACCTGGTCGCGACGCCGTCGCTCATGAGGGCGCGCGTGCGCTCGTCGATGGCCGGCGAGCAGAACAAGGCGCGGCAGAAGCGCGCGAGGTCGCGCGTCGTGCAGTAGAGACCGCCGCCGCGGTCCTCGAAGTCGGGGTTCACGAAGTAGCGACCGTCCTCATCGAGCACGGGGCCGCGGTGGAGGATCAGGCCGCTCGCGTGACCCTGCACGAGGCCCGGCAACACGCGCGATGCGCTGGGCTTCGTCTCGCGCAGCTCGAGCGGTTCGAGCACGAGCGTGCGGAGCAGCTCGTCCCAGCTCCTCTTCACGAGGGTCTCGATCGCGAGTCCCGCGACGACGTGGTTCGTGTCGGCATAGGCCCAGCGCGTGCCGGCGGGGAAGAGTGCCTTGCCCTCGTGCGCGTACCCGAGCAGCTCCTCGGCGCTCCAGGACCGCTCGGGATCCGCGAGCAGCGCCTTCTGGAAGGCCTCGCTGTGGACGTGGTCGGCGAGCCCGCTCTCGTGACGGAGCAGCTGGCGCAGCGTGAGTGACTCGTGGTTCGGCAGGCGCGCGAACCACTCGACCTCCGGCAGGGTCTCGACGAGCTTCGCATCGAGGTCGATTTCGCCGGCGGCGGCGAGGCGCGCGGCGACGAGGCCGAGGTAGGTCTTGCCGATGCTGCCCGAGAGCATCCAGGCCTCGGCGGTGATCGGGGTCTTGCGCTCGCGATCGACGTGGCCGACGGCGACGGTGCTGATCTCTCCCTCGCGGAACGCGAATGCGGCGACGCCGCCGGGGATGCCGCGCGCGGTGATGGCCTCGTCGAGCAACGCGCGCACGCGCGCGAGCGCTTCGGGCGTGATGCGCCTCGGCGGGGCGACGACGGCCGGATCCTGGGCACGCGGCGTGATGCCGAGGACCAACGCGAGGGCGAGCGTGAGCGGACGGACGTTCGCGTGCATGGCGGAGTTCTACGCGCCTCGCCGCTGCGATGAGGGGCGAGGGCTCGCTAATCTCCGCGGCCCCAGTTCCCCTCGCCGCGACATGACGACCCGCAGCCATACGCGATCCGTCGATCTGCCCGTCCCCGCCGAGCGTGCGTTCGCGATGCTGCTCGAGCCTTCGGCGATCCGCGCGTGGTGGGGCGCTTCGCGTGCCATCGTCGCGCCGCAGGTGGGGGGCGATTGGGTCGCCGCGTGGGGCGCCGAGGAAGACCTCCCCGACTACGTCACCGCCGCGACGATCGAGGTCCTCGAGGCGCCGCAGCGACTGCGGCTCGTCGCCTTCCGCTACCTCGCGCGGCGCGAGGGCGCCTTGCCTTTCGACGGGCGTGCCCTCGCCACCGAGTTCCGCATCGCGAGGCGCACCGGCGGCGGCTGCACGCTCACGGTGGAGCAGTCCGGCTTCCCGACCGGGTCGGTTGCCGACGCGTTCTTCGCCGGCTGCGAAGTCGGCTGGAAGAACACGCTGGAGGGGCTCGCGCGCCATTGCCGCGGCGAGCTGGTCAGGACCCGAGCAACCGAGCCCCCGCACGCGATCCCCACGCTCGCGACCGAGCGGCTCGAGCTACGCGCCTTCACCAATGCCGACATCGGCGTCTACGCGCGT
>JADLHO010000153.1 GCA_020848735.1 Planctomycetota bacterium | reverse complement strand
GGTCCGTCCTGCGCCAGACGGCGGCGGCGAGCCTCACGCCGCGCACGATTTCTCGCGACGCCCCCTCCGCGCGGCGGCCCGCTCAGGCCGGGTCCGGACCGCGCAGGCGATCGAACAGCCATGCGCGCGCGTAGGCCCAATCGCGATCGGCGGTGGCCGGGGCGATGCCGAGGGCATCGGCGCATTCGTCGAGCGACAGGCCGGCGAAGTAGCGCAGCTCGACGAGCCGGGCCTTGCGCGGGTCCTCCGCCGCAAGCTGCTGCAGGCTGGCGTCGAGGTCGAGCAGTTCGTCGTGGTCGACTTCGGGGCGCGCGGCGACACCGGCGAGCGTCACCCGCTGCCAGCCGCCGCCGCGCTTCTGCGCGCTGCGGGCGCGCGCCGCTTCGACCAGAATGCGGCGGATCGAGGTCGCGGCGGCGGCGAAGAACGGACCGCTGCCGTGGAAGGGCGCGGCGCCATCGCCGCACAGCCGCAGCCACGCTTCGTGCACGAGCGCCGTCGCCTGCAGCGTGTGCCCCGGCCGCTCGCGCGCGAGCTCGCGCTGGGCCAGTCGCCGCAGCTCGTCGTAGACCAGCGGCAGCAGGCGATCGGCAGCGCCGGGTTCGCCGACGGCGACCGCCGCCAGCAGCTTCGCAATCGCGTCGTCCACCCACGCAGCCTAGGTGGCCGCAGCACCAGACACGACCACGAAGGCGCAACGAAGCGCGGTCGGCGCGATGGCCGCGAGGCGCACGCGGCCGGGGAGCTTCGACTCGAGGAGCAGGCCGGACCGCGCCATCCTCGATCCCGCCGGTCCTCGGGCGGCGTCCGGCGTCGAGGGCCGACGCCCGCTCGCGTCGAGCGGGCATTGCCGACGGCTCGAAGCGAGTCCGCTCGACCTGGGCGTTGGCCGGAACAGCCAGGACGGCGAGGACCGTGATCGCGCGCGCGAGGGATGCAGATGGAGGACAGGGCGAGGGTCTGACCGCTTCCTTCGGCGCCGTCGGCGACCACGGCTGGAACTTCGGTCGAACGTCCGCGCGCCGCGCGCCGCGGCCTTCCGTCTACTTCGATCCCGCGGCGGCGCCCATGCGCAGTGCGAGCAGGCGCCGGCTCTCGGTCAGCAGCCAGTCGAACTGCGTAAAGGGCTCGGCGCCGAGGTCCTGCCAGCGCACCTTGCCCTCGCCGTCGACGAGGAAGGTGCCGTGCAAGGGCACGTCCTCGAAGTCGTCGAAGCAGCGCCAGGCGCGGAATGCGGCGTGCTCCGGATCGGCCAGGAGCGGGAACGTGAAGCGCTCCGCCTCCGACAGATCGGCGAGGTTCGCGGCGGCCTTCGCGGTGTCGTCGGTGCCGACCGCGATCACGTCGATCCCCGCGGCCGCGAACTCGGCGGCGCGCGGGTGCAGGGCCTGGAGCTGTTCGACGCAGTGCAGACAGCCGAAGCCGAGATAGAAGACGACCAGGGTCGGTCGGCCGCGGTGGCTGGCCAGGGTGTGACGGCCACCGCTCGCCGAAGGCAGATCGAGGGCCGGCGCCGGCGACGGCTGCCAATGGGCCGGTCCGAGCGTCGCCAGCGCGGGACGCGTGCCGAAGTCCTCGCCGCAGCCCGCCGTCTCGCTCGAAGCTGCGTCGGCATTCACGCCACGCGCAGCGGCGATGCCGCTGCCACCGTGGCGGCGATACAGCGGAGAAGCCGCGAGAGCGCCCAGGTCGAGGTGCTCTGCGCATTGCTCGAGGTGCTCGCTCCGCTTGGCCGCGAGCGCCTCGTCCTTCGGCTGGGCGTCGTAGGCGATCGCCAGCCGCAGCATGGTCGCGGCGCGATGCGGGTTCTCCTTGTTCTCCGCCTCGAGGATCTCCACGGCCTTGGCGGGCTCGCCGGCCGCCAACCAGGCATCGGCCAGCAGTGTCTTCGGGAAATGCTCGAGCTCGGCGAACAGCGTCGCCGCGCCCTTCGCGTCCCCGTTCGCGAGCAGACGCTCGCCCTCGAGGGTCTTCTGCAGATCCAGGACCGCGCGCACGACGTCGGTGGACCGGCGTTGCGCCTCGTCCAGGGTCCGATCGATCGACGGACGGTCGCGCTTGCTCGCCAGCGCCTCGTCCTCCGCCTCGTCGAGACGCTTCGCTCGCTCCGCGCGCGCCTTCGGCAGCAGCGCCTTTGCCGCCGCGACGTGCGCCTCGGCCTCCTGACGACGCTGGAGGCGGAAGCAGGCGCGGCCGAGTCCGGTCAGCCGCACGACCTCACCCATCGCCGACTCGCTCTGCTCGAGGTGACCGTCGGCTGCCAGGGCGAGCAGCGTCTCCCACGCCTCGTGGTCCTCGCAGGTCGCGACGATCGCCGTCCGCGCCTCGCTGGCGATGCTGTCGCCCTCCGCGAGGTCGTTCCAACGCGGGTGCCGGGGCAGTTCCGCCAGGTTCTTCGCCACCGCCAACGCGCGCTCGAGTCGACCGACGTTCGACAGGCTGTGCGCCAGCCAGCCCTGATTGTGGCCGTAGTTGTGGATCAGGAAGGGCATCACGGAATCGCGCATCTGGTGCGCGTGGTCGACCCGCCCGCTCGCCTCCTGCTGCCATGCCGCGGCGAAGTGACGATGCTGCCCGGCATAGATATGGCCGGCCATGTGCCATTGATGCGCGATGCCGGGTGCCGTCTCGCCGATCACGGCGGCGGAGCGCAGGGCGCGCTCGCCCTTCTCCTGGTCCCAGAGATGGATCCGGTAATGGTGGGCCGGGTGCCGCGGAGCCTTGGCGAAGACCTGGTCGAGCAGCGAGTCGATCGCGGCGTGCGAGACGATCGGGACGCCCGAACCCCAGTCGTAGAGATGCCAGATCTGCACGGCGAGGAGCGCCATGGCCTCGGTGTCCTCGGGGAATTCGTGCACGACCGTGCCGAAGTCCTTCACGAGCTGCCGGCCCAGGGTCTCCTTCAGCTCCTTGGGTCGCTCCTCGTTCTTCTTCACGAGCGCGGCGATGGCCACCCCGACCCGCCCGGCATCTCCCGAACGCAGCTCGACGCGCGCCGCATCGTCGATCTGGTAATAGGCGGCCAGGGCGTCGATCCAGCGCTGCTCGTAGACCGGCACCGACGCGCCGCGCACGACGGCCTGCGCGATGAATCCGACGGCCCGCTCGACCGCCTCGGCGTTGCACATGGCCATGCCCCAATACGCCATCGCGCAGTCGGGGTGTTCCTTGGCCACCTGGCGGAAGGAGCGCTCGCTCTCGAAGTACCAGAAGCCATGCAGCTGGCAGAGCGCCTGGTCGAACATCGCCTGCGCCGCCGGCGAGAGCCCGGCGATCGCCATGTGCACCTGCGACGACATGCCAGGCATCGGATAGGCAGCCTGGCGCGGTCCCTCGTCGAAGCTGGCGCCGTGTCGCGAATGCCCCGGGTCGGGTGGCTGGTGCTGCGCCACCGCGGCGGAACCGAGCACGAGGCAGACGAGCGGCAATCGCAGAGCTGGGCGCATCGGCGCATCATGCCGAGGGGCCCCGGGACGGCGTAGGACGTTTCGCGGCCGGGCCGGATTCGCGAGCTCAGCGCCGGACTTGCGCCGTGCCGTCGAACCAGGCCTGGTATCGCGGCCAGGACCAGACGGCGATCTCGCGGCCGACCTTCAGGCCGACGTCATTGTCGATCGGGATGTGGTAGCCACCCATCGCGCGCGAGAGCGCCGCCATCTCCGCCGTCGCCGAGAAGGTGGGCAGATCGAGCGCGACCTCGTCGCCGCTCCGGGTCTCGGTGAGCACGCAGCAGCGGCGCAGCTCGGTGGCGCCGTAGCGATCGCTCCCGGTGAAGAGCTCGAGCATCTTCGAGCACGCGCCGCTGACCGTGGCGTGGCCGGAGGTGTAGCCCGGGAAGGGTGGCGTGATGAAGACGCGCGGCGAATACGGGTGCCAGTCCTCGGCGGCCATCTCGATCACGCCGCCCTGGGGGCCGGCCCAGCCGCGCACCTTCTCGCCCGCGAAGAAGTGGCGGACGAGCGTCCACGGCCGCGAGGAGTCGTAATGGCGCTTGGTCTCCCAGCAGGAGATGAATGCGTCGAACGCGACGTTGGCGATGGCGAAGTAGAGCTTCACGTCGCGGTCGAGGTCGTGCCGATCGCGCCGCGAGACGTCCTGGGCGAACCGCAGCCAGTGGCCGCTCTGTCCCGTCGAACGGGGGCCGTCGCGCATGAATTCGACGATCGCCTTCTGCTCGTCCGTGAGCGTCGCGTTGTAGTCGATCACCGCCTGCGTCTCGCGCTTCAGCGTCTCCGGATCGGTGGTCGAGAGCGGCGGGGGACCGGGCCGGAACTGCGCCGAGCTCTCCAGCGCAAACGGCGTCACGCGGTACCAATGCGGCGTGAGGAAGCCGGGGGTGAAGCGCGTGCCGTCGGGCCTGGTGAAGGTGATGGGCTGCCAGCGGTCGGGATCGAGGATGCGATCGACCGGGTTCACGGGCCGGTAATAGGTGTAGTCCGAATAGGGCGTGCCGTCGCAGCCGACCTCGTCGCCGAACTGGTTCGCGCCGTCGCGGCGGCGATGGTCGATCACCGCCTGCGCCGCGCAATTGCCGACCCCGACGGGGCTGCGCGGATCCGTGGACTCGTCGGTCGGGTCGTAGCCCATCGCCTTCATCTCGGCGCTGAGGTACTCGCGCTCCTCGGGGAAGACGAAGAGCAGGGCCTTGTAGCTCGCGTGGCTGATCGCCGTGTTCTTCGCCGCCAGGGTGCGCTCCTCCGGCGGGCGTCGGAGATCCCCGCCGAATCGGGTGCCGACGGCGCGCGCGTCGTACGCCGCCCACGCGTCGTACATCGCGACCGCCCAGATGTGCATCTGCCGCGAGAGCACGGTGGGCATCGCGCCGTGGCGGTCGACGTCGCGCGCCGCCGCCTCCTGCATCACGTTGAGCCAGCGGTAGGCATGGTTCTGCTCCGCGAGCGGGACGAGCTCCTGATGCGTGAGCGCGTATTCGGGGGCCTTGGCGCCGGTTTCCTGCGCGCAGGTTTGCACGCGAACGGTCAGCGCGAGGGCGAGAGCGAGGAGGGGCAGGCGGGTCGAGGGGCTCATGACGGCGGCGCGCATGGTAGTCGGGCCGAGGCGCGGCGTTACGGGTTGCCCTCGCTCTCCGGCGGTGCGAAGAGCCGCGTCGGCTGCTGCTCCGCGCCGAGTCGGATCTCGCGTTGGAATCGCAGGCCGAGCTTCTCGAGGAGCTTCGCCGAGCGTTCGTTGTGAGGCGCGGTGATCGCGACCACGCGCGGGAGTTTCAGCTCCTCGTGGGCATGCGCGAGCACGCGCGCTGCAGCTTCCTGCGCATAACCGGCGCCCCAGTAGGCGGGCAGGAAGGCGAAGCCGATGTCGACGTCGTCGAGCGCGTCCCGCTTGAGGAGACCGCAGATGCCGATCGGGCGGCGGTCGGCGAGGAGGCGGACGGCCCAGAGTCCGAACCCGTGCCGGCGGTAGCTCGCGAACGGACCCTCGGCGAGATAACGGTGCGCCCCGGCTTCGTCGCGCACGCCGCGGTCGCCGATGTTCTGGAGGAAGGACGGCTCGTTGAGCAGGACGACGAGGAAGCCCGCGTCGGCGGACGTTAGATCGTCGATCACGAGGCGCTCGGTGACGAGCCTGGTCATGGCTCCGAATCCAGGGTGGATCGCCGCGTCGGGGGCGTGGTCCGGCCGCGCGCGAGGACGAGCTCGCTCCCGACGCCCAGGGCCACGCCGATGGCATACGCGACGAAGTCGCCGGGCGCGAACCAGGAGCCGAGCACGAGGTGGCCGAGCGTCGTGGCGCGGATCGCGTCGAGCCAGGCCGGATGCCAGAGCTGGCTCGTCTCGACGAGCGCGGCGATCGCGAAGGCCGCGGCACCCAGGCGCAACGTGCTCGCCGTGCGCGCCAGCAGGCCGAGGCCCAGGAAGACCATGAGCGCCCAGAGCGCATCTCCGGGGTACTTCCCCAACGGGCCCGTCGCGATCGCCTCGATCCCACGCGAGGCGAGCCCCGCCGCGATCACCGCGCCGATCGCGAGGGCGCGCGCGCCGAGGCTCCGCCGCGGACGCGGCATCAACGCAGCACGAAGCGCCGCCCGGGCGGGAGCTGGATCGGCGGCGCGATCGTGCCGGGGTCCGGGACCACCACGAGCTGTGCGGCGAACTCGAATCCAGCCAGCCATGGTTGGTTGGGCACCGGCAGGCTGAGCGATTGCTGGGCGCGGTAGATGCCGGGCAGCGTCACCGTGAGCGCGGGGATCGAATAGAGGTGAAAGGGCTGCGGCAGCAGGATCGGATCGGGATCGATCGAGCCCAACAGGAAGATCCCGGCGAGGCCGGCGGGCAGGTCGGCGTGGAACTGGACCGAAGCCCCGATCAGCACGTCGTTGGGCGAGAGGCTCATCGAGCCGAGCTGGGGCGCCGCGAGCGGACGCGTCTGCTGCACGTGCGTGGTCGCGCAGGCGAGATGGCTGTCCGAGCACAGGATCGGCGCATTCGCGGTGCCGCCGAGCGAGCCGCCGACGACGCAGCAGTTCGCGAACGCGATCGGCGCGGTCCCCGCATTGAGGATCTGGCACTGGTCGAAGCGCGAATCGCTCAGCACGAAGGGCTGCACGGGATCGGTGGCGAGCGAGATGCTCGCATTGCGACCGCGCAGGTTCGCGAGGGCGAGCGGGACGGGAGAGGCGCCGGCGGCGATGCGTGCGGCGCCCTCGAACGTGATCTCGTCGAGCGTGCCGATGAGCCGGTGACCCGTTGCGCCGAGAAGGAGCGCGGTGCCCGAGGGCGTGGCGCTCAGGAGCCAGAGCCGCAGCGCGACGCTGGTCGGCGCGAGCGGCGTCGTCTCGATCGAGACCGCGAGCGGCGCCTGCACGCGGAGCGCCGTGCTCTCGATCGCCACGAGGCGGCTCGCTCCAAAGGGGCGCAGGATCCGCAGACCGGTGATGCCCGCGTCGATCTCGAGGCGATCGAGCGTGTAGCGACCGCTCCCGCCGTTGCCGAGCACGAGCTCCAGACCGCGGGCCGCGCCGCGGATCGAGAGATTGCGCGCCTCGAAGATCGTCGTGCGGCCGGACCCCGACTCGTCGTGCAGCACCGCTTCGGGGACGTTCGCGAATGCGCAATCCTCGAGGATGACGCGGCCGATCCCGCCCGGCGTCGTGGCGCGCACGCGCAGGCCGAACTGCGCCTGGTTCTCGAAGCGCACGCGACGCAGCGTGGCACCGGACTGACCGGCGACGTCCGTCTGCATGACGTCGACCCCATACGGGCCGCCCGAGAACACGAGGTCCTCGAGCGCGAGCGAGTTGGCGGGCGCGAGCAGGCCGCGGGTCAGGTTCGCACCCGAGAAGTCGAGGACGGGCGGCTCGTTGAAGCCCTTGATGAGCAGCCCGAACGACGTGTCGAGCACCGGCGAGAGGTCGCGCTCGATGGTGATGACCGGCGTGCTCGTGCCGTCGATGTCGATCCAGGTCACGTCGGTGGTATTGCCCGTGCCCGGGATCAGGCTGAGCTGAGCCTGCTCGGTGAGCGAGAGCTGGTTGAACGCGAGCTGGCCGTTGTGGAGGAGGATCGCCTCCTCGAGGGAGAGCAGCGAATCGCCGAGCGTGCCGTGCGAGAGCGGATCGGTGACGTAGGCCACCGCGTGGAAGCGGGGCTCGGCACGCCCGTGGTCGGCGGCGAGGGAGCACGCGAGGGCGAGCACACCGGTGCCGAGGAACATCGCCGTCAATCCTGGTGGATGCGGAAGCGCATGCCGCGCGACGCGGAGAAGAGCCCGCCCGGCGCGCCGCCGTCGAGCACGATCCACTGGGAGTAGAGGTAGATGTCGTCGAGCGCCGGGTCGTTCGGGATCGACAGCGACCAGCTCGCGTTCCCGCTGCCGGAGGCGACCTGCGCGACCGTGATCGCCGCGAGCGGCGAGACGAGCAGCTCGAAGCCGAGCAACGACGTGGCGTCCGGCAGGAGGTTGAGGAACACGAAGGCGTTCGCGTTCGCGAGGATGCTCGACCCCGTGATGTCCGTCGTCGTGCCGATGCGGGCGGATGCGGACAGGCCGATCACCGGCGCGAGGCCACCGGTCCCCGGCGTTGCATTGCCGTAGAAGAGCGGCGGCGCGGCGTCGGAGGCGGAGAAGAGCAGCACGTCATCGAGGTTCCAGCCGCCGGCGATGTTCGTCGCGTTGGTGCTCAGCTCGAAGCGCAGCGTCACGCTGCTCTGGCCCTGGGCGATCGCCGCGATGTCGAGCGTGATCTCCTGCCAGGCCGTGTCGCGGATCGCCGCGGAGCTGGTCCAGACGACGACGCCATTGACGAGCACGCTCGCCGTGTCACCGGCGGCCAGCGTGAGCCAGCGCTGGAAGCGCAGCTTGAGGCCGCCCACGCCGCCCGTCGGGATGAGAGGGGACTGCAGCCAGTTCCCCACGCCGTTCCCATAGCTCCCGTTGAATCCCGTGCCGCCGAGGTCGTTGCCCCAGACGTTCGTGCCCGAAGGGGCGCTCGACGGGTCGGACCAGGCCACGCCGCCGGAGGTCCCCGAGCGGCCGAGCGGTGCGCCGCGCTGCCAATCGTCCTGCGTGGCCGTCATGCCGTGCGTCCAGCCGCGGTCCGTCTCGAAGTCGTCGGACCACACGGTCGTGAAGGTGCCGACGATGAACGCGTGCTCACCGGCCTGCGGGCTGCGCCGGGCGGCGACGCTGTCCTGCGCGTCGATGTGGTATTCGACCGACGCGATCGCGTCCTGGCCCGGGATCGAGGCCGCGTATTCGTTGGGGTTCGCGGTCGGCGCCATCGCCACGGTCGTGAACGAGCCGCCGCCGACACGGTAGGCGAGCGAGACCCCGCCGAGGGGATTGGAGCCCGTGACCGTCGCGACCACCGCATACGGGCCGTCCTCGTTCGTCGTGCTCGCGAGCGGGGTGTGGGCGATCGCGAGGTCGGTGATCTGCGGCCGCACGACGTAGAGCCCGGTCGTGATGTCGCTGACGTAGATGTTGCCCGAGGGCTGGAAGGGGTAGACGCCCCACGCGCCGTTGTAGCCGCCGCTCGCACCCGGCCAGGTGTCATAGGCTGCGACCTGGCGGGGATTGTTCGGGTCGCTGACGTCGATGCACTGGTAACCCTCGGTGTACCAGCTCACGTGGCAGAGGTCGCCGACGATGAAGGCGTTGTGCGGGATCGAGACCGGGTTCGGCGTGAACTGGCCGCGCGCGATCGGCGCCGACTTGTTCGTGATGTCGAAGAACTTCACGACACCGCCGGCGCGCTCGTCGGTGGTCACGATCAGCGTGTGGCCCGCGTTGGGCCAGGCATTGTGCGTGAAGGTCGAGGGCGTCGCCGTGTTGCTCAGGATCGCGCCGGGGAGCGGCGTCGTCACATCCGTGATCCGCAGCACACCGTTGTAGATCATCGAGCCGAACGCATAGCCGTTCTCGACGCAGAGGTCGTGGAAGTAGTTGCTGTTGCCGGAGCCGGTCAGGTAGCCGAGGAATGGCGGATTGGCGGGATTGGCCGCGAGATCGAAGACCGGCGTGCCCGTGTTGCAGCCCGCGAGGTAGAGCTTCCCGGCACCGACGTCCACGCAGATGTTGTGCGCGTTGCCGAAGTAGCTCGTGCCGAAGATCCCGAGGTTGACCGGGGCGTCCGGATTGCTGAGGTCGACGATCATGAAGCCGCCGCCGCCCTCGCTGCTCACGTACGCGTAGTGGCCGTACGTGCGGATGTCGCGCCAGGTGGAGGTCGCCCAGGGGAAGTACCCGCGCTGGACCGGGGTCGCAGG
The DNA here is from genome assembly GCA_020848735.1 of Planctomycetota bacterium. Classification (GTDB taxonomy): domain Bacteria; phylum Planctomycetota; class UBA1135; order UBA1135; family UBA2386; genus JACRLW01. The sequence continues at coordinate 10,406 of JADLHO010000153.1, read as the reverse complement.
GTTGCTGCAGTCGATCACGACCAGGCCGGTCGTCGCGCCGAGGAGCGCGTATTCCTTGCCGTTGGGCGCGACGTAGCCCCAGATGTCGTTGTAGTTCGCGTACTGGTGGTGCCGACCGAGCAGCACGCAGTTGAAGCCTTGGGCGACGAGCTGCGGGCCGGTGGAGACGGTGGCCACGCCGAGGGTGGCGATGGCGAACAGGACGCTGCGCAGGTGCATGGAGACTCCGGCCGGCGCGCAGGGAAGCGCGGCGGTCTGGACGGGAGGTGAGAGGACCCCGCCGTGGGGCGGCGGGGACGAGCGAGGCAGGCGCAGATCGCGGGGCGGGGCGAGACGATAGCGAGTCCCGCGACGCTCATGCGATCGAACTCGCGACCGCGAATGCGCTCCGTCGTGTCGGGACGCGGCGCTGCGCCGAGCCGCGCGCGGCACGGGCCGTCTAGACTCTTCGCGCGCCGCCCCGCCGTTCCCCGCGTCCCACCATGTTGAAGTCCTTGTTCGCCGTCGCCATCACGTCGACGGCGTTGTTCGGTCAGTCCCTGTCGGCGCACGTCGACGATCCGCTCTCGCACGGCGCCGTCGGCGACCAACGGCTCTCGCTCGACGAGGCGATCCGCCTCGCGAACGGCACGCTCGCCATGGCGGCGCTCTCCCCGGCGGAGCAGGCACGCGTCACGGGCAGCGGCATGCATGTGCTCGAGATCGCCGTCGATCCGATGGCGACGCCGGCGATCACGCTCGAGTCCCCGCTCACGGAGATCCACGGCCCGGGACACCTGGCCGGAGAACTCATCGTGCGCGGCGGCTCGCACATGGGCATGACGATGATCCACGGCGGCAGCCACGCCACCGTGTTCGCGCTGCGCACGCAGTTCGCGCGCATCGAGGGCTTCCACGTGATGGGCGGCCAGGTCGCGGTCGACGCCCGCATGGCACCCGCGGGCATGCCCGGGCAGCACATGGCCGACGTGCACGGCTGCATGTTCGAGCAGCAGGGCGTCGCGGCCGTCCGGCTCCATGGCGCGCTCGACGACGAGTCGATGCTGATGCTGGAGCACTGCGAGTTCTCGAACCTGCCCGTCGGCATCCTGATCGACGACCGCACGGCCACCGGCATGTGCATGGGGGAACTCGAGTTCGTGGCGATGGACGGGGTCGCTCTCGGCTGTGACGTCGCCGACAACGGCAACGGCCTGATGTCGATGCTGTTCGTCTTCCGCAGCAGCTTCGCGAACGGCAGCACGCTGGCGCGCATGCGCCGCACGCCGACGAGCACGAACCAGTTCATGTTCCGCTTCGTGCATTGCGACGTGACCTGCGACGCCGACGTCCTCGACATCCAGGGCACGGCCAACGGCCTCACGATGGTGCATCACCATCACAGCGACTTCGTCGCCGGCCCCGGCCGCAAGGCCTTCTGGGTCTGGCCGCGCACCGCGGAGTTCGACATCCACGGCAGCGAGATGGTCTTCGACGGCGACGTCCACGTCGCCGGCAACCGCTTCACGATGCGCGTGTGGCAGCAGAACAACGACTACGTCAACTCGAGCATCGTCTACGACGTCGACGGTGCCCTGCCGAACCTGCTCTGGAACCGATACACGAACTGCAGCTTCGACGTGCCCGCGACCGCGCGCTCGCCCGTGACCGTGCGCTCGAGCGAGTTCTCCGGCACCGCGGTCACCGGCAACTCCATCCTGGCACCGATCCAGCTCCTGGGCTGCTGGCGCTCCGGCGGCACGCTGAACGGTCTCGTGACCGAATCGCAGCCGGCGCCGGCGCGCTTCCTCGGCACGACACTGGTCGGAGAGCAGGAGCCGCAGATCGGGAGCGCCCTCCACCTGTCGACGGACCTGCCGTCGAACCTCGGCGTGGTCTGGGACGTGATGCTCAGCGAGTCGCGCCCCGTGACGACCGCCGAGCCCGTGCGCCTCTACGGCGACCTCGGCACGGCCTTCCTGCTCCACGGCGTCTACGCGCTGCAGAGCCAGGTCGCGATGCCGTTGCCGAACGACCCGAACCTCGTCGGTCTCGAGTTCTACGTGCAGGCCATCGCGTTCCCGTTCGTCGCGCAGCCGCACATCCCGGTCTTCCACCTGCCGCGCGGCAGTCTGGTGCGGCCGCGCGTCTGAACGCGGGGCCGCGCGCTCCGTCGCGCGACACCCTCCGCGCGGGCTAGCATCCGCGCCGTGCGGAAGGACCACGATCGACCCGCCGCCCCGTTGCGGTTCCTGCCGGCGAGCGAACCCCTCGCCGCGCTCGCCCGGGAGCTCCTTACGGAGGCCAGCCCGACGGCCGAGGAGTTCGATCTCTCCGCGGACACGATCGTCGTGCCGGGTGCGCGCGCGCGACGTCGGCTGCTCGTGGAGCTCAGCGCAGCCGCCCACGCTCGCGGCCTGCGTCTCGTGCCGCCGCGACTCGTCGGCGTGGGGGGGATCGAGAGCGAGCTCGGCGAACCACGACCGCGCCCGCTCGCCGACGAGACCCAGCGCGTGCTCGCGCTGCACGCGGCGCTGATCGCGCAGGACGGGGCCGCCACGATCGCGCAGGCGCAGCAGCTCCTGCGGCTGCGGCGCGAGCTCGCGGCGGCCCGGCTCGGTCTCGATGCGGTGGCGGCTGCCGCCGACGCGGCCGACGCCGACGGCGATCGGTACCGCCGCCTGCACGACGCGGTCGCGGCGGCGGGAGCAGCGCTGGCGGCGGAGGGCTTCGACGACCCCGACGCATTCGTCGCGGAGCCCGCGAGTCCGAGCGGGCGGCTGCATCTCGTCGCGGTGCTCGATCCGAGTCCGAAGCTGCGCGAGTTCCTCGCGGCCTGGCGCGGGGAGATCGTGCCGTGGTGCGTCGCCGAGGCGCGGCACGCGGCGCGCTTCGATCGGCTCGGCGCGCTGAACGTCGCGGCGTGGTCGAGGCTCGAGGTCGAAGTCGATCTCGCCGTGGTTCGACGGGTCGACGATCCGCAGGCGCAGGCCAGGGCGGCGCTCGAGCTCTTCGCCGAGCTCGCGGCGGGCGACGACGTGCCGGCCGATGCGATCACGCTCGGCCTCTGCGACGACGCGCTCGCGGCCGTCGTCGCGCGCGAGTTCGTTGCGCAGGGTCTCGCGGTGCACGACGCGCGCGGGTCGAGCGCCGTCGGCCTGCCGCCGCTGCGCCTGCTGCAGCGGCTGCGCGAGTTCCTCGTCGAGCCGACGACCCGGTCGCTGCGTCGGCTCGCGCAGCTCGCCGATCTCGAGCCGTTGCTCGGGACCGAGGGCCTGCGCGCGTTCGATCGTTGGCGACGCCATCACCACGAGCGCGCGACGCCGAAGGACTGGCTTCGCGACACGCGCGGCGTCCCCGGCCTCGAGGCGCTCGACGCGCGGCTCCGCGAACTCGCCGCGCTGCTCCCGGACCGCGGCCGTCTCCCCGAGTTCGCGGCGCCGATCGCCGCGCTGCTCGCCAAGGTCCTCGCGCGCGAAGGCGTGGGGGCGGAGCGCGGCCGCGTCGACGCCGCGATCCGCGCGCTGCTCGATCTCCTCGAGCGCTGCGCCGCGACGCCGCCGGCGCTGTGCGCCGAGCTCGAGGTCGCCGGCGCGCTCGAGGCGATCGTCGCGCTGGCCCGCGACGCGCGCATCCCCGACGTTCCGCGCGACGACGCGCTCGATCTCGTCGGGTGGCTCGAACTGCCGCTCGACGGCGCGCGCGCCACGCTCGTCGTCGGCTTCGAGGACGGCGCCGTGCCGCAGTCGGCGGACGACCCGCTGCTGCCCGACGCCCTCCGCCGCACGCTCGGGCTGCCCGATGCGCGCGCTCGTCTGGCGCGCGATCGCTACGTGCTCGCGACCCTGCTCGCGCGCGGCCCGGTGCGCTTCACGCTCGGGCGCCGCGACGGCCGCGGCGAGCCGCGCATGCCGAGCGCGCTCCTGCTCACGGGGGAAGGCGCGGCGCTCGCGCGGCGCGTCGTCGCGCTCACCAGCGAGGTCGAGCCACCGCCCGCGCCCGTCCTCGCGACCAGTCGCTTCCGCGCCCCGACACCTCCACCCGGTCCGATCGCGTTCGACGCGATCGCGGTGACGGCGTTCAAGGACTACCTCGCCTGTCCCTACCGCTTCTGGCTGCGCCACGTCCTGAAGCTCGAGACCGACGACCCGGCCGGCGATGCGCTCGACGACCGCTCCTTCGGCTCGGTCGTGCACAAGGTCCTCGAGGCGTACGGCAGGGAAGAGCTCGCGGCGTTCGCGGAGGGGCGACCGCGTCTCGCCGAGTCGGCGTTGAACGCACGTCTCGAGGAGCTCCTCGAGGTCGTGCTCCGCGAACGCGCGGGTCGGTGGCTCGGCGGCGGACTCCGCATCCAGCGGCAGATCCTCCGCGAGCGCCTCGCGTGGTTCGCCCGCGCGCACGTCGAGGCCCCCGCGGATCTCCGGCCGCTCGCGATCGAGGCCAAGGTGGATTGGGAGATGCCGATGGACGATGGCCGGCCGATCCGCATCACCGGGACCTTCGACCGGCTCGAGGGTCGTCGCGGTCCCGCGGGGTGGGAGCTGCGCGTCCTCGACTACAAGACGACCAGGCAGGGCCACGAACCCGACAAGGCGCACCGTCGCTCGTCGGGCCGCGGCAAGTCCGAGAGCGCGTGGCTCGACCTGCAGCTGCCGCTCTACGAGCGCCTCGTGCGTGCACACGCGTCTTGCCTGCTCGGTGAGGAGGCGCCCGTCGTGAGCTCGGTCGAGGTCGGCTACTTCGCGATCGGCGAGAGCCAGGCGCGCGTCGGTTGGTTCGCGGCGAGCGCCGTGGCTGCGGCGGTCGACGAGGCCGTCCTCGAGGCGAAGCGCATCGTCACCGCGATCCGCGCGGCGGAGTTCGCGCCGAATCCGCAGTACCGACCGCGCGAGGGCGATCCACTCGAGATCCTCTGCCGCAGCGCGATCGCGGCCGACGACGCGGACGAGGGTGAGGAGGACCTCGCGGAATGACGGATCACGGCGCACTGCCGCTCGCGACGCGCATCCTCGCCTCGGCGGGAGCCGGCAAGACCTTCGCGTTGACGAGCCGTTACCTCGCGCTCGTGCGTCGCGGCGTCGACCCGCGGCGCATCCTCGCGACGACGTTCTCGCGCGCGGCGGCGGCAGAGATCGCGGCGCGGGTCCTGCGCCGCGCCGCAGAGGCGGTGCTCGACCCCGCGCGCCGCGACGTGCTCGCGCGGGCGATGGCGGCCGAGTGCGCCGATGCGGCACCCGAGCCCTTCGACGCGTCGGCCGCGACGGCGCTGCTCGCCGAACTCGTGCGCGGTCTCCCGCGCGCCCAGATCCGCACGCTCGACAGCTTCCACGCCGGAGTCGTCGCGGCCTCCGCCGCGGAGCTCGGCATCTCGGGAGTGCCCCGCGTGATGGACGACGGCGAGGAGCGGGGTCTGCTCCTCGAGGCGATCGCCGCGGCGCTGGAGGAGGGCGACGAGAAGGAGCTGCTCGCGACGATCCTCTCGCTCGTGCAGGGGCGACGCGTCGCGGCCGTCGTCGCGACGGTCGAGCAGCAGGTCGGCGACCTGCTGGAGCTGTATTCGAACTCGCTTCCGGAGGCCTGGGACTGGTCGGTGCCCCCGCCTCGTGGCGCCGAGAGCGCCGCCGGGACCCGCGACGCGCTGCAGCGCCTCGGCGAGCTTTGCCCCGACAAGCGATTGGGCGATCAGCTCCGCAAGGACGCGGCCAAGGTCGAACGCGCGATCGGGATCGGCGGCGAGGCCTGGCGCCCGAATCAGTTCGGGAAGCTCTTGCAGCAGGCGGTGTCCGGCAAGGCGCTCACGTCCTACAAGACGGCGGTCCCGACCGAGGTCGAGGAGCTCTATCACGAGCTCGCACGCCTGGTCGTCGCGAAGTCGCGTCACGACTACGCGCGGATGACCGAGGCGATGGCCAGCCTCGCCGCGCGGATCGCGCGGCACCGCTCGCGGCTCGCCCGTCAGAAGGGGCTCGCCTCGTTCGCCGATCTGGTCGCGCTGCTCGACCCTTCGCGCAACCAGCTGCCCGCTCTGACGGAGATCTGGTTCCGCCTCGACGGGCGCGTGCAGCACCTCCTGCTCGACGAGTTCCAGGACACCAGCGTCGTGCAATGGCGCGCGTTGTCGCCGTTGGTCGAGGAGCTCGTCGCGGGCGGAGAGGAGGAGCGGAGTCTCTTCGTCGTCGGCGACGTGAAGCAGGCGATCTACGGCTGGCGCGGCGGCGAGCCGCGTCTGCTCGGCGAGCTGCCGGAACTGCTCGGTCCCGCGGCCACGCACATCGAGGAGCGGCAGCTCGTGCGCTCGCACCGCTCGTCGCCGCGCGTGATCGAGTTCGTGAACCACGTGTTCGGCCGGCTGCTCGAGCACGAGGAATTCGAGGAGGACGCGCGCGCCGCCGCCGCCGCGTGGCAGAGGCGCTTCGCGACGCACGAGACGGCGGTCACGTCGCCCGAGGGCCTCGTGGAACTGCGCGCGGTCCCGTTCGGCGACGGCTCTCGTCCCGAGTTCGCGCGCCAGGTCGAGGCGGTCCGCGAGATCGTGCACGGACTGCGTGCGCGGCTGCCGCGCACGGCGAGCATCGGCGTCATCGTGCGACGCACCGACAGCGTCGCGCGGCTCGCGCGCGCGTTGCAGCGCGACGGCCACGCCGTGCGCATCGTCGGCCGCGGCGCGCTCCTCGACCGCGAGGCGCCGCTCGCGGTGCTCCAGGCGCTGCGCCTCGCGGAGTGCCCGATCGACACGCTGGCCGCGTTCGATCTGGCGCGCTCGCCGCTCGCGCCGCTCGTGGGACTCGACGGCATTCCGCCGCACAGCGCCCCCGAGCCGGGCCAGACGGCGTCGGCCTCGCGCGGGCTGCGCAAGCTCTTCGAGTCCCGCGGGGTCGCCGCGGTGATCGACGAGTGGCGACGGCGGCTCGCCCCCGTGCTCGACGACCACGAGGCCCTGCGGCTCGAGCAGTTGGTCGCGGTGGTCGAGCGACTCGCCGCGAGTGCCGATCGCAGTCCCGGTGAGATCGCTGCCCTCGTGATGAAGGCGCGCGTCGAGCACGCGGGTGGCGGCGAGATCGCGCTCATGAACGTCCACCAGAGCAAGGGACTCGAGTTCGACGCGGTCGTCGTGGCCGACCTCGAGACGAAGCTCGAGGGCGAGTCGCCGAAGCGGCGCATCGCCTGGGTCTCGCCCGCGCGTCCGAGCGACCCGATCCCGCGCGTCGTCCGCTGGATTCCGAAGGAGCTGCACGAAGCCCTGCCCGAGATGAGCGCCCTGTGTCGCGCGACCCTCGACCGACAGATCGAGGAGTCGCTGTCGGCCCTCTACGTGGCGCTCACGCGCGCGAAGCGCGAGCTGCACGTGGTCGTCAGCGAGCCGAAGGACACGAAGGGCGGCGCCCGACTCGCCATCTGCAGCGGCACCCTCGCCTCGATCCTGCGGGGTGCGGCGAAGGACGGTGCGGAGCGACCCGACTCCGAGTGCCCGGAACTCTGGTACCGGCTCGGCACGGCGTGCGAGGCCGAACGCGACGCCGAGGCGCTGCGTCCGACGCCGCCGCCACGCCCGGCACGCGAGCTGCCGAGGCTCGTCACCGCGCGGCGCCGTCGCCACCGTGCCGCGCCCGCGTCGACGCCGCACGACCGCGAGGCGCTCTTCGCGTTGCGCGACCGCGACGCGATGGACCGCGGCACCGCCTTCCACGTCGGTCTCGTCGCGGTGCGCTGGATCGACGAACCGCGGGACGAGCGCGTGATGTCGCGCGCGCTGCGCCTCGCCCTGCCGGGACGAGACGAGTCCTGGCGGCGCGCGCGTCTCGACGAACTGGAGCAGGCGCTGACCCGTCCGGGCTTGCGCGCCCTCCTCACGCGGCCAGGCACCGGCGCGGAGGCGCGCAACGAGCATCGCTACGTGCGGGTCGGCGCGGAGGGTGTCCAGGAGGGCTCGATCGACCGGCTGGTGCTCCACCGCGAGGCGGGCGGTCGACTGCTGCGCGCGGAGATCCTCGACTACAAGACGGACCAGGTCGGTGTCGACGAGCTCGAGCTCCTCGTCGCACGCCACGGCGAGCAGCTCCGCCGTTATCGGGAGCTCGTCGCCGAGCAGTTCGGCCTCCCGCTCGAGCGGATCTCGATGGCGCTCTTCGCCCTGGCGCACGACGCGCGCGTCGAGATCCCGTCGTGATCGCGGGGCCGCGCGCCGCTACACCCTCCGCATGAGCGAGGTCGCGAGGGCTTCGAACGGCACGCGGGCCCGGCGCGTGTGCGTCTACTGCGGTTCGCGCGCCGGGAACCGACCGGCCTACACCGAGGCCGCGCGCGCGCTCGCGCGCGAACTCGCCGCGCGGGGTTGCGACCTGGTCTACGGCGGGGCGAGCGTCGGCCTGATGGGTGTGGTCGCCGACGCGATGCTGGCCGCGGGCAGGGAAGTGATCGGGGTCCTGCCCAGCGCCCTGTTCCAGCGCGAGGTCGCGCATCGCGGCCTGACCAGGCTGGTCGAGGTGGACTCGATGCATGCGCGGAAGGCGGCGATGGCGGAACTCTCGGATGCCTTCATCGCCCTGCCGGGGGGCTTCGGCACGCTCGAGGAGATCTTCGAGGTCCTGACCTGGACCCAGCTCGGTCTCCACGCGAAGCCCTGCGGTCTGCTCGACGTCGAGGGCTACTTCGGACATCTCGGAGAGTTCCTGAGTCACACGGTCGCCGAGGGCTTCGTCTCCCGCCGCAATCTCGAGCACCTCGCGATCGACGCCGATCCATCGCGGCTGCTCGATGCGATGACCACGCGCGAGGGGGCCGCGGACCTCGCGGTCGCCTGGACGATGCGCTACGGCGCTCCACCCCGTCCCGTCGATCAAGGAGGACCTGGCGATCGGTCGTCTCCTTCTGGCTAGCATTCGCGGCACTCACCCGCGCGTCGTTCTCCCGTCGATGCATCGCCTCGGCACTCTCGTCCTCGTCGCCATCGCCGTGCTCGCCATCTGGCGGCTGGCGCATGCCGCGCCGCCGCCGGACGTGTTGACGGTGCGCGTGGACCTCGACGGCAAGGTGACCATCGGCGGCGAGCCGCTCAAGCTGGAAGAGGCCGTGATGATGATCGGGTCGCGCCAGAGCGATCGGCTCCTGGTCTGGTTCCAGCGCGAGGAATCACGCGACGGCCGACCGAGCCCCGCGGCGAAGCTCCTGCTGGCGAAGATCCACGAGCTCGGGGTGCCGATCTCGCTCTCGAGCGAACCCGGCTTCGGGGACATCATCGAGCGCGACGGCAGCCTCTCGAAGCGCAAGCGGATGCGCTGACGAGCCCGGTCTTTGGGCGGGCATCGGCCCGCTACCCGAGCGACCCTCCGGGTCCCGCACCGGTTCCCGCCGGCGGGGGAGCCCAGGCCTTCCCGACCGCGGCCGCGACGCGCGAGGTCCATGCGCGGCGCGTGCCGTCGCGGGAGTCCTCGATCAGGCCGGCCCTGAGCCGGCCTCGCGCGAGTCCAGCACGGTCTTGAGCAGCAGCGCGGCGATCACGATCGCACCCCCGATCAGCGCCAGCGAGGCCGGCCGCTCGCCGTGCACGAGATAGGCGAAGACGGGATTCAGGGCCGGCTCGACCATCAACAGCAGGCTCGCGTCGAGCGCGGGCACGCGTTGCACCGCCTTCGTGAGGAGCGTGTAGGCGAGACCGACCTGCACGACGCCGAGGTAGAGCAGGGCGAGCCAGTCGGCGGCACCCGCGTTCCCGATCGCTCCGAAGAAGGGCGCGGCCGCCGCGAACGCGAGGCCGTTGCCGAGCGCCGCCGCGTTCGCCGCGCGGTGTCCACCGCGACGGCTCAGCGCGCGCAGCCCGAGCACGGTGCCCGCCCAGCTCAGGCTCGAACCCGCGGCGAGCAGGTTGCCGAGTGCGGGATCCGAAGCGGTGGCGCTGGCGCGGTCGTCGGCGAGGAAGAACAGCGAGGCGCCGACCGCGAGCACGGCGAGCACGCCACCGTCGCGGGCACGCACGCGTTCGCGGAGGAGGAGCGGACCGAGCAGGATCACCCAGATCGGCGCTGCCGACTGGAGGAAGACCGCGTTCGCGGCGGTCGTCAGCCGCGTCGCCACCGAGAAGAGCATCAGGGTCGCCGCGTAGGTCGCGGCGATCAGCAGCGTGGCGAGGTCGGGGCGGACGCGGCTCTCGCGCACGAAGGCGAGGATCACGAGCGCGGCGATCGCGGAGCGCAGGCCCGCGACCTCGAGCGGCGCGAGTCCGGGGGCGAGCTTCAGCGCCGCGCCGCCGGTCGCGAACAACACGCCGGCGGCGAGCACGAAGAGGCGGTCGCGGTCCATCGGTTCGTCGGCGAGGGGGCGGAAGGCTACGCCGCGACGACGAACGGCGCGAATCGCGCCGCCGGGTCCGTCGCGCGTGCATGCTTGCACGGGTGCGCACGGCGATGCGCCGGGCTACCTTCGCCCGGATG
>JADLHO010000152.1 GCA_020848735.1 Planctomycetota bacterium | reverse complement strand
GCCGACCCGCAGCGCGGCCAGGGTTTTCCGCCCGCGCAGCGCGCGCGCATGGTTGCGGTCGCGCGGCGCCGGCGCGCATCTGCGCCGCTGCGCATGGCACGGGCGCGTCGTCAGGTGGAGGACTTCCTCGCGCGCCTCGACGATGGGGCGCGGGCGGAACTCGCGACGGACTGCGAGCCGAGCACGCTTCCCGAACGGGTCGATCGCTCCTTGGCGGGCATTGCCGGGGCATTGGAATCGCTGTTGCCCCGCGCTGTCCGTGCCCGACGGGATCTGCGTCTCACCATCCGCGGGAGTGGGGGACGAATCACCGTCGCCTGGCTCGACGTGCCGGACTCGGCGCCTGTCGATCTCCTCGAACTCGCAATCGCGCGCTTCTGCTTCATGGGGGAGCTGACCGATCGCTCCGCTCGGCTTCTCGCTGCGGAGTTCGTGCGCGCCGTCCGCGAGGGCGCGGAGTTCCTGCCGGGTTTCGAGGCCGTGCGCGAACGCGGCGCGGATCTGGCCCGCTATGCGTTGATGACATCGCTTGCCCAACCCGTCGGGGGCGATGGCCAACTCGCCGAGCGGCTGGCCTCCTTGCTCGCGATGTCCCCGCGGCGCGATGCGCCGCCCCAGTCGAGCGCCGAGATCGCCGGACTGGTTGCGGATCTGACGACCGTGTCGGGGGCCGGCGAGGATGAAGTTCGCGAGGCGCTCCGCGGCATGCTGGCCCGGCGTGCGCGCTCGCTCGCGGAGGGGGACGCCGCCCGCGAGCGTTGTCTTGCGCATGCCAGAGCGTTGGCGGCCGGAACCTGAGCCACGCCGCCCCAGCCCCACCCGTCCCGGCCCAGGACCCCGGTCCGCGGCGACTCTGGACACCCGCCGGCCGGACTGTTTGATACTTCGCCCCCAAGTCCCGCGGTATCGCTTCGCGCAGCGCGCTGCGCGTCCCGAGCTGCGGCAAGCTCTCGCGCCCGCGTCATCCGGGGTCGCCTCGGAGGCCGAAGTCCCTTCGGCTTCCGCCGCGGCACCGGCGGGAGCGAGGAGTCCCGCCCTTGCCCTCCCACCGTCCGCCCGCCGGTCGGGGCCTTCTCGAGGCCCTCGATCCGAGCCCGATCTCCGCCGCCGAACCTGGCCAGTGGCTGAGCGTCGCCGTCGTCGGCGCGCTCGCGATCCTGATCGTCGGCGGCGCGCTGGCGGTGGTGCGCTTCGTCACGCGGGTGATGGATCGGATCCACTCGCCGGCGGAGCGCCTGAGCACCTACGAGTGCGGTGAGGAGCCCGAGGGCTCGGCCTGGTTCCGCTTCAACAACCGCTTCACCACGGTCGCGCTGACCTTCCTCGTCTTCGACGTCGAACTGGCGCTGCTGCTGCCGATCCTGCCGCACGGGCTCGCATGGATCGGCGCAGGACGTGGACTCACGGTCTTCACCGAGATCGCGATCTTCGCGGGCACGCTCGCGCTGGGGCTCGCGTGGGTCGCACAGAAGGGTGGCTTCGCGTGGGATCGCCGGGTGGAAGCCGCCTCGGAGGGCGACGCGCATGACTGAGTCGACGACGGGCGATCCGAACGACGGCCTTCGCATCAAGCCGGGCAACGACCTGGGCGAGCAGGTGCACCTGAGTGCCGTCGACGAGTTCCTCGCCTGGGGCAAGGAGCACTCGCTCTTCTATCTCCTCTTCGCGACTGCCTGCTGCGGCATCGAGCTGATGCAGGCCGGTGGTCCGCGCTACGACGTCGACCGCCTCGGCATGATCCCGCGCGCGACGCCGCGTCAGGCGGACCTGATGATCGTGGCGGGGACGATCACCCACAAGATGGCCTCACGCGTGCGCACGCTGTGGGAGCAGATGTCGGAGCCGCGCTGGGTCGTGTCGATGGGTTCGTGCGCGAACAGCGGCGGGCCCTTCAGCAAGTGGAGCTACTCGGTGCTCAACGGCGTCGACAAGTACGTGCCGGTCGACGTGTACATCCCCGGTTGCCCGCCGCGGCCCGAGGCGTTGATCGACGGCGTGATGGCGCTGCGCGAACGCGTGCGTCGCTACCGCACGACCGGCGAGCGTGATGCGACGCCCTACGTCGTGCAGGGCCTGGACTGCAAGTTCGGGTCGCATCCGGGGCGCGGCGAAGCCGCGGCACCGGCGAAGGACGGTCCCGCGTCATGAACTTCGACGCGATCGCGACGCGCGTGCAGGCCGCGTTTCCCGCGGTGCAGGCGACCCGCAGTGCGAACGGGCAGGAGCGGCTGCTCGTACCCGCCGCGGAGCTCGAGCCCGTGGCGCGTTTCCTGCGCGATCAGCGCGAGCTCGCCTTCGACGCGTTGATGGACCTCACCGCGTACGACCTGCTGAAGTTCCCCGGCACTCCGGCGTCGGATGCGATCCGCGTGGTGCTGCTGCTGCACAGCCTCGCGCAGCGCCACAAGGTGACGCTCTGGGTCGATGCGCCGCGCAGCGCGTGCGCCGTGCCTTCGGTGGGGGCAATCTGGCCGGCGGCGATCTACTTCGAGCGCGAGGTCTTCGACCTCTACGGCGTGGACTTCGCGGGCCATCCCTCGCTGACGCGCATCCTCTGCCCGGAGGATTGGTCGGGGCACGCGCTGCGCAAGGACTACGTCTACCCCGCGGAGTACCACGGCGTCGCGCACCTGCGCGAGGGCCAGCGCTTCGAGTCGGGGCCGACGCGCGCGACGCCGAGCTCGACCGGGAGGGCGCACGGATGACCGTCGAGGCGAGCACGCCGTCGGGCGAGCGGATGAAGCTCAGCATGGGGCCGCACCATCCGGCGACCCATGGCGTGCTGCGGCTCGTCGTCGAGAGCGACGGCGAGGTGGTCGACACGGCGATCCCCGAGCACGGCTATCTGCACCGCTCGATCGAGAAGATCGGCGAGTGCGTCGAGTGGCCGATGTTCGTCCCGTACACCGACCGCGTCGACTACGTGTGCGCGATGAACGCGAACCTCGCGTACTGCCTCGCGGTCGAACGCCTGCTCGCGACCGACCCTGCGACGACGGTCACCGTGCCGCGCCGCGCCGAGTGCATCCGCGTGCTCGTCGCCGAGCTGAACCGCATCTCGTCGCACCTGATCGCGGTGGGCGCGATGGCGATGGACGTCGGCGCCTACACGCCCTTCCTGCACGGCATCGCGCAGCGCGAGACGGTCAACGACATCTTCGAGCGGCTCTGCGGGCAGCGGCTGACCTACAACTACGTCACGATCGGCGGCGTGGCGTTCGACCTGCACGCGACCGCGGAGCAGGAGATCACCGCGTTCCTCGTCGAGCTGGAGCGGGAGATGATCCGCTTCAGCAAGCTCGTGACGACGAACGCGATCTTCCGCGAGCGCTGCGCGGGACTCGCCCCGGTGAGCGCGGAGGAGGCCGTGGCCTTCGGCCTCGTGGGCCCCAACCTGCGCGCGAGCGGCGTCGACTGGGACCTGCGGCGCGACGAGCCCTACGGCATCTACGGCGAGCTCGGCGTGCGCGTGGCGATCGGCGATGCGTTCGCCGGCCGGCGCGGCAAGCGCGGCGACTGCTACGACCGCTATGTCGTGCGCCTGATCGAGATCCAGGAGTCGATCCGGCTCTGCCGCGAGGTGCTGAAGCTCCTGCCGCCCGCCGCAGCCGCGAACGACCCGATCGGTGGGCACCAGGCCGAGGTCAGCAAGCTGCTGCGCAAGCCGCCCAAGGGCGAGGTGCACGTGCGCACCGAAGCGCCGCGCGGCGAGATGGGCTACTTCATCGTCAGCGATGGCTCGAAGGTGCCCTATCGCGTCCGCGTGCGCACGGGCTCGTTCAGCGCGGCCGGGATCTTCCACCGCGTGATGCGCGGCGCGTTCCTCGCCGACATCGTCGCGATCATCGGCTCGTTCGACGTCGTCGTTCCGGAGATCGATCGCTGATGGGCCTCGGTCACGGAGTCGATGCGCTCGCACGGTGGTTCGCCGGCGGAACGGAGCCCGGTCTCCTCGCGACGGTGCTCGCGGCGATGATCCTCTGGATCGGACCGCTGCTCCTGTTCGTGTTCCCGGTCGCCGCGCTCGGTCAGATCCTCGAGCGGAAGATCGCCGCGACGATCCAGCGACGACACGGACCGAACTCCGCGGGCGTCGAGGGCCCGCTGCGTCTGCTGTTCCGCATCGTCCTCTGCTTCCTGCCGCGCGCGCGACAGGACCGCGCCTTCGCCCGCTTCTGCGCGTTGCCCGGGATCCGCACCGGCCTGCGTCTGGCGCAGCGCTTCGGCCTCGGTCAGCTCGTCGCGGACGGCATCAAGATGCTCGGCAAGGAGGACCTCGTGCCGAGCGGCGCCGACGGCGTCGTGTTCCGCACGGCACCCTACCTCGCGCTGTGCGGGGCGTTCCTGCCCTTCTGCGCGATGCCGTTCGCGCAGAACGTGGTGATGCTCGAGGTGCCCGTCAGCGCGCTCTTCGCCGTGGCGGTGTCGGGCATCACCGTGATGGCGCTGCTCATGGCGGGCTGGGGTTCGGGCAGCAAGTGGTCGCTGCTCGGCGGCATGCGCGCGGTGGCGCAGTTCGTGAGCTACGAGATCCCGATCGGGCTCGCGCTCGCCGGCGTCGTGCTGTGGTCGGGAACGCTCGATCTGCACACGATCGTCGCGCACCAGTACCGCGAGGGCCTCGTGTCGTGTCTCGGCTGGAACCTGCTCCAGAGCCCGTTCCTCGCGGTGCTCGGCATCGTGTTCTTCCTCGCGGGTCTGGCCGAGTGCCAGCGCACGCCCTTCGACATGGCGGAGGCGGAGAGCGAACTCGTGTCGGGCTTCAACACCGAGTACTCGGGCCTGCGCTGGGGCATGTTCGCGATGGCGGAGTACACGGAGATGCTGCTGATCGGTGCGCTCTTCGCGACGCTCTTCCTCGGCGGCTACCAGAGCCCGATCGGCGAGCAGTGGATCGTCGGTCTGCCGGTCGTGTTCGAGACGCTGCTCCACCTCGCGATCCTCGGGGCGAAGACCATCGCCTGCTTCCTGACCATGATGTGGATCCGCTGGACGCTGCCGCGCCTGCGTGTCGACCAGGTGATGCGCGTCTGCTGGCTCACGCTCGTGCCGCTCTGCCTGTTCGCGCTGCTCGGTCTCGCGCTCACGATGCTGTTCGCGGGCGGCGTGGTGGACGGCGTGGCCTACGGCCGCCTGCCCGCCGCGCCGCGGATCGGACTCGGCGTGCTCGGTCACCTGCTCGGCTGGCTCGTGCCGGTCGGGTGCGGCGCGATGCTCGTCGTCGCGGCGCGGAGGAAATACGGACGCGTCCATCCGGCCCTGCGCCGGCTCACCGGAGGCGAAGCATGATCCTGGCCTGGGTCAACGACATCTGCGAGACCATCCAATCGTTCGTGGGCGGCATGCGGACCACGGCGCACTACTTCGTCGAGAACCTGCGCGACGAAGGCGGCGCCACCGCGGTGACGCGGCAGTATCCGGAGCACGCGGCCGAGGTCATCGGGGACCGTTCGCGCGGGCATCTCGTGAACGACGCCGACCGCTGCATCGTCTGCCACGCGTGCGACAAGGCGTGTCCCGTCGACTGCTTCGCGATGGACGGCGAGCGCGACGGCAACAACAAGATGCGCGCCTCGCGCTTCGACATCGACCTGAGCAAGTGCATCTACTGCGGGCTCTGCGTGCGCGCGTGCCCGACGGGTTCGCTGTCGATGACGACCGGCTTCCAGGTCGACCCGCGCGAGGCGGAGCTCGGTCGCTATCTGTTCCGGCGCAGCACGCCGCAGCTCGACATGCGGCTCGATGCGATCGAGATCGAGCGCCTGCGCGGACTGGCGAACACGCCGCGCGAGGAGCTCGCCCCGGCGGACCGTGACTGGCTCGACGAGCACGTCGATCCCGCCGGGCGTCACCTGATCGGGATCTTCGGGCTGGGCTACTTCACGCCGGAGCAGAAGGCCGCCGCCGACGCGGAGCGCGAGGCGAAGAAGAAGGCGAAGGACGCAGCCGCCGCCGCGGCGAAGGCGAAGGCCGCGAGTCCGGGCGGCGAGTCGGCCCAGAGGCAGGGAGAGCCCGGCCGGTGATCGAGCTCGGGCTCTTCTGGACCTGCGCGCTCGGCGCCATCGCGGGCGCGATCGGCGCCGCCACCGCGCGCAACCTGTTCCATGCGGCGCTGCTGCTCGGGCTCGCGCTCGCCGGCGTCGCGGGGCTCTACCTGTTCCTCGACGCCGCGTATCTCGCGTGCGTGCAGGTCGTCGTCTACATCGGCGGCATCCTCGTCCTCATCCTGTTCGCGACGTTGTTCTCCGCGGACATCATGGGGCGCGCGCAGCGTGCACCGCGCTGGCTCGTCGCGAGCGGCATGCTCGGCGCCGTGCTCGCGGCGGGCGTCGCGGTGCGGTTGGCCTGGTTCGTGTTGCAGGCCGGCTCGCGCCTCGAACTCGCCCGCGACGGCGCACCGGCGCCGGATGCGATCGCCGACCCGAACCTGGGTCTCGGCGCGCTCTTCGTCGGGACGTGGTTCGTGCCCTTCCTGCTCGCGGGGCTCCTGCTGACGGTCGCGCTCGTCGGAGCGGTCGCGACCGTGCGGCGTTACCGCCGGCCGCTCGGAGCGCCGCATGCCTGAGCTCGGACCGCACTCGCTGACGAGCTTCCTCGTCGTGACCGCGACGCTCTTCGCCTGCGGCGTCTTCGCGGTCGTCGCGCGTCGCAATGCGATCGGCGTGCTGATCGGCCTCGAGCTCATGCTCAACGCCGCCGCGCTCCAGTTCACCGCCTACGGGCGGTTCCGGAGCGCATCGGACGACGTGCAGGGCCAGGCGGCCGCGGTCTTCGTCATCGTCGTCGCGGCGGCGGAGGCCGTCGTGGTGCTGGCCCTGTTGTTCGCCGTGTACCGCACGGCACGCGACATCGATCTGGAGCGGACCCGGGAGCTGCGGTCGTGATGGAGCTCCTGCCCGCGGTGATCCTCGCGATCCCGGTGCTCGCGGCGCTGGCCTGTGCCGCGGTGCCGCGCGCGCGGCCGGGGCTCGCGCACGCGGGCGCCGCGCTCGCGATGGGAGTCGCGACGCTCCTCGCCGTGATCCTCGCGGTCGAGGTCGTCGGTGGCGGCGTCCCGGTGCAGGGACCGCACGTGACCTGGCTCGACCTCGGCACCTTCACCTTCGGTCTCGGCACGCTCGTCGACCCGATGGGCGCGATCATGACCGTGATCGTCTGCCTGCTGGCGACGCTCGTGCTGGTCTTCAACGCGTGGTACCTGCACGACGATCCGTCGGCCGCGCGTTTCCCGTGGCAGCTCTGCGGCTTCGCCGCGGCGATGCTCGGCGTCGTCCTCGCCGACAACCTGCTGCTCGCCTTCGTGTGCTGGGAACTCGTCGGACTCGGGAGCTACCTCCTGATCGGGTTCTGGTTCGCGAAGCCCGCCGCGGCCGAGGACGCGGAGTACCAGGCGCGCAAGGGTGCGTGCGCGCGCGGCGTGAACGAGCGCGAGCTCAGCCCATCGCACGCGCAGCAGAAGGCCTTCGTGATGAACCGCGTCGGCGACGCGGGCTTCCTGATCGGGATCGGTGCGGCGCTCGTCGCGGCGGTGACCGCCGGCCTGCGCGATCCGCTCGCCTGGGACGGGCTCGCGCGCCTCGCGCAGTCGGGCGAGGTCGATCCGACCCTGCTGACGATCGCGGCGCTGGGCATCTTCTGCGGCGCGGTGAGCAAGAGCGCGCAGTTCCCGCTGCACCCCTGGCTGCCCGATGCGATGCAGGGACCGACGACGGCCTCGTCGATCATCCACGCGGCGACGATGGTCGCCGCCGGCGTGTTCCTCGTCGCGCGCGCATATCCGCTGTTCCCGCCGGTGGCGCTCGACGTCGTGGGCTGGGTCGGTGGACTCACCTGCCTGATGGCGGCGTGCATCGCCTGCGTGCAGTGGGACCTGAAGGCGGTGCTCGCCTACTCGACGATCAGCCAGCTCGGCCTGATGTTCGTCGGGCTCGGCGCGGGCGCCGCGGCGCACGGGGACCTCGCGGGCATCGCGCACCTCTTCTCGCACGCGCTCTTCAAGTGCCTGCTCTTCCTCGGCGCGGGCGCGGTGATCCACGCGTGCGGCGGTCACCAGGACCTCGCGCGGCTGGGCGGTCTCCGGCGTCGCATGCCGATCACCGCGTGGACGAGCCTGTTCGCGGTGCTCGCGATCATCGGCACACCCTTCTTCTCCGCGGCGTGGTCGAAGGACGCGATCTTCGCGGCGGCCATCGCGCACGCGCAGGCCGTGGGTGGACTGGCGATCGGACCGCTGGTGTTCGCGCTGCTCGGCAGCCTGCTCACCGCGATCTACATGCTCCGCTGGTGGCTGCGCATCTTCGCGGGTGAGGCGCGCGATCCGGCGGTGACGGGCCACGCGCACGATCCCGCGCGCTCGGCGTCGGCCGTCCTGCTCGTGCTCGCGCCCTTCGCCCTCGGCCTGCCGTGGACCTTCGACGGCTGGCTCGACCACGCGCTCGGCGGCGCGCGCGCGGAGGAGCACGGCCCGGCGCTCGAAGCCGCGCACCACAATGCGACCTTGCTCGCGTCGATCCTCTGCGGAGTGGGTGCGAGCATCGCGTGGTTCGTCTTCGGGTGGGGGGCACGCGACGGCCGCGATCTCGGCGGCGCCCTCGCGCGGCGGCTGCGACCGCTGCACGTCGCCTGCGCCGAGCTCTTCGGCATCGATCGCCTCGCCCACGCGCTCGTCACGCGCGGGCTCGGTCGCGGACTCGCACGCCTGAGCGCGCGGTTCGACCTCGGATCGGCGTCGCGTCTCGAGTCGCTCGAGACGGGCGCGCGCGGCTCCGCCTCGATCGACGGCCTGATCGACGGCCTCGGGCGCGCGCTGCTGCGCGTCGGCAAGGGCGGGTCGCTGCTGCACGCCGGGCGCCTCGGCGCCTACGTGGCGTTCGCGACGATCGCCGGTCTCCTGGTCCTGCTCGCGGTGCTGCTGCGATGAACGGGATGCTCTGGATGAGCGTGCTCGTGCCGCTGGCCTGCGCCGCGCTCGCCGTGTCGGTGCCGGCGCGGAAGGCCGGTCTCGCCCGCTGGTTCGCCGCGGTCGGCAGCGGCACCACGTTGCTGCTCGGACTCGTGACGCTCGCGGACTTCGCGGCGCGGCCCGGTGCCCAGTTCCGCTTCGTCGCGTCGGCGCCGTGGAGCACCGCGCTCGGCGCGTCGTGGACCGTCGGAGTCGACGGCATCGGTGCCGCGATGCTGGCGTTGACCGGCTTGATCGCGACGGTGGCGACGATCAGCGCATGGCGGGAGTCGCGCCATCCCCGCGCCTACCACGCGTCGGTCCTGACCCTGCTCGCCGCGACCGGCGGCGTCTTCGTCAGCCTCGACCTGCTGGCGTTCTTCGTGTGCTGGGAGCTGATGCTCGTGCCGATGCTCGTGCTGATCGGCATCTGGGGCGGCGAGCAGCGGCGCTATGCCGCGCTGAAGTTCTTCGTCTTCACGCTCGCGGGCAGCGCCGCGATGCTCGTGATGATCGTCGCGCTCTGGGTCACGACGCCTGCCGGCGGGCGCGAGGTCGCCGTCGACGCGACCACGCTGGCCGCGCATTCGACCGACACCGGTCGCACCCTCCACGGACTCACCGTGTCCGTGGACGGCACGAGCGCGCGCGTGCTGGTCCCACGGGGCTTCGATCTCCGTCACCTCGCCCTGCAGTGGCGCGCGTTCGAGGGCATCGACTTCCTCGGCATCTCCCTCGCCGCGTTCGGGTTCGTGGCGATGCTCCTCGCGTGTCTCGTGAAGCTGCCGGCGGTGCCGCTCCACTCGTGGTTGCCCCACGCCCACGTGCAGGCGCCGACCGCGGTCTCGGTGCTGCTCGCCGGCGTGCTGCTGAAGCTCGGCGTCTACGCCCTCTATCGCATCGCCTGGCCGCTCTTCCCGGCGCAGGCCGTGGCGTGGGGGCCGACGCTCGGCGTCGTCGCCGTGATCGGAATCCTCTACGGGGCGTGGGTCGCGCTCGGTCAGACCGACCTCAAGCGCCTCGTCGCCTACAGCTCGGTCTCGCACATGGGTGCGTGCCTGCTCGGCCTCGCATCGCTCACGGTGGGCGGCGCGACCGGCGGCATGGTCGTGGCCGTGACGCACGGCCTGAGCTCGTCGTTGCTCTTCCTGCTCGTCGGCGTGCTCTACGAGCGTGCCCATCATCGACGCATCGACGGCTTCGGCGGGCTCGCCGCGGTGATGCCGCGCTTCGCTTCGCTCCTGCTCTTCGCCGCGCTCGCGAGCGCGAGCCTGCCGGCGCTCGCCGGCTTCGTCGGCGAGTTCCTCGTGCTCATGGGCGGCTTCACCGGCGAGGCGCCGTTCCCGCTGCTCGCCGGGCTCGCCACGCTGTCGGTGGTCCTGGGTGCGGCCTACCTGCTCTCGGCGGTCCGACGCGTCGTGTATGGCCCGCTGCGCCATGCCGAGCCCGCCGCGTTCGCCGACTGCGACGCGCGCGAGCTGGCGGCAACGCTGCCGCTCGTCGCGCTCATCGTGTTCCTCGGCATCTGGCCGAAGCCGCTCGTCGACGCGCTGCGTCCGAGCTGCGAGGCGATGCTCCACGCCGTGCGGAGTGCGACCCCGTGATCCCGACCGGCGATCCCGGCCACGCGCTGCCGCAGTTGCTCCTCCCCGAGGGCATGCTCGGCCTCGGCCTCGTGTCCGTGCTCGTCGCGGACATGCTCCTGCCGGCCGGGAGACGCGGCTGGTCGACGGCGATCGGCGTGCTCGCGTGTGCGGGCGCGCTCGCCGCGACGCTCCTGGGTGCCGGCGGCCGGATCGACGCGATGCTGCACGTCGACGGCGTCACGCA
The DNA here is from genome assembly GCA_020848735.1 of Planctomycetota bacterium. Classification (GTDB taxonomy): domain Bacteria; phylum Planctomycetota; class UBA1135; order UBA1135; family UBA2386; genus JACRLW01. The sequence continues at coordinate 6,724 of JADLHO010000152.1, read as the reverse complement.
GCTCGCGCGGCTCGGCATCCTCGCCCTCACCGCGGGCGTGATGATCCTCGGCCGTGGCGAGTCACGCCGCGACACGGAGAACGGGGCCTGGCTCGCCGCCGTCCTCGGCGTCGCGATGGGGGCCAGCGTGTGCGCGTCGGCGGACAACCTGATCGCGCTCTGGCTCGGCCTCGAGATCCTCTCGCTCGCGAGCTACGTCCTCGCCGGCTGGCGTGCCGGGGATCGGCGCTCGGCCGAGGCGGGCATGAAGTACGTGCTCTTCGGCGGCGTCGCGAGCGCGGTGATGCTCTTCGGCATGAGCCACGTCTTCGGCATGACGGGGCGGCTCGACTTCGGCGGGATCGGGGCGGCGTTCGCCGAGTCCGCGTCGCCCGCGCTCGTCGTGGCGCTCGTGCTCGCGAGTGCGGGGCTCACCTACAAGCTCGCGCTCGTGCCGCTCCATGCCTATGCGCCGGACGTGTACGAGGGCGCACCGGCCGTCGCGATCGCGTTGGTCGGCAGCGTGCCGAAGATCGGCGCGGTGGCAGCGCTCGTGCATCTGCTGGCCGCGCTCGTCCCCGGAGCCGCGCCACCTTCGATCGGCGTCGCGCTCGCGTCGATCGGCGTGGTGAGCCTCTCGGTCGCCGCGCTGACCGCACTCGCGCAGCGCGACGCGAAGCGGATCCTCGCGTTCAGCGGGATCGGCCACGCGGGCGCGATCGTGCTCGGGCTCGCGGTCGGACCGCAGGACGAAGCCGTCGGGACCGCGGCCTTCTACCTGCTCGCCTACGCCGCGGCGAACCTCGGCGCATTCGTGTGCCTCGCGGAGTTCGAGCGCACGCGCGGGGCGTGTTCGCTCGAAGGGCTCGCGGGTGCCCGACGCTCGCAGCCGTGGACGACGGTCGCCCTCGCCCTCTGCCTCTTCAGCCTCGCCGGTCTGCCGCCCTTCGCGGGCTTCCTCGCGAAGTGGAACGTGCTGCGCGTGGTCCTGCAGTCCGGCCTCGCCGAGCCCGGCCGCGCGTACCTGGTCTGGGCGGCGGTCGCGATGATCCTCGCCTCGGCGGTGGCGGCGTGGGCCTATCTGCTCGTGGTGAGGGCCGTGCTGCTCGGCGCACCGCGCGACGACGAGCGGCCGCCGGGGGAGCCGATGGCGATGGGCCCGCGTCTCGTGCTCGGGGCGTGCGTCGTCGTGAGCCTGGCCGCGGGGCTCTGGCTCGACGGCGCGGGAGAGCTCGCGGCAACGCTCGCAACCCACTGACGACCTCGGCGGGGCTTCGGGTTACCGTCCCGGGGCTCGCCCGGCGTCGTGGCGTGGCGAGCGGCTCTCCGCACCTCCGCAGGCACGCGCACCATGTTCAACTCGATGACGACGAGGATCTTCCTCGGACTGGCCATCGGCATCGGCATCGGCATCTGGGTCCACGAGACCGGCTCCTCGCCGAACGCGCTCGCCTGGCTCAACGTGCCGAGCAAGATCTTCCTCAACCTCATCAAGTGCATCGTCGCGCCGCTGATCTTCACGATGCTCGTCGTGGGGATCGCGGGGCACTCGGACCTGAAGCAGCTCGGGCGCATGGGCCTGCGCACGATGGGCTACTTCATCGCGGTCACGACGCTGGCGCTCTTCGTCGGGCTCGTCGCGGTGAACCTCGTGAAGCCGGGCGTGGGCGTGAACCTGCCGCAGGAGACGAGCAAGGCCGCGCAGGACATCGCCGCGAACGCGGCGAACCTCACGCCGCAGCAGCATCTCATCCACATCGTCCCGACGAGCGTGGTGAAGGCTGCGGCCGACAACGAGGTGCTGCCGCTCGTCGTGTTCAGCCTGATGTTCGCGGTGGCGGTGCTGCTGATCGGCGAGAAGGGGAAGCCGGTCGTCGCCGTGTGCGAATCGGTCGCGGAGGCGATGTTCGTCTTCACGGGCTTCGTCATGAAGCTCGCGCCGATCGGCGTGGGGGCCGCGATGGCCGAGACCGTGGGCCGCAGCGGACCGGGTGTGCTCAGCAACCTCGCGATCCTCGTGCTCACGCTCTACGGCGCGCTGATCGCGTTCCTGTTGCTCGTGCTGCTGCCGATCGCGCTCTGGGCGCGCCTGCCGTTGCGCAGCTTCTTCTCGGCGGTGAAGGAGCCGGCCCTGCTCGCCTTCACGACGACCTCGAGCGAGTCGGCGTTGCCGCTCGCGCTCGAGAACATGGAGCGCTACGGCGTGCCGCGGCGCATCGTCAGCTTCGTCCTGCCGCTGGGCTACTCGTTCAATCTCGACGGCAGCACGCTCTATCTCTCGCTCGCGGCGGTCTTCGTCGCGCAGGCGGCCGGCCGCGACCTCGGCGTCGGCGATCAGCTCCTCATGCTCGCCACGTTGATGCTGAGCTCGAAGGGCATCGCGGCGGTGCCGCGCGCTTCGCTCGTGGTGCTCGCCGGCACGCTGTCGGCGTTCGGCCTCCCGCTCGAGGGCATCGCGCTGATCCTCGGCGTCGACGTGCTCATGGACATGGCACGCACCGCGACGAACGTCGTCGGCAACTGCCTGGCGAGCGCGATCATCGCGCGCTGGGAGGGCGTCTTCGGCACGAACGAGGACGACGTCGCGTTCGCGCCGGCCGCGGCGATCGACCAGGAGCCGAAGCCGCCCGAGTGACGCGGCGCGGCGCGCGGCAGCTCAGGTGCCGACGCGCACGAGGAGACCGTCGCTGAGTGCGGCCAGTCCGAAGAGCTGGCCGCCCGGATCGGCGACGGCCCACTGCGTGAACAGCATGAGGCCCGCCAGCCGCGGGTCGGCGGGCACGAGCAGCGGCACGCGTGCGGCGCCGCCGGCGTCGCTGATCACGGTCACGAGCGAGATCACCGGGGACTGCACCAGGAGCGTGCAGACGCCGAAGGAGACCAGGGAGGGGGCGAAGCCGCCGTTGAGGACCGCGGCGGCGCCGGGTCGCGCATCGCGCAGCGTGATCGCGAAGTTCGTGGCGCCGAGGGCCGGGGTCCCGAGCGCACCGATGCGCGGCGCGCGCGCGAGGCCGCCGTTGCAGGCGTCGCCGTAGCTCTGCGTGAACGCGACGCCGTTGCCGTTCAACGCGACGGCCCAGAGCTCGTCGCCCGTGATCCCGTCGTCGCACACGAAGAGCACCTGCGTGCCGAGCGGGGTGAAGCGGTGCAGCTTCACGGCGCCGACACCGGGGCGCACACCGATGCGGCCCAGGGGTTGCGTGCCGAGCAGGGTCCCGTCGGAGATCCAGACCTGCAGGCCGTCGCGACCGTTGTGGCCGGCGAACACGACGAGCCCGCTGTCGCCGAGCGGCGTGAGCGTGCCGGCGACGATGCCGGAGCGCTCGAGCGGTGCGAGGTCCGCGACGATGCGCGTGCCGCTCGCGTCGTGCACGGCGAGTTCGCGACCGCGCAGACCGTCGTCGGCGACGAAGAAGAGCTTGCCGCCGCTGGCGCAGAGTTCGGCCGGTTGCGACGACGAGGCGCCCACGCGCAGGTCGGCGACGCGCTGCGTGCCGGCGAGGGTGCCATCGCTGCTCCACAGCTCGCGACCGCCGCTCGGTCCGTCGGCGGAGAACCAGAGTCGCCCGTTGGCGGCGACGAGGTCGCGCGGCGCGGAGCCCGCGCCACCCGGGTAGATGTCGATCGCGAAGGTCCCGGCCGCGGTGCCGTCGCTGAGCCAGAGCTCGGTGCCGAGCGCGGAGTTCGTCGCCGCGAACGCGAGACGATTGCCGAAGGCGCAGAACCCGTGCGGCTGACTCGTCGCGACTCCCGCGTTCAGGTCCATGACCATGCGCGTGCCGGCCGCGGTGCCATTGCTGGCCCAGAGTTCGGTGCCGTGCGTGGGCGTGTAGGCGGCGAAGAAGGCGAGGCCCGCCGCGGCCGTCCACTCCTCGGGATAGGAGGCGCCGTTGGGGTTGAGATCGCCGAGCGACACGGTGCCGGCCGCCGTGCCATCGCTGACGAAGGGCTCGTTGCCGAGCCCGGCATCCGCGGTGAAGAAGAGGCGGTCGTTCGCGACGGCGAGGCCGAAGGGATAGGAGCCGTTGACCCCGGGACGGATGTCGGCGACGCGTTGCGTGCCCGCGTTCGTGCCGTCGCTCCGCCAGAGCTCCTCGCCGCTGCCGTCGCCGCCGTAGCCGCCGAACCAGAGCGCTCCGCGCCACGCGACGAGCTCGTCGATCGACGACGACGAGGGACCGGTGAGCACGTCGCGCACGAGGGTCGTGCCGTTCGGCGTGCCATCGCTCGCCCAGAGCTCGCGGCCGATCGCGTTGTCGTCGGCGGTGAAGACCACGCGGGAACCCAGCACGGTCAGGGCCTTCGGGTCGCCGTCGCCCTGGGGCAGATTGCAGTCCGCGATCACGCGCGTGCCGGCGGCGCTGCCGTCGCTGAACCAGGGCTCGGCGCCGGTGCTGCCGTCGCTCGCGCGATAGACCATGCCGGACCAGGCCGGGGCGAAGTTCGCCGGCGCCGAGGACCAGCTCCCGGCGACCGCATCCTTCACGAGGCGTGTGCCGGCGGTGGTGCCGTCGCTGAGCCACGGCTCGCTGCCGACGTTCGTCGAGGCGGCGAAGACCAGCGCCCCGAGCGCGGCCGTGAAGCCGGTGGGGAACGACGACGACGTGCCGGGCGCGAGGTCGGCGAGCAGGGTCGTTCCGGCGACCGTGCCATCGCTGCGCCACGGCTCGTTGCCGAGATCGCCGCGCGAGGCGGCGAAGAGGACGACGCCGTTCGCTCCGCAGGCGAACTCACGCGGGTTGCTCGTCGCAAGACCCGGCTCGATGTCGACGAGCAGGCGCGTGCCCGCGGCCGTGCCATCGCTGAAGTGGGGCTCGATGCCGTGCACGCCGTCGTCGGCGCGGAAGATCACGCCCGCGCCACAGCGGGTGAGCTCGGTGATCGACGAACCGCTGCCGCCGGGTCGCAGGTCGAGCACGAGCTTCGTGCCCGCCGCCGTGCCGTCGCTGACGAAGAGCTCGGCATCGCTCGTCGCCAGGTCGCCGACGAAGAACACGCGCGAGCCCGAGACGACGAGCTGCCGCGGCGCCACGCCCGAGGAGCCCACGCGCAGGTCGCGGACCATCGTCGTGCCCGCGACCGTGCCGTCGCTCGACCAGAGCTCGCGACCCGTCGCGGCCTGCTGCGCGGCGAAGTAGAGGCGGCCGTTCGCGACGACGAGCTCCTGCGGGTCGGAGCCGGAAGGTCCCGCGACGAGGTCGGCGAACAGGCGCGTGCCGCCGCCGCTGAGGTCGCTGATCCAGAGTTCGCTGCCCACGCCGGCGCCGTTCGCGGCGAAGAACAGGTTGCCGCCGAAGACGCGCGGCGAACGCGGGTTCGAGGAGTTGCTGCCGGGCTGCAGGTCGCCGAGGCAATACGTGCCGGCGGCGGTGCCGTCGCTGCGCCAGGGCTCGCGGCCGAGCCCGTCGACGTCGGCGGTGAAGAAGAGCAGGTTGCCCAGCGCGCAGAGATCGCGCGGCGAGGACGAGGCGTCACCCGGCGCGAGATCGGCGACGAGCCAGGTGCCGGCGGCGCTGCCGTCGCTGCGCCAGAGCTCGGTGCCGTAGCCGTTGGTCGCGACGAAGAACACGAGGTTGCCGACCTGCACGAAGTCCGCGGGATTGCTCCCGTGTCCGGACCCCGCAGGTGGCCCGATGTCGCGGACCAGGTTCTGGGCGCGGGGCTCGGCCCCGGCGTGGATCAGGATTGCGGCGAGGACGGCGGCAGCGGCGCCGGTCTTGGGGCTTGGCATCGTCATGGCGGTTCGGATCGCGGCGCGCGCGGCGCCACGACGGGAGACACGCCATCCGGCCCCGCGTGCCCTCAGCGAGCCTCCCGAGTCCGTGCGCATGGCGGCTACCCTGCGCCGATGCCCGCAGTCCCGCTCCCCGTCCCGGACGGACCGAGCCGATCGCGCGTGATCGGCCTCGTGCCGATGGCGCACGTGGCCGACGTCGACCAGAGCGCTGCCTTCTATGCCCTGCTCGGCTTCTCCTGCGCGAGCCGCTTCAGCGACCCCGCCGGTCGGACCAATTGGTGCGAGCTGGTCTCCGGTCCGGCGCGGCTCTTCCTGGCGCGAGCGAGCGGTGCCGTGAAGGCCGACGAGCAGGCGGTCCTCTTCTACCTCTACTCCCGCGATCTGCGCGCCCTGCGCGCCCAGCTCCTCGCGCGCGGCGTCGTCGATGCCGGCCCGCCTCCCGGCGAGTCGAGCGCCGGCAAGTCGCCGGCCCCCGAGCGCTCGGCGGTCTTCGACATCGTCCCGCGTTTCTACATGCCGCACGGCGAGCTGCGCGTGCACGACCGGGATGGGTATGTGCTGCTCGTCGGGCAGCTCGAGCCGGTGTGAGAGTTCGGTGCGGGGACCTGCGGTGCCCCGGTCGGAGACACGCCTTCCGGCTGCGCATGCCCTCGGCGAGCCCACCGATTGCGTCCGTCCCGGTGATACTCCTCCGCTTCGCTGACCTCGGCCGCGAGCGAGCGGCGCGATCAACCCACCAAACGAGAGCCCGAGACGTCGCTCGCGTTCCAATGCGGCGATCACGGCGGACGTCTTGCCCAGTCCCATCATGGCCAGCGAAGTTCACGCCCGGTTCGAGCGCGCGGCGCGGGACCGAGGACGGATCGTCGTGCCGGTGCTTCGACGCGCGGTGGGTTTCTGGTTCGGGGTCGTTGCCGGCGTAATGGCATCGTTCACCGTCGTCGTGTTGATGTCCGACTCCGGAGCACGATTGCCGAGCTTCGGATTCTCCGCAGGCTTCCCGCTCCT
>JADLHO010000151.1 GCA_020848735.1 Planctomycetota bacterium | reverse complement strand
CGGTGCATCTCGACGGTCTTCAGGCTCAGGTGCAGCTTCTCGGAGATGTCGCGCGAGCTCTTGCCCTCGGCGATGAGCTGCAGGATCTCGCGCTGACGGGGCGTGAGCTCCACTCCGTCGTCGCCGGTCGCTTCGCCGGTGCCGCGCCGGATGAGTTGCTCGACGAGGTGCCGCGAAGCCGCCGGCGAGAGGTGTTTCTCGCCGCGCACGACGGCGCGGATGGCCTTCTCCAGCTCTTCGATCGAGGAGTTCTTGAGCAGATAGCCCGAGGCGCCCGCCCGCAGCGCCTCCAGCACGTACGCCTCGGTGGCGTGCATCGAAAGGATGATCACGGCGCAACGCGGGCACTGGCGTACGACGCGTGCCGTCGCGTCCAGCCCGTTGAGCTCGGGCATCGCGACGTCCATCAGGACCACGTCGGGCTCCAGCGCGCGCGCGAGGCGCAGCGCCTCCCGCCCGTTGGGCGCCTCGCCCACGACCTCGATCCCATCGACTCCGGACAGCAGCATGCGGATGCCGGATCGCACGAGATCGTGGTCGTCGACCAGCAGCACTCGTATCCCGCTCAATCCGGCTCCCTCCCAGTTTCGGGCGCCCATCCGCCGTACGCGGAGGCAAACGCCGCGCTCGAGCACCATCCCCATGTGTGCGTTCGAGCATACCGGGAGCCGCAGACGATTGCACCGTTGGACGATCACCCGAAAAGGTGAGAGCGTTCCACTTTGCAGTTCCCTACGTCGAAAAGCTCAAGCGCCCCGCCTCGGTGGATCACGCGGGATCGCGACCGAAGGGTATGGTGGCGATCACCCGGGTCCCCTGACCGCTCGTCGAGAGCACTTCGAGGTCGCCGCCGATCAGTCCGAGCCGCTCCGCCAGCCCGCCGAGGCCGGACACCTCCCCGCGCGAGGCGCGCTCCCGCAGACGTGCCGGATCGAAACCCACGCCGTCGTCCTCGACCGTCACGCGGATCCGGTCGTCCAATCCGAACAGCGCCACCTTCACCTCCCTCGCACGGGCGTGCCGCAGCACGTTCGTGAGCGCCTCCTGCACCACCCGATAGAGAGCGGTCGCGACACCGGCCGGCGGCTCACGGCCGAGCGGCCCTACGTCCAGGTCGATGTGCAGGCCCGCGGCCTCCCCCACCTTGTCGACCAGCCAGCGCAGTGCGGGCACGAGCCCGAGGTCGTCCAGCATCACCGGACGCAGGCGCAGCGAGGTGTCGCGGATCTGACCGATCACCCGGTCGACGAGGTGCCGTGCCTCGTCGATGCGAACCGCGAAGTCGGCGGGCGCACGCGCACGCAGCCCCTGCAGGCTCACGCTCACGGCGGTGAGCGCCTGTCCGACCTCGTCGTGCAGCTCACGGGCGATCGCCCGTCGCTCGGCCTCCTGCGCTTCCAGCACCTGCCGCGACATGACCTCCATGCGCTCGACGTGCTCGGCGGCGAGCCGCTCCGCGCGCCTGCGGTCGGAGATGTCGATCACCACGTTGCCGATCATCTCCACGGCGCCGTCCGCACCGAAGATCGGGAAGCGGGTGATGAGCGCGGGCTGCAGGCCGCCCGCGCGCGGCAGATCGGCCTCCCGCACGAGGACCCGCCCGCTGCCCGCGACCTCGGCGATCTCCTCGCGGGTCCTGCGCCGCGTCTGCCGCGGCAAAAGCTCTTCCACGGGCAAGCCGCGGACGAGCCGCCCCGACGGGTTGAACAGCTCGTGCCAGCGCCGGTTGGCGAAAACCAGACCACCGTCGGGCGTCCAGACGTGGATGACCTCGGGCAGATGGTCGAGAAAGGCCCGCAGGCGCTGCTCGCTCGCTGCAAGCTCCGCCTGCGCGCGCAGCCGCGTGTCGAGGGCGTCGTTCACCAGGGCGACCACCTGGGCCACCTCCGCTGGCCCGGACGGAGCCACCGGCCGGACCGGCTCGCCGGCAAGAGCCGCACGCGCGGAGTTTCCGAGCGCGACGATCGGCGCGGCGATCCGCCGCGACAGCCACAGACCGAGCCCCGCCGCGAGCAGCATGCCGAAGGCACCGAGCGCGGCAGCCTCGGCGCGGACGGCGGAGAGCAGTGCAAGCGCCGCCTGCCGTTCGACGCCCGTCATGACGATCCAGCCGGTGCCGTCGATCGTCTGCGTCGCCCATCGGCGTTCGGTGCCTTCGAGGTCGGCGGCGTCGAACGAGGCCGGCGCACCCCGCAGGGCCCGCGCGACGAGCGGATGCCCCGCCAGGTCGCGGCCGACCCACCGCGCGGGATCGCCGCCCGCCGCGACGACCCGCCCCTGCGACGTGACGACGACGAGCGAGTGCCCCGCCGCCCCGGTGCTGCGCTCCAGGGTGGACTGCAGCCGCAGCAGATCGAGCGCGAACGCGAACCCGCCGAGAAACGCGCCCTGCGCATCGAACCTCGGCGCAGCGACCGCGACGATCTGGCGCCCGCTGAACGGGCTCTCGGTAGGCCCTGAGATGCTGACGGTCTTGCGCTCGCGCATCGCCTCGAAGGCCGGCAGGCCGGCGAGCGAGGCGCCCTTGCCCACGCTGCTCTGCGGCGACAGGCAAAGCACACGGCCGTCCACCGCACTGACCGTCGCGTGCGAGTAATACGCCGTCAGCGTCGGCAGGTCGCGCAGCGCGAGCCGGCAATCCGCGACGATCGGCGACGCGAGCTCGGGCGTCGCGGCGATGCGCTGTGCGAGCTCGCTCGCGTCGTCGATCACCCGGCCGAGCGTCAGAGCGGTGTTGCGGGCCCGATCCATCGCGGCACGCTGTTCGCTGTCCGCCAGCGACTCGACCATGCGCTGAACGGCGTAGGCGAGCGATGCCACGAGCGGCAGCGTCACCAGGACCATCGCCAGCGGAAGAACGACACGGATCGATAACGGGTGCATCGCGAAAGGGGCATCGGCGCGCGGCGCGGACGCCGCGGGGATGCAGCGATCATATCCCCTTGCCGGGTAGCTCGCGGGCTCACCTCCGAACCGACATACTTGAAATCACCGCCGAGGCGTCGGCTCGCGAGCCCGACTCGCTTTTCCGTCGATCCGCGCTGAAGGTCTGGGCCGGCT
>JADLHO010000150.1 GCA_020848735.1 Planctomycetota bacterium | reverse complement strand
GTGCCGCTGCCGGCGGGCAGCCTCTGCTGCAACGGCAGCTCCGCCACGCTGCTGGCTTCGGCGAGCCCGATGATCTGTGGGCTCTGGCAGGACCTGAACCCGTCGAACGGCGGTTCGGTCAACTTCAACGCCTTGCCGGGCAAGGCCCTCATCACCTGGGACAACGTGCCGGAGTTCTCGAACAACGGCACCAACACCTTCCAGATCACCCTGCACGCCAACGGCGTGATCGACATGTTCTTCGACGGCAACGCCGCGTGCCGCACGCACACGGCGCTGACGGGCTGGTCGGAGGGCGCTGGCGCCACCGATCCGGGTGCCAGCGATCTGAGCGCCCTGCCGCTCTTCCCGACGACCCAGACGGTGTACGAGCTCTTCGCTCCCAACAGCTTCGACCTCGCGGGCGGCGGCTTCCAGGCCTCCCCGTCGGGCACGGGTTGGGTCATCACGCCGGGAGTCGGTTGCGCGCGCGTCGATCGCTACGGCGCCGGCTGTCCCAAGCCCTGCGAGCCCTTCTATGAGCTCTTCCCGGGCAGCACCTTCGACATGTCGGGCGGCTCGCTGCTCTTCACGAACACGGGCAGCGGCTACCTCGTCACGCCCTGCGCGGCGAACTGCTTCGACACGAACTTCAGCGGCGCGCTCGCGCTGGTCGACGACTCGCTCGCGGTCGGTCAGGCGCTCGGCTTCTCGTTCCCGTACTGTGGCGGTTCGACCTCGACGATCGACGTCTGCTCGAACGGCTTCATCTGGCTCGTCTCGGGCTCGTCGACGTCTACGGACTTCTCGCCGGCGGCCGCGGATCTCTTGAACGAGCCTGCGCGCCTCGCGGCGTGCTGGATGGACCTCAATCCCGCCGCCGGCGGCGTCGTCTACTTCGACGCGCTCCCCGGCAAGGCGATGGTCACCTGGAACCAAGTGTACGCGTACAACACCACCAGCCCGAACACGATGCAGTTGCAGCTCTTCCCGAACGGCGACTTCATCCTGGCCTGGCCGACGCTCGTCAACAACGCGACGACGACCGCCGGCGACGCGATCGTCGGCATCGGCTGGGGCAACAACCAGCCCGACCCGGGTTCGCGTGACCTCTCCGCGACCGCCTACGTGGTCGGCGCCGGCGGTTCGCCGCTGACGCTCGGTGCTCAGGCCGGCAGCCGCCCGATCCTCGGCACCACGCTCACGCTGGAGGTCACGAACGTCCGTCCGGGCACGATCGCCGCGGCGCTGAATCTCGGCTTCCAGAACCCGAACCTGAACCTCGGCTTCCTCGGCCTGCCGGATTGCACGCTGCTCTCGTCGGTCGACCTCTCGCTCGGCTTCGTCGCCGCGTCGCCGGTCTCCACGGTGAGCTTCGGCATCCCGAACCTCCCGTCGATCATCGGCGGTCTCATGAACACGCAGGCTGCGGCGGTCGATCCGTCGCTGGGCGGCGCGCTCCCCGCGCAGCTCTCGAACGGCGCCCAGTTGACCTTCGGCAACTGATCGTCGGAGTCCCGGATCTTCGGATCCCGCGACCAGCGACCCTCTGCGAAGCACCGCTTCGCAGAGGGTCGCTCCACGTACGGCCCCACGGCATCGCGGCCAGCGCCCTGTCATCGCAGCACCGCAATCCCGACCTGGGGATTCGATCGTGAGACGGGTTCGATTCGCGCGTTCCGCGTGGTGCAATCCCGAATGCCGCCTCGGGTTCCACCCTCCGTCCCATGAGCAAGTTCCCCCAACTCCTCTCTGCGATCGCAGCCCTCGTGCCGGCGACCGCGACCGTGGTCGCCCAGAGCACGCCGTGCTTCGAGTCGAACTTCGGCACCAACCTCAACCTCGGCGACGACGCACTCGCCACGAACCTCGCACTCGGATTCAGCTTCCCCTTCGCCGGAGGCACCACCACGGCGATCGAGGTCGCGTCCAACGGCTCGATCTGGGTCCAGCCGAACCCGAACAACTACGACCGCTGCTGTGGCGGCGACCCGCTGGCGCTCGTCTCGGAGGGTCCGAGCATCAATCCGCTCTGGATGGACCTCGATCCGTCCTCGCAGGGCGCGGTGTGGTTCAACACCTTCCCCGGCCGCGCCGTGATCACCTGGGACAACGTGCCCGAGTACGGCGGCACGGTGGGCATGACCTTCCAGGTCCAGCTCCTCGCCGACGGTTCGATCACCTTCTGGTGGGACGCGAACTGCACGTCGGGCGCCGGCATCGCGCTCGTCGGCGTGTCGCCGGGCAACAACGTCGTCGACCCGGGCGCGAGCGATCTGTCCGCGACCCCCGTCTTCACCGGCACCGAGCCGACGCTGTACCAGCAGTTCGACGCGTTCTTCGGGACGCCCTTCGACCTCGCGGCGACCTCGCTGCACCTGATCCCGTCGGGAACCGGATGGCTGCTCGTGCCGCGCGCCGGCTGCGTGCCCGCGGCGGCGACGAGCTACGGCAACGGCTGCCCGCGGCCGCCCGTTGCGTACGAGCTCTTCGCGCCGGGCAGCGTCGATCTCAGCAACACGAGCTACCTCTTCTCGCCGACCTCGAACGGCTACGCGGTCACGGCGTGTGCCGCCAACTGCTTCGACCCGAACTTCACGAACAACCTCGCCCTCGGCGACGACGCGAACTCGGGTCCGCTCAACCTCGGCTTCAACTTCGTCTATCCGGGAGGCTCGAGCTCGTCGATCGACGTGGCGTCGAACGGCTTCCTCTGGATCGACTCGGCCCAACAACTCGGCAGCCGCTGCTGCGATGCCGACGTCCCCACCTTCCTCGCGGATCCGGCGACCATCTGCGCGCTGTGGATGGACCTCGATCCGAGTTCCGGTGGCGCGGTCTACTACGACACCTTCCCCGGCCGCGCGGTCGTGACCTGGAACCAGGTGCCCGAGTACGCCTCGACCAACACCATCACGGCCCAGATCCAGATCTTCGCGAACGGCAGCTTCCTGCTCTCGTACGGCACGGTGTCGAGCACGCTCCACTACTCGCTCGCGGGTTTCGCCGGGATCAGCGGCGCGAGCGACCCGGGCTCCACGGACTTCACCACCGCGGTGCCGTTCACGCTCTCGAGCGGCGGCACGCCGATCGGGCTGGCCGCGGCGCCGGGCTCGAGCCCGGTCCTCGGCACCAACTTCGCGATGGACGTCACCAACCTGCCGGCGGGCACGCTGCTCGGCATCGTGGGCATCGGCATCGTGCAGTTCGCCACGGACCTGAGCGCGATCGGCATGCCGGGTTGCAGCCTGCTCCAGAGCAACGACGCCTCGCTGCCCATGAGCACCACTCCGCCGATCGGCGCGAGCGTCCTGCCGGTGCCGAACGTCGCGGCATTCGCCGGCATCGTGCTCTACGGCCAGGCCATCACGGTCTCGCCGGGTGCGAACGCGCTGGGACTGCTGACCACGAACGGCCTCGCGATCAAGCTCGGCTTCTGACGAGCGCCCGCAGCGCGGCCGCAATGCGCGCGGCCGCGCGACCGTCGCCGTAGGGGTTCGTCGTCGCGACCATCGCGTCGCGACGGCGCTCATCGGCGCAGAGCGTGTCGACCTCGGCGACGATGCGCGCAGGCACGGTCCCGACCAGCTTCGCGCAGCCCATCGCGAGGCCCTCGACGCGCTCGGTCTCCTCGCGCAGCACGAGCAAGGGCTTGCCGAAGCTCGGCGCTTCTTCCTGCACGCCACCGGAGTCGGTGAGCACGAGCCAGGAGGCCTGCAGCTCCGCGAGGAACTCCAGATACTCGAGCGGCTCGACGAGCTGCACCCGGCGGTCGTCGCCGAGCTCGCCCCGCAGCGCAGCGCGGACCTGCGGATTGGGGTGCATCGGCACGAGGACATCGAGCCCGGGGCGCGACGCGATCTCCCGCAGCGCGCCCGCGATGCCGCGCAGCGGTGCGCCGAAGCTCTCGCGCCGATGGACCGTGACGAGCACGAGGCGTCGACCTTCGACCGCATGCCTCGAGCCCATCGCGGCCACGCGCGCACGCACGCCTTCGAGTGCATCGACGACCGGATTGCCGGTCACCGCGATCGCGGAATCCGAGACGCCGTCCGCGCGCAGGTTGTCGGCCGCGCGCGCCGTCGGTGCGAGGTGCAACGCCGCGAGGCGGGTGACCAGGCGGCGATTGGTCTCCTCCGGGAACGGCGCGCGGGGATCGCCGGTGCGCAGTCCCGCCTCGACGTGCGCGAAGGGGATGCGCCGCTGGAACGCGGCGAGCGCCGCGGCGAGGACCGTCGTCGTGTCGCCCTCGGCGACGACACAGGCCGGACGATCGCGCTCGAACACCCGGTCGAGTCCACCGAGTGCGCGCGCGAGGAACGCGGCGGGCGACTGATCGCCCCGCATCAGATCGAGGTCGAGATCGACGGCGAAGCCGAGCGCGGCCAAGGCGCCATCGAGGAGCTCGCGATGCTGCGCGGTCGAGACCACGCGCGTGGCGCACCAGTCCGCGCGACGCAGCTCGCGGGCGACGGGTGCGAGCTTGATCGCCTCCGGTCGCGTGCCGACCACGACGAGCACGAGGGGCAGGGACATGCGTCAGCCGCCGAGTCGCGCGGCGAGATCGGCGAAGACGACGCGCTCGAGCTCGCCACTCTGCGCGGTGCTGCGCAGGAGAGCGACCGCGCCCTCGGTCGCGACGGCCTCGCAGACCGCGAGCGCCTCGGGCGCTTCGAGCGGCCCGAGCAGGATCGGCTCGGCGCCGTGGAATCGACAGAGTGCCACGATGCGCGCGAGGTTCCCTCGCAGCACGGCGGCACGGCGTGCGCGCTCCTCCGCCGCCGGAGCGGGTACCGCGTCGGCAGCCGCGGACGACGCGGCCTCCGCACGCGCGAATGCGGCGGCCGCCGTCGGCGAGACTCCGGCGAGCGTCTTCAACTGCGCGAGGTGGCGTGCGGCGTCCTCGCGACGCCCTTCACGGCGATCGAGCTCGACCAGCGCGGCCAGGGCATCGGCATCCGGTGCGCTCGACTCGGCCGCCGTCGTCAGCACCCAACGCGCCTCCGCGAACTCGCCGCGATCGAGCAGGGCTCTGGCCTCGCCTGCCGCGTCGCGGGCGGGCGCTCCGGCGACGAGCGAGAGCTGCCCACCGGGGAACGCACCGCTCAGGTCGATGCCCGAAGCGGTCCGCGTGAGGGTGACCTCGATCGGCGCCGCGCCGGGGAGCGTGATCTGCAGCCCGTCGCCGCTCCGCTCCCAGAGCCCCTCGGCGGGACCGAGGCGGAGTCGACCGTTCGCCCCGAACTCGACCGCGACGCCGCCCGAGTGCCAGATCCCGGTGGGATCGATCGCGTCGCCGCAGAAGAGCGCTTCCCACGCGTCGCGGAGCGCGCGCAGGGTGCGGAACTCGACGCGGAACGGCGCCGCACGCCCCGGGAGCTCCTCGTCGGTGATCGGCGCCGCGCGCCCCGCACGCAGATCCTCGACGCCGACGCGCAGATAGACGAAGCGCGGCCGCTCGACATCGAGCTGCCGCTGCAGGCGCGTGGCCACGTCGTGTGAGTCACGCCCGGACGCGGCACCGGCGACGATCCGCAGTTCGGAGTGGAGCGCTCGCGCCCGCGCCGCAACCCGCGCCGGCCACGCCTCCTCCCGGGACGCGAGGCCCTCCTCGCTCACGCTCCCGTCACCGCAGACGAGCACCGTGTTCGGGTCGCTGGTCCCGACGGGTCCGACCCAGGCCCGGCGCCAGGCCAGGCCCGCGACGAGCTGGAGGAACGCTTCGAGCGCGAGCAGGGTGGCACCCGCACCGAGGACGAAGCGGCGCAGGGCCTTCCTCCGCGCGGGCCCACGCGGCGCCGGGGATGCCGCGAGCTCAGCCATCCATCTTCGCGAGCATGCTCGCGAGGTCGTCCGCGTGTTCCTCTTCCATCGCGAGGATGCCCTCGAGCATCCGGCGCGTCGTGGGATCGTCGCTGCCGAGGTACTCGATCATCCCGCGGTAGCTGTCGATCGCGACGCGCTCCGCGATCAGGTCCTCCTGGATCATCTCGACGAGCGTCTCCCCGGCGACGTATTCCGAGTGCGAACGCGTCGTGAGGCCCTCGGGCGAGAAGTCCGGCTCGCCGCCGAGCTGCACGATGCGCGTCGCGAGCTGATCGGCGTGCATCTGCTCCTCGTTCGCGTGCACGAGGAACTCCTGCGCCGCCGGGTCCGCCGCGATCCCCGCGGCCATGAAGTGATGCCGCTTGTAGCGGAGCACGCAGACGATCTCGGTCGCGAGCGCCTCGTTGAGGATGGCGATGACCGTCTCCCGGTCGGCGCGATATCCGTCCGTGACCGCACCCCGCTCGATGTGCTGTCGGGCGCGAGCGCGGATCTTCTGGACGTCGGCGAGGAAGGGACGCCGCGCACCCGGGGGCGACGCGGCCGGCTTGCTGTCCTTGCGCTTGGCCATGTTCGGCGCGAAGGATAGCCCCATCCGCCGCGGGATCGATGCGGCGTCTCCGAACGACGGAGCAGGGCTTGGCGCCGTCGATCGCGCCGCGGTACGACTCCCGGGCACGCTCCTCGACTCTGCATCGTTCACAACGGTCGCTCGAGATTCGCCACGATGAACACCCTTCACTCGATCCTGGTCGCCGCATTCGCCGCGACACCGCTCTTCGGACACGGCCCGGAGTCCGGCACCGAGTCGCCGCGCTCCCCCTCGCCGTTCAATCTCGTGCGCGAAGGCGCCGAACCGAATGGCAGTCCCAATACCGGCGGAACGCCGACCTCGATCGCCTGCGGCGACCATGCCGAGGGTCAGATCCAGACCGGCGGCGACGACGACTGGTGGCAGTTCACGATCGGTCAGGCCGCGCTGCTGCAGGCCGTGACCGGCCCCGGCCTCGGCGCCTTCGGGCTGCCCTCGCCGCTCGGGAACACCATCGTCGAGGTGCGCGACTCCGCGTTCGCGCTCGTCGCGACCAATGACGACTACACTCTCGCCTATACGAGCGCGATCGTCCGTGGCTCGTTCTCCTTCTGCGAGGTCGAGCTCGCCCCCGGCACCTATTACGTGAGCGTGCGCGCCGCGACCGCCGCGCTCACCGGCACCTATTCGCTCGACCTCCGTTGCGCCGCCCCTGGCCTCGTGATGATGGAATGGGCCGAGCCGAACGGCAGCCCCTTCAACAGCGAACTCCCCACTCCGATCCAGATCGGTCAGCAGGGCGATGGCCTCATCGGAACGCAGGGCGATCGCGACTGGTGGAGCTTCCTCGTGGGCTCGCCCACCGCGCTGATCATCGAGACCGGTCCGAGCCTGCAGCGCCTCGGCAACATCGGCGACCCGATCCTCGAACTGCGCGATTCCACGGGACTCAGCATCGCGACCAACGACGACGGCGGCGTCGGCGCCTACTCGCAGATCCTCATCACGCTGCAACCGGGTCAGTACTACGCGGAGGTCGGCGGCTTCGGCACCCTGACCGGCACCTACCGCATCCTCCTCTACCAGGCGCCGTCGGGGATCGGTGCGACCCCCGAGGCGAGCGAACCCAACGGCGATCCGCGCAGCTCCGCAACGCCGACTCCGATCGCGTGCGGCCAACTCGGCGCGGGTGAGATCGTCGGTGCCGGCGGTCCGGCCCCGGCGGGTGACGCCGACTGGTGGCGCTTCACGGTCACGAGCCCGACCTGGGTGACCGCCTACACGCTGGGGGATTCGAACCCCGCGCTCGGCGCACCGATCGGCGACACGGAGCTCTGGATCTACAACTCGTCGTACGTGCAGATGGCATACGACGACGACAACGGCGTCGGTCTCTTCTCCGAGGCGAGCGCGTGGCTCACGCCGGGGACCTACTACGTGAACGTCGAGGGCTACGGCGCGGGCGACGTCGGGCGCTACCTGCTCACGCTCGAGTGCGGCGGCGGCGTGCCGGGCTTCGCACGCCTCGGCGGAGGCTGCGCGGGCACCAACGGCTTCGCGCCGGCCATGAGCGCGCGCTCGTACGAACAGGCGCTGCTCGGCACGACCTTCGTCATCGACGTGACGCGCACGCCGGCGAATGCGTTGCTCTCGGAGTTCGTCGGCTTCAGCAACACGATGACGAGCTCCGGCATCCCCCTGCCCTTCTCGCTCGGCGTCCTCGGCGCGCCGGGCTGCCAGCTCGCCTGCGACCCGCTCGTCTCGCTCACCGCGAGTGCGACCGCGGCCGGCACGGCGCCCTTCGCCCTGCCGCTGCCGTTGACGACCAATCTCGCGGGCCTCGTGCTCTACGCGCAGGCGATGGTCGTCGATCCCGCCGCCAACGCCTTCGGCATCACGTCGTCGGAGTCGGCCGCGGTGATCCTGGGCAGCCGCTTCTGAGAGCCCTGGAGAGAGGCCAAGGCACGGGCTCTCCGAGGCTTGCCGGTGGCCGCATCCGCGGCCACGCAGAGCTCGAGAGACGGATCGTCTCTCGCGCTTCGAGCGGCGCCGGCCTGTCGGCTCCTCAACCCTCCCGCGGTGCGTCCGCACGCAGCCGCTCGAAGAGCCGGCGTGCGGTGCGGTCCTCACGGCGCACGGTGCGCTCGAGGACGACGATCGTCTCGATGTGCGAGGTGTGCGGGAACATGTCGACGGGCGTGATCTCCGTGATCTCGTAGCCGAGCGGGAGGAGGCGCGCGAGGTCGCGCGCCAGCGTCGCCGGTTCGCAGGAGACGTACACGATGCGCGTCGGCTGCAGCTCCTTGGCCACGCCGTGCAGCACGCGCGCCGCACAGCCCGCACGCGGCGGATCGAGGATCACCGCGAAGGGCTTCTCCCGGCTACGCGCGAGGTTGTTCATCAGGCGCTCGACGAGCCCCGCCCGGAAGTGCGCATTCTCGATGCCGTTGAGCGCGGCGGAGGCATTCGCGTCGGCGATCGCCTGCTCCGAGTCCTCGATGCCGAAGACGCGGCCCGTCGATCGCGCGAGCGCGAGCGCGAAGAGCCCGCCGCCGCAGTAGAGGTCGGCGATGCGCGCGTCCTTCGGCGCGTCGTGGAGGATGCGCCGGACCTCGCGCACGAGCGTGGTGACGCCGAACGCCGAGGTCTGGAAGAACGCGCCCGGCGAGCTGCGCAGGCGCAGGCCCTCGACTTCGTCCTCGACACCGGGAGTCCCGAACAGCGTGTCGAAACGCTCGCCCAGCAGCTGCTCGGGCGGGCCATCGTTCACGTTGAGCGACGCGCCGGTCGCACCGGCCGCCTGCAGCTCGCGGACGAGCGGCTCGAGCCGGGGCATACCGCGCGTCGTCTGCACGACCACGGTCGCGTGCGCCTGGCCGGTCGCGCTCGCCGCGCGCACGACCGTCGCCCGGAGATGCCCCCCGCGGTACAGCTCGCGCACCGGGTCGAAGTTCACGGCGGACAGGCCGGCGGCGATCGCGCCGTCGCGCACGGCGAGTCCGACGCGCAGAGCGAGCGGGTCCTGGATCGGGCACTCCTCGATGCCGACGACGTCGCGGCTGCGGCGCGCGAAGTAGCCGGCCTCGAGGAGACCGTCGCGCTCCACGAAGTGCAGCGCGAGCTTGGTCCGCTGCTCCCAGGGCACGACCGGACCGAGCATCGGGCGGATCGGCAGCGAGGCCGGGGCGACGTCGAGCGCGTGCGCGATCACGCGCCGGAGCCGCTCCGACTTCTCGAGCATCTGCGCCGGATGCGCGAGGTGCTGGAGCTGGCAGCCGCCGCAGTGGTGGAAGTGCGGGCAGCGCGGCTCGACGCGATCGGGCGACGGTTCGAGCACCTCGAGCAGCTCGGCGCGGCCGTACTTCCTCGCCGCGGAGCTCACCACGACCCGCACGCGCTCTCCCGGGATCACCTCGGGGACGAAGAGCACGTAACGGTCGACGCGCACGATGCCGTCGGGGCCGTCGCCGAACGCTTCGACGCGTGCATCGAGCACGTCGTCCACATGGACAGGGATCTGGGCGGGGCGGTCCGGCATCGCGGGCGGAGCAGCATAGCGGCCGGGCGATCGCATTCGCCCACGCGCTGCGCCGCGCGCTTCACTTGCCCCGACCGGCCGCCTCGAGCTCCTTCGCGACGTCGAGGTCCCACTCGACCGTCTCGCCGTCCTTGATGTCGCGCGACACCTTGAGTTCGGGCTTGCCCGGCTCGGCGATGACGACCGTGTAGTTGTCCGGCGGCACGTTGCCGACCTCGCGCCAGCCCGAATCGTCGACCTTGTCCCCCGCGCTCATCACCCGGCGGAGCACGGAGAGCGTCGACACGCGCGACGCGAGCGGCTTGCCCTGGCCGTCGTAGACGCTGATCCACGCGAGCGGGATCTGGGAGCCGTCGATGTTCCGCGCCCGCAGGCGCAGGGTCGCCCCGCGGATGACCTTGATCGTGACGTCCAGCGTCGCGTCCGACTGGACGATCACGTCCTCGGCCACGCCCGGCGCGAGGCCCTCGGCGTCCGCGCGCACGCGGTACGTCCCCGGCGTGAGGCCGCCGAGTTCGAAGCGACCGTCGTCGCCGCTGCGCACGGGTCGCGCCTGCACGCCGAAGAGGTCGAGGATCTGCTCCTCGGCGCCGAGGTTGCTCGGCGCGTCGTTCCGCGAGGCCACGAGCTCCGCGCCGCGCACCGGGTTGCCGTTGCCGTCGATGACGAGCCCGCGGATCTTGCCCGCGCGGGGCAGCGTGAGGACGAGGTTGTCCACCGGAGTCAGACCGTCGACGACGATGCCGGTCAGCTCCGTCTCGCCGAACTCGCCGCTGCTGCTCGCGCCACCCGCACCGCCCCCGAACGGACCGCCGCGCCCACCCGCACGCCCCGAGGCCACGATGCGGTAGGTGCCCGGTGCGACGCTGGTGAGCTTGAAGAGGCCGTTCTCGTCGGTGCGCGTCTGGGCGACGCCGTTCTTCATGATGAGACCGAGCAAGCCCGGCGCGTCGGCGAGGTCGCCGTCGATCACGCCAGCGGAGACCTGCACGCGCGGCACGGGATTGCCCGCGGCGTCGACCACGCGACCCGCGACCCAGCTCTGCGGGAGATCGAGATCGACGCGCAGCTCGCGGACGCCCTCGAGCACCTCCACGCTGAGGTTGGCCTGCTGGGGACGACCCGCGAAGCGCGTCACCTGGAAGAAGTAGCTCCCGGGGCTCAGGCCGATGAGCTGGTAGTTGCCCTGCTCGTCGGTCGGCTGCGCGCGGATGCCGAGACCGAAGATGCCCTCCTTGTCGGTGCCGAGCGCGGTGACCATCGCCCGCTTCACCGGCTCGCCTCCCTCGCGCACGGTGCCGAACACGCGCACGCTGCCTTCGCTCTCGTCCTGGATGTCGAGCTTCGTCGCCTTGCCGCGGCGGACGGTCACGGTCTTCAGACGCATGTTGCCGAGCAGGTCGTAGCCGAGGTTCGGCGCGTGCTCGTCGATGCGCGACTTGAAGACGATGTACTGACCCGGGCTCAGGCCGTCGACGCGGTAGTTGCCCTGCTCGTCGGTGCTCGCGCTCTTGAACGCTCCGGCCTGGAGGCTCGCCGCGACGACCAGCGCATCGCGCAGCGGGAGGCGACCCGCACCCGTGACGCGACCCTCGATCGCGCCGCCGGCATCGAGCTCGATCATCACGCCTTCGGTCGGTCGATCGACCGCGATCTCGACGTCCTGGCTGGACGCCTTCGCGAGATCGGGGTGACGCGCGGTGAAGCGGTACTTCCCGCCCGCGAGACCGGTGATCTCGAAGCGCCCCTGCGAGTCGGCGCGCGCGGTGCGGCGGTTGCCGCTGTTGCCGGGCGCGAGACCGAGGAAGTCGAAGTCCTCCGGCTGGAAGTTCACGCGGAACATGCCGCCGCGACCCTCGCCGTCCTCACCGCGTGCGCGGTAGGCGGTGACCTCGGCACCGGCGACCGGCGCGCGCGAGCCCGCCTCGACGACCAGCCCGCGGGCGACGGCACCGGGCTCGAGCCGGAAGAGGAGTTCGGCGCTCTCGGCGCCCGCCGCGAGTTCGATCTCCTGCGAGTCCGGATCGCGCCAGCCTTCGCTGCGCACCCGGACGCGGATCTTCCCCGGCGGGATGCCGCGCAGCTCGAAGCGGCCGTCGGCGTCGAGCACGTCGGTCCAGTTGCCGTCGAAGCCCTGCTCACCCATGCGTTGCCCGGCGGCGAGGCGCATGCTGCCGTCGCGATCGCCACCGCCGCGCGCCCACGGCGGACCACGACGCTCGGGGCGCGGCTCGTTGCCGGCCTGCGGGGCGTTCGCCTCGCCGGGGCTCGCCGCCGCATCTGCGGGCCGGACCGGTCGCGAGCGCGTGTCGACGCTGAAGCGCGCCACCGGCTTGTCGTCCGGGCCCAGGACCCGTCCCTTCACGGTCACGCCGCGCGTCAGCACGATGCGCTGTTCGCCCTCGGCCTTCACGTTGAAGCGGAGCTCCGTGACGTAGCCCGCCTTGCTCGCCTGGAGGAACACGCGCTGCGCGTCGATCCCGCGCGCGACGAAGCGCCCCTCGGCATCGGTCTCCGCGACGACGTTGCGCACCTTGAGCACGAGCTTGAGCACATCCGCATCGCGCGGTTGCTCGAAGGGCCGCACCTCGACGAGCGCGCCGGCCACCGGCTTGTCCTGGTCATCGACCACGAGCCCGGTCACCGCAGCCCCATCGCCGAGCACGAAACGCAGATCGTCGTAGCGACCGTTGTCGACGACGGTGAGGTCGACGATCTCGCTCGGCGCGTAGCCGTCGGTCGCGGCGATGAAGCCGATGCGGCCCGCGGCGACGTGCTGGACCGCGAAGCGACCATCGGCATCGGTCAGGATCGGCTCCGCACGGCCATCGGCGGAGAAGAGCACGCGGCTGACGTCGAGGTAGACCATCGCGACGCTCGCCGCCGCGACGGGACGTCCCTGCGGATCGAAGACCTGCCCGCTGACGTAGGCACCCGGGTGACCGACGATGTCGACGTCCGTCACGCGGCCCTCGACGACGTCGATCCCGTAGCGCTCCTCCAGCGCCATGTCGCGACCGGCCGCCGAGAGCGCGTAGCCGGTGCCCGGCGGCACGCCGTAGAGGTCGAAGGCCCCCTCGGCGTCGGTGACGCCCTCGATCCAGCCGAAGCGCCGCTGCGTGAGCTGGCCGAGGAACGCATTCAGGCCGGGGCGCACGCTCACCACCACTCCGGGCTGCGCGACGCCGGCCGCGTCACGCACGCGACCGCGGATACGACCGGCGGGGCTCGCGAAGAGCTCGATGCCGTCGCGCACCTCGCCGTTCGCGACGCGCACCTGCAGCGGCGAACGGACGTAGGCGAAGTCGGCGCGCGCGTCGACGAAGGTCAGACCCGGCTCGACACCCAGGAGCTCGAAGCGCCCATCGGCGCCGGTGCGCGTGGCGGCGAGCAGGCGCGGCGGCCGCGCGTTGCCCGTCCACAGCCCGTTGCCCTCGAAGAACGCGCCGCGGAACCGCGAGATCAGCCGCTCGAGCCCCGGCGGGTCGCGCATCGCGCGGACCTCCACGTCGGCCATCGGCCGCGTGCCGCTCGCATCCCAGACGATGCCGCGCAGCCCGGTCGCGCTCGGTCCGCGCGTCTGGTCGAGCGCGCTGCGGTCCGTGCCCGCGGCCGTCGCCGCGCCGTCCACCACCACCGGCGCCGCCTCGCCCTGCGCCTGGCGCGGGGTCACCGGGCCGTTCCGGTCGGTCGCGCCCGGGACCTCACCGGGCAGCGGCGCATCGCCGCCCGTGAACACGAAGAGGAACAACACGGCGCTGACGACGGCAAGGCCGACGAGCGCGAGCAGCAGGTGGCGAGCGGACAGGGCACTCCCGAGGGACGCGGGCGGGGCGGGCGAGGGCGGGCCAAGGTGGCCGGACGGCCGCGCGGACTGTCCTGCCCCCTCGACCGAGATCAGGATCGACCGTTGGCAGGGTCGGCTTGGAGCGGGAGACCCGGCAACAGGATGCGGAACTCGGTGCAGCCGGGCTCGGCGCGCAGGAGGCCGATGCTCCCGCCGTGGGCTTCGACGATCCGGCGCGAGATCGCCAGACCGAGACCGGTGCCGGCCGAACGGGTCGTGAAGTAGGGCTCGAAGAGCCGGGCGCGCGTCGCCTCGTCCATGCCCGGCCCGTCGTCGCGGACGACGAAGGCGAGCCTGCCGTCGTCCTCGCGCGAGCTCCGCACGACGACGTGCCCGCCGGGTCCCGCCGCCTGCAACGCGTTCTGGACCAGGTTGAGCAGGGCGCGGCGCAGCTCGCCGCGGTCCGCGCGCAGTCGCGCCGCGCCGGCATCGCGCTGGAAGCTGAGCGAGGCGCCCCCGGCTTCCTGCTCCGCAGCGAAGAGGCCGGCGAGGTCGTCGCAGAGCTCGTCGGCGCTGAACTCCGCGAGCTCGAGATCGCGCTTGCCGGCGAACTGACGGAAGTCGGTCGCGATGCGGGCGAGCTGATCGGTCTGCTCGATCACCGTCCGCGCGAGCCGGTCGACGAGCTCCTGCACCCGCGGGTCGCCATCGCGCCGCGCGCGCTGCACGAGCTGCGCGCTCATGCGCATCGGCGTCAGCGGGTTCTTGATCTCGTGCGCCACCTGGCGGGCCATCTCGGCCCAGGCGGCTTCCTGCGCCGCCTGCCGGAGCTGCTCGCGACTCTGCGCGAGCTGCGCGGACATGCCGTTGAACGAGCGCGCCAGCGCCGCGAGTTCGTCACGACCGCGCACGCGCACGCGCACGTCGACGTCGCCGCGGGCGATGTCACGCGTCGCCTGGGCCAGATCGCGGACCGGCCGGAGGATCGCGCGCGAGACGAGCAGCGACCACACGACGAGCGTGCCGACGACGAACACCGTGAGTCCGATCAGCACGCGGTCGAAGTCGCGGACCGTCGCGAAGAGCTCCTGGGACGGCACCTCGACGACGCCGCGCCAATCGAGGCCACGCTCCGCGCCGCGTTCGACGCGCGCGACTCCGGCCATCGCGCCGACCCCCGAGGCGTCCGCGAAGGTCACGATGGCGGGCTCGGGCGTCGCGATGCGGACCGCCGCCGCGAGCGTCTCGCCCAGCTCGTGTCCGACGTAGCGCTCACGATCGCTGCACGCGAGGACCCGCGCCGCGGGGTCGCAGACCGAGGCGACTGCACCCGCGAACCCCGCCTGGCTGCGGAGCTGCTCGGTCACGCCGTCCGCGATCTGCTGCACGCGTTGCCAGGGCACCAGGACGTGGAGCACGCCGCCGACGTCGCCGTCGCCCGCCACGCGCAGCGCGAGTCCGATGCTGTAGTCCGACGGATTGCGCGTCGTGCGCTCGGGATTGCGGTGCAGGAACGCGGAGAGGTGGCGGTCGGCCCACACGAGGCTGCGTGACTCGGCGAGGGTCGCGCGGAACCAATCGGCATCGGCGACGGTCGCCGGCGTCAGGGACTCGCGCGCCGCACGCGCGCCGTCCTCGTTCGCGAAGGTGTCGATGGTCACGCGGACCTCGCCGTGGGCATCGGCCACGAGCACGACCTGGAAGTCCGAATGGAAGCCGGGCAGCAGATCGAGCTCGCGCTCGAACGCGTTCACGTCCCCATCGGCGAGCAGCTTGCGCGCCGCGAGCTCGATGAGCGAGGCGTCGCGGTAGATCGATGCCGTGAGACCGTCGAGTTCCTTGGCGAGGAGCGCCGACTGGTTCGCGAGCAACACGCGCACGACCTGCGCCTCGAGGCGCTCGCGCATGCCGACGCGGACGATCACCCCGAAGACGAGGAACGGCAACGCGGTCGAGAGCAGCAACGTGAGCACGAAGCGCGCCGTGAGCGACCGGATCCGCACGGCGCGGAGCGTATCATCCGCGCCGCATGCGCCGACTTGCCTGCTCGGGCGTCCTGTTCCTCCTCTCGTTCGCGGCGGCACAGGAGCCCCAGGACGCCACTCCCGAGGGCCATTCGCACCTGGGCCAGGCCTTCGACGAGGGGCCGCGCCAGGCGGCCTACCTCATGGCGGGCATGAACGACGCCGTGCGCTTCCCGGTGACGACGGCGAACCCCGCGGCGCAGCGCTTCTTCGAGCAGGGCATCGTTCAGCTCCACGGGTTCTGGTACTTCGAGGCGGAGCGCTCCTTCCGCCAGGCCGCGAAGCTCGACCCCGACTGCGCGATGGCCTACTGGGGCATGGCGCTCTGCAACGTCGACAACGAGAAGCGCGCCCACGGCTTCGCGCGCGAGGCCGTCGCACGCCGCGATCGCGCGAGCCCGCGCGAGCAGCAGTGGATCGATGCGTATGCGCGGTACTGGTCCGCCACCGAGGCGCCCGCGAAGGAGGCCGACGGGAAGCCGAAGGACTACGTGAAGCCGAGCGGTGGCGCCGATGCCGCGCGCCGGCAACGGCTCGGCGAGGATCTCGATGCGATCGTCGCGGACCGCCGCGACGACATCGAGGCGAAGGCCCTCGTCGCGAACCAGCTCTGGGTGCTGTGGCGCGACGCCGGGCAGCCGATCCCGAGCCGCGCGGCGAACGACGCGCTGCTGGAGGACGTCTTCGCCGCCGTCCCGCTGCACCCGGCTCACCACTACCGCATCCACCTCTGGGACACGCGGGAGACCGCGGCGCGCGTCGTGCCCTCCGCGGCGGTGATCGGCCACTGCGCACCGGGCATCGCGCATCTCTGGCACATGGGCGGCCACATCTTCGACCAGCTCGATCGCCATGCCGACGCCGCGTGGCATCAGGAGGCGTCGGCGCGCGTCGATCACGCGCACCTGATCCGCGACGGCGTGATGCCCGATCAGATCCACAACTACGCGCACAACAACGAGTGGCTCTGCCGCAGCCTGATGAACGTGGGACGCGTGAACGATGCGATCGACCTCGCGCGCAACATGGTCGAGCTCCCCCGCCACCCGAAGTGGAACCACGCGAAGGCACGTTCCTCGAGCAGCAAGCACGGCCCGCGACGCCTCGCGGAGGTGCTCGTCCGCTACGAATGCTGGGATCGGCTGCGCGCGCTCGCCGACACGATGTACCTGGAACCGGGCGGCGATCCGGAACAGCGCGCGGAGTTCCTCTTCCTGCTGGGCCGCGCCGCGCTCGAGGGCGGCGATGCCGAGACCGCACGCGTGCGTCTCGCCGCACTCGACGCGCTCGTCGCCGAGCAGCGCGCGGCGCGGGCCGCCGCGATCGATGCGGCCGAGGACGAGGCCCTCGCGGCCGGCAAGCCCGCGGGCGATGCCGAGAAGGCGATGGACGAGGCGCAGCGCAAGGTCTCGGCCCCGCTTCGCGGCGTGCGCGACGCACGGCGCGAACTCGCGGACCTGCTGCGCTGGCACGCGGGGGAACGCGAGGCCGCGCTCGACGCGCTCGCCAAGGCGAACTACGACGCCCTGCACCGCTCGCGGCTCCAGCTCGAACTCGGCCGCAACGACGACGCGGAGAAGTCCGCGCGCGACGCGGCGAAGGCGCGCGGCCGCGCCTACGCGCTCGCCAACCTCGTCGACGTGCTCTGGCGCGTCGGCAAGCGCGACGACGCGCGCCGCGAGTTCGAGTCGCTGCGCGCGATCTCGTCGCGCTTCGACCTCGAATACGCGCCCTTCGCCCGCCTCGCCCCGGTCGCCGCGGAGCTCGGCTTCCCCACCGACTGGCGCCTCGCCGACGCCGTCCCCGCGGACGTCGGCCAGCGACCACCGCTCGACACGCTCGGCCCCCTGCACTGGTCGCCGCGCCCGGCGCCGGGGTTCGCGCTGCCGGGCGCCGACGGCACGACGACGACGCTGACGGATCGCAGCGGGCGCCCGGTGCTGGTCGTCTTCTTCCTCGGCTTCGGTTGCGTGCACTGCGTCGAACAGCTCCGCGCGCTCGCACCGCGTCACGCCGCGTTCGCGGCCGCCGGCATCGACGTGATCGCGATCGGGACCGACACCGTCGAGGACCTCGCCCGCGCCGCCGAGTCGGCGAGCGGAGACGAACGTCATCCCTTCCCGATCCTCGCCGATCCCGCGCTCGGCGCGTTCCGTGCCTGGCGCTGCCACGACGACTTCGAGGAGATGCCGCTGCACGGCACCTTCCTCGTCGACGGCAAGGGGCTCGTCCGTTGGCAGGACATCGGCCCCGAGCCGTTCATGGAGCTCGACTGGCTGCTCGTCGAGTGCCGGCGCCTGCTGGCGCTCGGCTCCGCACCGTGACCTCGCGCCGGCCGCCCGCTCGACTCACCCGCGGTTGACGTCGCGCGACGCGCGCAGCTTCGCGATCCGCGCCGCGGTGTCCTTGTAGCGCGGCCAATAGAGCAGCACCGAGGTGAACTGCGAGATGGCGCCCTCGACGTCGCCGCTCGCCTCGGCGGCCGAGCCGGCCTCGTAGGCCTTCGTCGCCTCCTCGATGCGCAGCTTCAGGTCCGCGATGCGCTCCTTGAGGTCGCGGAAGGTCGGGTTCGTCTCGCCGAGCGCGACGTAGTTCGCCAGCGCCTCGTCGATGCGGCCCTGCAGCTCCACGTCCTTGGCCGCGTAGTACGCCTGATCCAGCTCCCGCTCGTGCAGCAGGATCATCATGTCCTCGACGTCGAGCTTCTGCATCTGCGTCAGCGCGAGAGCGCTGTCGAGCTGCTTGCGAGCGCCGTCGAGATTGCCACGCGCGATGTCCATCTGGCTGAGGTCGACGAGCTTCGTCGTCTGCGACTCCGCCTCCGCACGCGCGAGCAGCTCATCGAGACCGGGCAGCGCGGGGTAGCTCTTCTTCAGGTCGCTCAGCTCACGACTCGCCGCGTCGAACGCGCCGGCCTCGAAGAGGGTGTTCGCGCGGGCGAAGCGCTCGTCGGCGATCTGCCGCTGCACGGCGCGCAGCGGCTCGACGGCTTCGTCGAGCGTGGGATCGAGGGACAGCGCCATCGCCAGGTGGTACTGCGCCTGGTCGATCAACTGCTCGGAGAGGGCGCGCACGCCGTCGAGGTAGTGCGAACGCGCGAGGTCGCGCTGCTTCTGCCAGGTGCGGCCGAGCTCGGCGAGGCCCTCTTCCGCGCGCGGGTTGCCCGGCTGATGCGAGAGCGCGGAGTGGAAGGCCTGCAGCGCCTCCTCGAGCTGGCCGCTGCGCTGGAGCGACTCGCCGGACTCGACGCTGCGCGTGGTCAGCTTCTCGATGGCCTTCTCCTTCCACGCGCCGGCGATCGTGTTCTCCGGGTCGAGGGCGAGCACCTTCTCGAGCTCGGCGAGCGCCAGTTCGTCCTGGTCGTGGAAGACGAGCTGCTGGGCGCGCCAGAGCAGCCAACCCGTGCGGATCTTCCAGTAGGCCTGCTCGATCTCGGGATCATCCGGCGAGGTCTCCCGTGCGACCTGGATCGCCGCCCAGGCCTGGTACCAATCCGACCGCGCCACCGCCGACTCGGCATCGGCCATCGCATGCCGCGAGGTCGTGCAGCCGCCGAGCGGCAGCGGGACCAGCAGGGCAAGCACGGCGAACGGTGCGACGCATCGGAGGGAAGGGCTGGGCATGACGGCGATGGGCGGCGACCGCGAAGGAAGGTCTGTCCCGGACCGACCGGGCCTGGGCAGAATCCAGAGACCCGGTGAGGGGCGCGAATCTTCCCCATCGCGCGCGACGCCGCAACCACGGCGTCGCGGCATCCGCCGAGCCGCGCCCCCCCCCACCCGCAGGCCCCCCCGACCCGTCGCAGCCCCCACCCGCAAACCCCATGACGAGCAACCAGGCCACCGCGATCGCCGGGCCTCTCGCGCGCTTCGTCGCCGGCGTCGAGGCGGTCCTCGACTGCCGCCCCGCGATGCCGGTCACGATCAAGCAGGTCTCCGCCCTCCTCCTCGAGCTGCTGGACGACTCGAGCTGGCTGGCCGAGGCCGCGAAGCGCCCGCGGGACGACAGCTACGCCCGACACCTGCTGCACCGCGACCGGGACAACCGCTTCGTCGTGCTCGCGCTGGTCTGGCGGCCGGGACAGGGCACGCCGATCCACGACCACGCCTGCTGGGGAGTCATGGGCGTGCTCGAGAACTCGCTCCAGGAGGTCGGCTTCGAACGCCTCGACGACGGCACGCAGCCGGGCTTCGCGGAACTCCGCGAGCTCACGGGCCGCCAGGTCAGCGCGGGCTCGACGAGCTACCTGCTGCCTCCCTACCAGGAGATCCACGCGATCGGCAACAACACCGACCGCATGACGATCTCCATCCACGTCTACGGTCGCGACATCGACGAGGTCAACGTCTTCGAACCGATCGGCCGCACGGTGCGGCCGATGCGGATCAAGTACTACGACCCCGAGCGCGGCGGGCCGGACTTCGCGATCTGAGCCTCGACCGGTCCGCCGCCGGGAAGCACCGGTTCAGTTGAAGACGCCGTGGAAGCGCACGACGGGGCCACCGAGGATCCCGCTCGTGTAGTTGAAGAACCCCGTCGCCGCCGCCGGGTCGGTGCCGCGGACCATGCGCAGCGGGTGGCTGCCCGACTCGCCGATCGTGAGTTCCTGGCCGTTCGTCGTGACGAAGCCGAGCGCGTTGGCCGCGGCCTCCGCGACGACGGCCTGGGAGTAGACGCTGACGCCGAGCAGACCCGTGACGTTCGGGATCGGCAACGTGATCGACGCGCGGAATGCGATCCCGCCGGTCATCGTGAAGCCCTGGTCGATGAGGTTGTCGACGTAGACGAAGTTGTTCGGCGCACCGACGGAGCCGAGGTCGACCGGCGTGGGGTACTTCGAGAGGCCGAACCACATCGCGCCGGAGTACTGCGTGGTCGACGCCTGCGCGAAGACGATCACCGAGCCACCCGGGATGAGCCCGCTGAAGCGACCCTGCGTCGGGCCGTTGGCGGACACGAGGAGCTGCAGGCGCTCGAGCTGGTTCACCGTCGGGCCCGACTGTCCGAGCGCGCGGGTCACGCCGCCGGGCAGCGAGGAGTCGAGGGTGTAGCCGCTCGAGGCGTTGGCGCCGGTGGCCGTCGCATCGACGAGGAGATTGCCGTTCGCGGTCGTGAGCACGAAGGGCACGTTGAACGGGAGCAGGGGACCCCAGGGCGCGATGCCGCCGCTCGTCGAGGCGTAGGCCGGCAGGCTGACCGAGCCGGTGTAGACCGTCGTGACCGCGCCCGTGATGTTCGCCGCGTAGGTCGTCGACATCGCGGCGGTGCCGACCGTCGTCTCCGAGAGGTCGAACTGGACGTTGTTGATCGTGACCGCGGGCTTGGACGCGGAGTTGTCGTTGTCTGCGCGGTACTCGATGCCGGTCAGGATCGCGGAGGTCTGCGCGAGATAGGCAGACTCGAAGAGCTGCTGCGCGCGGAAGGCCGTGCGCCCGAACGGATACGAGGTGAGGTCGTTGCCCTCGTTGAAGTCGGCGATGGCGGGGACGGTCCGGGTCTGTGCGCTCGCGGCGGCGGCCAGGGCCAGGATCGCGAGGAGGAGTTTCGAGGTCTGCATGAGCGGCGCTGTGCCGTGGCCGGACGGACCGCGACAGGGAATCCGGCCGCACGGGTTACAACGCGCCCCGCTCATGACCGACGCCCCACCCGCGATCCGCACCCTGCTGGCCGAGCTCGACTACGAGCTCTCGAACACCCGCAAGACGCTGATCCGCATTCCGGCGGAGCAGCTCGACTGGCTGCCGCACCCTCGCTCGATGAGCTTCCGCGGCCTCGCGACGCACCTCGTCAACCTGCTCGAGTGGGGAGCGATCACGCTCACGAAGGACGTCTTCGACCTCGCCCCTCCCGGGGTCGCGGCGCCGCGGGCCACGGCCATCGCTTCGGCGACCGAGGCGCTCGAGCTCTTCGATCGGCGAGCCGTTGCCCTGCGCGACGCGTTGGCCGCCGCCACGGACGCGAGCCTCGCGGCGCCGTGGACGCTGCTCGCCGGCGGGCGCCCGGTCTTCACGATGCCGCGCGGCGTCGTGTTCCGGCGCATGGTGATGTACCACTCGGCACACCACCGCGGGCAGCTCACGGTCTATCTGCGGCTGATGGAGGCGCCGCTGCCCGCGCTCTACGGACCGAGCGCGGACGAGACGGCCTGAGCGGGCCGCGGGTCAGCGGTACTCGCTCGCGTAGATGGCGGTGCCGCTGCCGTCATCCTGCTGCCAGACGATCACGGCGTCGCCGTTCCGGTTCATGGCGACGCGGGTTCGGATGGCGTCGTTCCCCGTCGGGCTGATCGACGAGTCGAGGTCGGCCGGGTGCGTCCAGGTCCCGTCGCGCAGCTCGCTCATGTAGATGCTCCAACTCGAGCTGTTGGGGTTGAACTGGTCCCACGCGACGACCGCATCGCCGTTGTCGGACATCGCGACGAACGGTGACTCCGCGGAGCCACCGGCCGGACTGATGTTGTCGGCGAGGCCGATCGGGTGCGTCCAGACGCCCCCTTCGCGGTGGCTCACGTAGATCTGCGCGTCGCTACCGTCGACCTGATACCAGGTGACGATCGCATCGCCATTTGTCGCGACCGCAGCGCGCGGCAACACCGCCCAGTTGCCGCTCGGGTTGATCGCGGCGCCGAAGCCTGCCGGGTGCGTCCAGGTCCCGTTCACGCGCTCGCTCATCATCACGCGGTCGTTGCCGGATTCGTGCTGCAACCAGCACACGACCGCGTCCCCGCCGCGGTTCACCGCGACGGCCGGCACGTCACAGGCAGCGCCGGATGGCGAGACGTGTGCGGCGAGCGAGGCCGGGTTCGTCCAGGAGCCGTTGTCGAAGCTGCTGAGGTAGACCTGGTTCTCCGTGCCGTCGTTCTGCTGCCAGGCCACGACCGCGTCGCCGTCGCCATCCATCGCGACCTGCGCGAAGGCCGCCGACGTGCCGCTCGGGCTCAGGTTGTCGGCAAGCGAGTCCGGGTGGTCCCAGACGCCGCCGCGCTGCGAGCTCGCGAAGATCGCCTGGTCCGTGCCGTCGCTCTGCATCCAGACGACGAGCACGTCGCCGTCGTCGGCGATCGCGACCTGCGGGAAGTAGGCATCGCTGCCGGCCGGGCTGATCCCCTCGGTCAGGGCCGTGGGATGCGTCCAGGTGCCGCTGCGGTAGAGGCTCACGAAGATGCGCGACTCGGTGCCGTCAGTCTGTGACCACGCGACGACGGCATCGCCGCTCGCGTTCATCGCGACGTCGGGTGCCCAGGCGTCCTGCCCGTCGGGACTGACGTTGTCGGTGGGGCCGCTCGGGTCGGTCCAGACCCCGGCGTGGCAGCTGCTCATGAAGATCTGCGAGTTGCTCCCGTCGGTCTGGTGCCAGACCACGATGCAGTCGCCGGTGCCGGCGATGGCCACGCGGCCGTAATCGGCGTTCGAGCCGTCGAGGCTGCGGTTGTCCGCGGGGACCGCGGGGTGCCACCAGTGCTTGTCGGTCGCGTTGATCTCCACATCCGCGACGTTGCCCGCCGCGATCTGGCCCGTGCCGTTCGTCACCGTGTAGCGCTGCGTCGTCGAACCGCCGACGACGGTCACCTCGTAGCTGCGTCCATCCACCACCGGGGTCGGGAAGGTGAAGGGGCCGTTCGCGTCCACCGTGATCTCGTCGCTGCCGTTGTTGCGCAGGATCACGTGGTTGCCGAGACCGTTGACCGATCCGCCCACCGTGTAGTGATCGAGACACACGACCGCGATCCCGGTGACGTCCGCACCATTGATGCTGCCCGCTTCGAGTGCCACGACCGTGCAGTTCTGTCCCGGCGGTGAGCTGAGGATCGTGACGTTGAAGGTCGCACCGTTCGCGAGCGCCGTCGGGAAGGTGAACGGTCCGTCGGCCACCAGCGTGACATCGTCACCGCCGTTGTTCTGCAGCACGATCGTGCCGTTCAAGCCGCTGACCGCGCCGCTGACCGTATAGGTCCGCTCCGCGACCGCGACCGCGACGTCCGCGACCGTTCCCGCCACCGTGCCGGTGCCGTTCGTCACCGTCGCGAGGAAGCCGACCGGCGTGTCGGCGACGGTGATCTCGTAGGTCGCACCCGCGGCGAGCTTCGTCGGGAAGGTGAAGGTCCCATCGACCGAGATGTCGACGGTCTCCCCCCCGTTGATCTGCAGGGTGAGCGTGCCCGACGTGAGCCCGCTCACGCTGCCGCCCACGAGGTACGTCGCGGTCGAGCCGCTGTTGCAGGCAGAGAGCGCGCCGAGCGCGCAGACGAGGAGTGCGGAACCGAGGAATCGGCGCATGAAGTTCGGATCTCCTGGTGCGGACCGCTGCGCCGCGTCGCGCGACGCGCCGGTCCCGGTCTCCGAGATCGATCACGGAGCGGTCCCGACTTGAGGCGAGCCGCGACAAGACCTGCGCCGAAGCGGCGCTCCGAAGGGCGCGCCGCGCCCGGAATCGCGCGCCGCTCCCGGTAACGACGACGGCGGGATCCGGATGAAACGGACGAGCCCAGAGGATGAGCGAGCCCGCCGACCCACGCCCCCCGCGCGCGCGAACCGAGATCGACCGACTCGTCGACCGAGCCGTCGACCCGGGCGCCGTGTTCGAACTCGTCGCCGAGCTCCACGAGATCCGGATGCGCCGCTGCCTCGTGCGCGGCGACCGCGACGGCGCCCTGCGCGAGTTCCACGAGGGCGAGCGTTGGATGCGCAGCCTGCTGCAGCGCACGGGGCCCGGGCCGGCGCGCGAGGAGCTGCTGCGACGCATCGCGACGCGGCGCGAGGCCCAGGTGCGCCGCCTGGGATTCGAGCCGCTCGGCGGACCGCCGCCCGGAACGGCGGCGGGCGACGACCCGATGGTCGGGTCCTGCGGAGACTCGTAGGCGCACGCGCGCGCCCTACGCTGCGCGTCGAGCGTCTCCCCCTCCGCCGAGGACCATGCGGTTCGGAATCAATCTCCTCCTCGTCACGACCCACGTCACCCAAGCGCACGAGCGCTGGTTCCACCTCCTGAAGGACTGCGGCTTCGACGGCGTGGAGGTCCCGATCTTCGAGGGCGACCCGGCGCACTACGCGGCGCTCGGCAAGCTCCTCGACCGCGCCGGGCTCGCGCGCACGGCGTCGACCGGGCTCGACGCGCGCACGAATCCCATCGACGCGGATCCCGGCGTGCGCCGCGCGGCACTCGAGCGCCTCCGCTTCGCGGTGGACTGCGCGGCGGCCCTCGGCGCGGAGGTCCTCTGCGGCCCGCTCCACTCCGCGTTCAAGGTCTTCTCGGGGCGTGGACCGACGCCGGACGAGCTCTCGCGCAGCGCCGAGGTGCTCCGGGCCGCGGCCGAGCACGCCGCCGCGGCGTCGGTCCTCCTCGCGCCCGAGGCGCTCAATCGTTTCGAGTGCTACCTGGCGACCAGCGCCGCGCAGCTCCGCGAGCTCGTGGAGCGTGTCGGCCACCCCGCGCTCCGCGCGCACTACGACACGCACCACATGCACATCGAGGAGCGGGACGCGGGGGCCGCCGTCCGCCATTGCGCACCGGTGCTGGGGCACGTGCACCTGAGCGAGAACGACCGCGGGGTCCCCGGTCGCGGTCAGGTGGACTGGCGCGGCACGTTCCGCGCGCTGCGCGAAGTGGGCTACGAGGGCTGGTGCGTCATCGAGGCGTTCTCGCGGTTGGATCCGGCCTTCGCCGCCGCGATCCACGTCTGGCGGGACTACTTCGCCACGCCCGAGGAGGTCTGCCGGGAGGGGCTGCGCTTCGTCCGTGCGGGGCTCGCATGAGGGTCGCGTCACGGCCGCGGCGTGAGGCGGTCCGCGCGGCGTCGGGTTGGCTCCTCCTGGTCGCCGCCGGCTGCCTCGGCACGGCACCCTCGCCCGTGCCGCGAGAACCGTCGGGGTCGGGGCAGCGACCGCCCAACCTGCTCGTGATCGTGACCGACGACCAACGCTTCGACGCGATGGGTTGCGCGGGCAATCCCCTGGTGCACACGCCGCAGCTCGACACGCTGGCGCGCGACGGCGTGCGCTTCCGCAATGCGTTCGTCACGACCGCGATCTGCGCCGCGAGCCGCGCATCGATCTTCACGGGACTCCACGAGAGCACGCACCGCTACACGTTCGGCACGCCGCCCCTGCGCGACGAGTTCGTCGCCCTCGGCTATCCCGCGCGCCTGCGCGACGCGGGCTATCGCACGGGCTTCGTCGGCAAGTTCGGGGTCACGACGGGCAAGGGCGCGCCGCAGCGGCTCTTCGATTCGTTCGTGCCGCTGAACACGCCCTACCTCCAGCCGCAGGCCGACGGTTCCCTCCGACACCTGAGCGAGATCACCGCCGATCGCGCCGTGGAGTTCCTCGCGGCGTGCCGGCCCGATCAGCCCTTCTGCCTCTCCCTCAGCTTCCATGCGCCGCACGCGGAGGACGGCGATCCCCGCCAGTTCATCCCCTCGGCCGCGAGCGAGGGGCTCTACGCGGAGACGGTCTTCCCCGTCCCGAAGACCATGGCGCCGGAGTTCTTCGCCGGCCTGCCGCGGTTCCTGCAGGAGTCGGAGAGCCGCGTGCGCTTCCACTGGCGCTTCGACGAGCCGGAGCGCTACCAGTCCATGGTGCGGGGCTACCACCGCATGATCGCCGACGTCGACACGCTGCTCGGTCGGCTGCGCGCGGAGCTCACCGCGCGCGGGATGGCGGAGAACACGGTGATCGTGTTCTGCTCCGACAACGGTGCCTTCCTCGGCGAACGGGGTTTCGCGGACAAGTGGTACCTCTACGAGCCCTCGGTGCGCGTGCCCCTGATCGTGTTCGACCCGCGTCTGCCCGAGCTGCGACGCGGGACCACGTGCGACCTGATGGCCCTGAACGTCGACCTCGCGCCGACGCTCTTCGAACTCGCGGGCCTGCCCCCCGCTGCCGAACACCAGGGCCGCAGTCTCGTGCCGCTGCTGTCCGGCAAGGCCCCGCTCGACTGGCGCACGGAGTTCTTCTACGAACACCGCTTCGAGCGGCCGAACATCCCGCAGAGCGAGGGACTGCGCACGGAGCGCTTCACCTATCTGCGCTGGTTGCGGTCGGAGTCGCCGCGCGAGGAGCTCTACGACCACCAGACGGACTTCGACGAGGTCGTGAACCTCGCCGAAGACCCGCGCTGTGCGGAACTCCTCCGCGAACTCAGGGAGCGCACCGATGCGTGGCGCGACCGCTATGCGGCCGCGCAGGTCCCGGCGCGCTGAGCGCCGACACCGCGCCCGGGATCAGAGCGAGCCGAGACGCATCCGCAGGCCGTTCGACGCGATCACTCCCAGCGAGTTGAAGCCGGGGCTGACGGTCAGGGTCTGGCCGAAGAGGAGCCCGCCGTTGAGCGCCGCGAGGTTCGGGATCAGGAGCGAGAAGGTGTTCGTCGAACCGGTGATCGGCACCTGCGCGGTCGCATCGTAGCTCGCCCACGCGCGGCAGAGCGGCATGCCGAGGAAGCCGAGGTCGAGCCCGGGGCTCAGGTCGGAGAACCCGAGCGCGATGATGCCGATGCTCGTGCCCGCAGGGATCGACGACGTGTTGAGGTTGGCCGTCGTGCCGAGCAGCGGACGGCTGCCGAGGCTCAGCGTGAGCGGCACGTTGTCGACGTTGTAGGTCGCGAGCGGGAGCGAGGTCGCGATCTCGACCGTGCCCGGATCTACGCCGTTGCCGCCTTCGGTCCAGCCGACCATGACCGGCAGGGAGCCGCCGCCGTTCTGGCTCATCACGCCATAGCGGTACTCGACGTCGCCGTTGAAGAAGAACGCCGCCTGGAAGGTGCTCGTCGTGGTGTAGCCGGTGTCGGCCACGTTGTTCCAGGTGACGAGGACGGCGCCG
Source organism: Planctomycetota bacterium (assembly GCA_020848735.1). Lineage (GTDB taxonomy): Bacteria > Planctomycetota > UBA1135 > UBA1135 > UBA2386 > JACRLW01. The sequence goes on along the minus strand of JADLHO010000150.1, from coordinate 1,046 downwards.
CTGGCCACGTCGTACTCGACGTGCATCGAAGCCCCGGCGGCGAGCGGGTTCATGCTCTTCCAGTGCGGAGCCCAGCGCGGAGCGAAGGCGAGGAAGTTGGCCGGCGACGGCACGGCGCTGTTCGGCATCGTGGCCGGCGACGGGACGATGTAGCCCTCGGTCGAGATCTCGAGGTCGGTCGCGACGCCCGCGGTGCCGCCGAGCGGGTGCGGGATCACGAACGGCATCTGGTTGTTCGGGAGGACCGACGAGGCGAGGAAGGTCGTGTCCGCACTCACCAGCGCGATCGGTGCGCTCGTCGGCGTGACGATCGGCGTGTTCGACGCCGTGATGTCGTAGCCGTTGCGCGTGCTGTTGAACGCGAGCTTGATGGCGGTGACCGGGTTCACGACGCCGCCCGTGGTGCCCATGTTGAAGCCCACGGGGTTCGGGAACTGCTGGTAGAAGGTCCGGTAGTACGCGTAGCAACCCTTGCCGTAGGGCTGCCAGGCCGCGACCGAGATCGGCGTGCCACCGAGCGTGTAGTGAATGGCGCCGTTGAACACGCGCGGCGAGTTGACGCCGCCGGCGAGGAAGAGGTTCTGCGCGGCACCGGCACGCAGCGTCATCTCGGCGTTCGAGAAGATCGAGTTCGTGCAGGAGCCCGGGATCGTCGTGCTCGTGCAGGTCACGCCGTTGGTGTAGCCGTGGCTGAAGCCGGCCGAAGCGAGCGCGACGCCGTAGCTGCCGGGTCCGAGCGCGAAGGGCGTCGTGAAGATGGCCGACGAGACGGTGCTCGGAGCGACGGTCACGGTCGCCGAGGCGACGGGCGTCCACAGCGCCGGGGACGTCACGTTGCCGGCGTAGGTCGAGGGACCCAGGTAGACCGTCAGCGTGCCGCTGCCCGCGACGGTGTTCGCTCCGCAACGGAAGTCGAGCTGCGTGATCGTCACCGTGGTGTTGATCTGCAGGTCGAAGTAGATGCCGCCGCCGACGTTGCCCTGATTGGTGCCGCCGGCCAGCGTGTTGAGGGGAGACTGCGCCAGGGCCGCGGCCGAGAGCGCGAG
>JADLHO010000149.1 GCA_020848735.1 Planctomycetota bacterium | reverse complement strand
GCGGTGGTCGGCTCGCCGCGGTCGGCAACGAACGCAGCGGTGCGGATCGCGGCGTCGAGCGCGAGGACGAGCTCGACAGCGAGGACGAGGAGATCGAGGACGAGAAGGAAGAGTCCGAGCAGCGCGGTGGTGTCGTGCCGACGAAGCGCGATCGCCGGCAGGCGCCGAGCCGCGAGCTCAGCATCTCCGGCAACGGGCCACCCGACGACGGCCGCGGCGGTCCCACGCCGCCGAAGAAGTCGCGCGGCACCGCGTCCCTCGTGCTCGGCATTCGACTGCCCGATCAGGTGCGCGGTCGCCCCAACCCGGGCACCGCGAAGACGAGCATCGAACCCGTGCCGCCGAGCGCCGCGGCGGCCGCCGAACGCGGAGCGAGCGCGAACGCGAGCGATCGCGCGAGCCCGCACGTGCAGTCGGAGCAGCCGCCGATCGGCGAGCGCGCCGGTTACCTGCGTCGCTATCACGAGCTCGTGCGGACGCGCACGACGCCCGCCACGCTTCCGAGGAACGAATGAACGAAACCGAGGCCAAGGCTGAGGTCGCGCGATTCCGCGAGCTCTTCGACGCGCTCCAGCGCGAGATCCACCAGTTGATCGTCGGCCAGGACGACGTCGTCGACGGCGTGCTCACCGCACTCTTCGCCGGTGGCCACGTGTTGCTCGAAGGCGTGCCGGGCATCGGCAAGACGATGCTCGTGAAGACGCTGGGCGATGCGCTGCACCTGAGCAAGAACCGCATCCAGTTCACGCCGGACCTCATGCCCGCCGACGTCGTGGGCACGATGGTCCTCGAGTCGGCCGAGGGATCGGGGGCCCACGCGCTCCGCTTCCAGCCGGGTCCGATCCACGCGCACCTCGTGCTCGCCGACGAGATCAACCGCGCGACGCCGAAGACGCAGTCTGCGCTGCTCGAGGCGATGCAGGAGCGGCAGGTCACGGTCGGCGGCAACACGCGCGCGCTGCCCGAGCCCTTCGTCGTGCTCGCGACGCAGAACCCGGTCGAACAGGAAGGCACCTATCCGCTGCCCGAGGCGCAGCTCGACCGCTTCCTCTTCAAGCTGATCGTCGGCTATCCGAAGGAGCAGGACTACGCGACGATCCTCGCGCGCACGACGGGCCGCGAGCTGCCGAAGCTCAAGGCGGTCGCGAGCGGCGACGACGTGCTGCGGATGCGCGCGCTGGTCCGCGACGTGCCCGTGCCCGAGAACGCGCAGCGCACCGCGATCCACCTCGTGATGGCCACGCAGCCCGGCAGCCCCTACTGCACCGAGCGCGTGCAGCGCTACGTGATGCTGGGCAGCTCGCCGCGCGGTGCGCAGGCGCTCATCCTCGCCGGCAAGGTGAAGGCGCTGCGCGACGGGCGCTTCGCGGTCTCGGCCGACGACGTGCGCGCGACGGCGCTGCCCGCGCTGCGCCACCGCATGCTGCTCAACTTCGAGGGCCTCGGCGAGGGCCTGCGCAGCGACGACCTCGTGAACGAGATCCTCGAGCGCACGCGCGGGTGAAGCCCGTCGCCGGCCCCGCTGCCGCGCCTCAGCCGCCGATCACGCCGGCCATGGCGTTGCTCATGACCGCGCCGAGCGGATTGGCAACGCGGTCGATCGCGAGCGCCTGCAGGTAGAACGAACGCCCCGCGAGGGACATGTCGTTCGGGATCAGCGCCATCCAGGTCGCCTGGCCGCTCCAGTTGAAGAGCGGGCTCGCGAGCTCGGTGCTCACGAAGAGGCGGCAGCCCGGCATCCCGAACGCGTCGAGTTGGAGCGGCAGGCTGAAGCCCTGCCACGTGCGGTTCGAGACGCCGAGGAACATCAGCGCCGCGTGATCGGGCGGCAGGTTCGATGCGAAGACGGTGAAGGACTGGCCGAGGCGCGGCACGGCCCCGTGCGCCGAGAGCGTGGCGAAACCGGCCCCGCCGGCACAACCGCCACCGAAGCTGCGGAAGGTCGGGCCGACGCCATGGACCCAGGTCTCGTCCGACTCGATCGGGCCCACGGTCAGATTGCCGCCGAAGAGCAGGACCTCGGCACGCAGCGGGTCGTACGCATAGCGCGCGTAGAGCCGCGGCGCGGGCGATGGCAACGAATCGACGGAGAACCACGCGTTGCCGTCCCATTCCCAGGTGTCGCCCAACGGACCCGCGCCGAGCCGGCCCTGGCCGCCGAAGAGCAGCGTGCGACCGCGCAACGGGTCGTAGGCCAAGGCGACCGCGAGCCGCGCCGGCGGCGCAGGCACCGGACTGCGACGGAACCAGTCGACGCCATCCCACTCCCAGGTGTCCGCCAGCGGCGTCGAGGACGAGTCGATGCCCGCGAAGAGCACGACGCGGTTGCGATGCGACTGGAACGCGGCGCCCGCGTGGTAGCGCGCCGAAGGCGCGTGCTGCGGGCTGCGCTGCGTCCAATCCACGCCGTCCCATTCCCAGGTGTCGCCGAGCAGGACGCCGGAGGCACCGACTCCGCCGAAGAGGACGAGCCGGGAACGCGCCGTGTCATGGGCGAGGGCCATCGCCGCTCGCGGACTCGGCGCATTCGCCGAGGAGCGCCGCGTCCAGTCCACGCCATCCCACTCCCAGGTGTCGCCGTAGGTGGCGCCGTAGCCCACGCCGCCGAAGAGGACGACGCGCTGGCGCCTCGAGTCGTAGGCCATGCCGTGCACGTTGCGCGGCGCAGGCGCGTGCACGGGGAAGCGCTGCGACCAGGACACGCCGTTCCACACCCAGGTGTCGCCGAGCTTGAGATTGCCCCCGTCCGCGGCGCCGCCGAAGAGGAGCATCTCGCCGCGGGCCGCATCGAAGGCGAGGCCGAAGTTGCCGCGCGCCGCGGGCTGCTGACCCGGGTGCTGACGGAGCCAGTGCTCCTGAGCGATGAGCCGGGCCGCGCCGGCCGCGAGCGCCGCGAGACCGAGAGTGCCGAGAATCCCCTGACGGAGAGCGGAGCGGGCCGATCGGTGGTTCATGGGTTCCCTCCGTGCCGCACCGCGCGGACGTGGACTCCACGTGGCTCGGGCCGGCATCCGCGGAGCGGAACCCCAGGGGGAATGCCGCTCTTTCGAAGCGATCCGCGCGCGAGCTTTGCCGCGGCGGGCCGGGCAGAATGGCGCGCCCTCCCGTCCCTCGATGCCGGCCGCGACCTCGAACATCTTCGACCCCGCCTTCCTGCGCAGCCTCGAGGCGTTGCGCATGCTCGCGCGGCGCGTGCCCACGGGCGGACGACTCGCCGAGCAGCCGAGCAGGAGCCGCGGTGCGGGCATCGAGTTCACCGACGTGCGGCCCTACGTCGCGGGCGACGACATCCGCGCGATCGACTGGAACCTCTGGCAGCGCTTCGAGAAGGCGTTCCTGCGGCTCTTCCTCCATGACGAGGACCTGCCGGTCCACATGCTGCTCGACGAGAGCGCGAGCATGGCGATGCCGCCGCTCTCGCGCAGCGAGCCGCGCGACAAGCTCACGACGGCGCGCCAGGCCGTGGCCGCACTCGCGTTCGTCGCCGCCGAACACCTCGACCGCGTCGGCGTGACGCCCTTCGCCGAGCAGACCTCGACGGGCATCCGCGGGATCTGCGGCTCGAGCTCGTTCCACCGCCTGCTCGCGTGGCTCGTCGCGCGGAATGCGCACGGCGGCACGGGCCTCGTCGCCGCGCTGCGTGAGATCGCGCATCGACGTCTGCGGCGCGGTCTGCTCATCGTGGTGTCCGACTTCCTCGACCCGCTCGGCGCCGACGCGGTGATCGCCGCTCTGCGCCTCGCGCCGCACACGCTCTGCCTCGTGCGCATCGTCCATCCGGACGAAGCGCGGCCGAAGCTCACGGGTGAGCTCGAGCTCGAGGACCGCGAGACCGGCGAACGGCTGCCGCTCTTCGTCGACGACGCCGCGCTCGACCGCTACGCCGCGGCCTACGCGGCCCACCGCGATGCGCTGCGCGACCTCGCGCGCGCCCGTCGCGGGCAGTACCTCGAGGTCGCGACGCACGAGCCCGTCGTGCCGCAGATCAGCAAGCTCTTCGAGCACGGAGTGCTGCGCGCATGAACTTCGTCGGCCTCTCGCCCGCCGCGTTCGCCATCGGCCTGGCCGCGCTCGCGCTCACGCTCGGCGCGCTGCACGTCCTGCGCGTGCGCATGCGGCGGCAGGTCGTCGACAGCCTGCTCTTCTTCCGCAGCGCGGCGTTGCAGGCGCGCCCCCGTGTGCTCGGCCAGCGGCTCGCGCGGCTCGGCTCCTTCCTCGTCGGCCTCGTGCTGCTCGCGCTCGCCTGGGCGGCCTTCGCCGAGCCGTTCGCGAGCCCTGCCGCGGCGTCGCGCGTGATCGTCGTCGACCGCAGCGCCGCCGCGCAGGCCACGACGAGCGCGGGCACGCCGCTCGCCGCGCAGTTCGACGCCGAGCTCGCCCCTCTCGTCGACGAGTTCGGGCTCGGACCGCGCGGCGCCGTCCTGGCGGTCGGCACCTCGCCGCGCACCGTGCTGCGCGCCGACGAACCGTCGAGCCGCCTCGCCGAACGCCTCGCGACGCTGCCGATCGGGGGCGCGCCGGCCAACGTCGCGAGCGCGGTGGTCGCCGCGGCGAAGGGCCTGCGCGTCGGCGCCGAGGTGCTCGTGCTCGGCGGGCCACCGCGCCTGCCCGAGGAACTCGACGGCGTGCGCGTGCGCCGCGCGGAGCTGCCGGCGGCGCAGGCCATGCCTCGCGCCGCGCGGTCGACGCCGCGCCTGGCGGTCTTCGTCGACGACGGGCTGCCCGACGCGATCGCGTTCGCCCTGGAGGCGCGCGGGGACGTCGATCGCACGACGCGCGACGCGGCCGCGCTCGCCGTCGTGCGCGATGCGGCGACGCTTCCGGCGAACCTGCCCGCGCTGATCGTCGGGTCCGCGGCGGAGGGCACGCTCGTCGAGCTGCGCGTCACCGCGGACTGCCCCGCACCGCTCTCGCTGCGCGATCGCACGCGCCGCGCGACGCCCGGCTTCCGACCGCGCGCCGACGAGACCGTCTGGCTCGGCGACGCGCGGAACGAACTCGCGCTCGTCGCCGCGAGCGCGGGCCGCATCCGGATCGCGCGCGCGCTGCTCGACGAGCTCCTGCATCGCGACGTGCCCCTGCTCCTCGATGCGGCGCTCGATGCGCTCCGCGTCGACGGCCCGCAGTCCGCGCTGCCCATCGCCGCGGTGGACGCGCGCCCCGCCGACGCGCTCGACGCACTCGGCGGCAGCGGCGCATGGGCGCCGCTCCTCCTCGCGCTCGGCCTCGCCGTCGTCCTGCTCGACGCCTGGCTCCTGTCGCGCGGCCGCGTCGCCTGATCGCCGGCGGTCTCGCGCGCTGGGCCCGACGCCATCGCCGCGCGCCCGCGCTGCGGCGTTCACCCGATGCGCGGACTCGGACGTTCGCGACGAATCCACTCGCGGTCCTTCTTCCCTGCGAGGTTCTCGTGAGCTCTCCCGCATCCAATCCTGTCCAGCATCCTCCGCGCGCTCCGGCCGCGGGCTTCACCCTCGTCGAGATCCTGATCGTCGTCGCGTTGATCGTGATCCTCGCGACGATCGCCGTGCCCAAGGCGATGAGCGCCAAGGTCTCGGCCGACGAGTCCGCGGCGATCAGCACGCTGCGGACGATCTGCACCGCGCAGCTCCAGTTCCGTTCGCAGAACCTCGTCGACCGCGATCGCGATGGACAAGGCGAGTACGGCTGGCTCGGCGAGCTCTGCGGCTCGACTCCGCTGACGGGCCACAGCGCGGCACTCGCACCGCCGCTCGTTCCGCTCTCGCTGGCCGTCGATGCGAGCGGACTCGCGACGAAGGCCGGCTATCGCTTCGCTCTCCATCTGCCCGACGCCGCCGGCATCGGCCTGGCGGAGACGGGAGCCAACCTCGCCAACGTCGCCCCCGATCTCGCGGAGCTGCATTGGACCGCGATCGCGTGGCCGAGCCGCTACGGCGTGAGCGGCACGCACACGTTCTTCATCAACGGCCAGGGTGAGCTGCGGAAGAACCGCAGCGCGGGCTACACGGGGACGACGCGCATCCCGCCCGCCGGGGCCGCATTGCTCGGCGCCAGCACCGCCGCACACATCGTCGGCACGGGCATCGCCACGGGCGTCGCCGGGGCCGACGGTGAGGTCTGGCTCGCCGTGCAGTGACGCGCGCGGCGCGCGCCGTTCACTTCACGACGGGCCCGCTCGACGCCGCGAGCTGATAGGGCAGCGCCTCGTCGCCGACGAGGCCGAGCCGCTCGCCGATCGCCCGCAGGTGATGGTCGAGCCCGATCTCGCGCGCCGGCACGAAGCCCGGGATCGTGACGACGTGCGCGAGCACGCCGCCGACCGCGCGGTGCATCGTGCCGCGCGGGATGAACACCAGGTCGCCCGCAGCCAGCGGCGTGGAACGCACGAGCGTGCGCGCCGTCGCGCGATCGACGAGCGCCGGAGCCTCGATGCGCCCCACGTCGGGACTCCAATGCAGGCCCGCACCGGGACGCACGTCGTGCACGAGGTAGAGCTCCTCGAAGCCGCCGTCGCGCGGGTGATAGTGCGAGAACGAATCGGTCATGCACACGCGGTGGCAGTTCACCGCGCGACAGGTGTAGGGACCGTTGGTCGGCAGCCAGGTCAGCAGGATGCGCCGATAGGCGTCGTGCGCGGTCGCGCAGCCACCCGGGCGGTCGGTGAGACGCGGATCGCGGTCGGGGCAGAGGAAGCTCGGCGCCTCCGCCGCGAAGGGCTCGGGCAGCTCGAGGACGACGAACGAGAGCGGGGCGTCGAGCTCGAGCGAGTCGCCGGACCGGAGCACGACGACGTCGCCCAGTCCGATCGCCATGTGACTCGCACCGACGCGCGCGTGGGCGATCCTCGTGTCCGCATGCACGAAGGCGAGGCGCGCGGAGCTCGTGGGAGGCAACGCCCGCGCGTCGCGGACGAACCCGAGGCGATGCCCGGGCCGTGCCGCCGCGAGCATGGCATCCACCGCGGCGAGCGCTTCGACGTCAGCGTCGGGTCGGGACAGGGAGACGACGCGCACGCTGGAATCTCAGTGATCGTGGCCGTGCTGGTGCACGTGCCCGTGGCTGCGCTCCTGATCGGTCGCCTCGCGCACGCCCGCGACATCGATCGCGAAGTGCAGCCGTTGGCCCGCGAGCGGATGGTTGAAGTCGACCGTGACCTGGTCGCCTTCCATCGCGCGGATCGTCCCCATCATCGGGTTCTGCTGCTCGTCGCGGGCCTGGAAGGTGAGACCGACGCGCAGGTCCGCGTTCGGCGGGAAGACCTTCCGCGGGACCGAATGGATCGCGGCGGGATCGTGGAGGCCGTAACCCTCCTCCGGCTTCACCGCGACCACGAAGCGGTCGCCGACCTTCTTGCCGTCGAGTGCGCGCTCGAGCCCGACGACGATGTTCTGCGCACCGTGCAGGTAGTCGAGCGGCTCACCGCCCTCGGAACTGTCGACGACGCTGCCGTCGTCGAGCGTGAGCTTGTAATGGATCGAGACGACCTTGCCGGAGGCGATGAGCGAGTCGGGCATCGGCGCACCTTACGGGCTCGGCGCATCGGGCACAGCTCCCGAGCCGGAAGCCGAATGGCGCTCGGGCTGTCGCGCCCCGGGCACAGCGCATTCCGTCCGCGGAGCATCGCCGCGCGCGGGGCGGGCCGGCGGGCCGCGCGGAGACGCCGCGCGCACGAAGGACGCCGGCCTCCCGGTCGTGGTGATCTCCGCCTGGGCCAGCGCGGAGCAGCATCGCGAGCTCGATGCGCGCGGCGCGCAGTTCTTCCGCAAGCCCTTTCGCAACGACGAGCTCGTGGCGTTCGTAGCGGGTCTGGCCGCGGCGAACGGGGGCGCGGCCTGAGCGACGGCGAAGGGAGCGCGCACGCACCTGGATCGCAGCCCGCTCGTGTCTGGCGGTGGCCCCGTCTGGCGATGGCGCAAGAGCCCCCGCCAGGAATCCCACCGATGATCCCCCGTGCAGCCCCGCTCCTCGCCACCGTCCTGTTCGCCGGCACGGCGTCCGCCCAGCACAACCTCTTCGAAGTCTGGTGCGGTCACAGCGCCTTCAGCTCGCGCGGTCATGCGCCGCCCGCTCGCGACGCCGAGCCCTGCACCCGCATCCCGGCCGCCTGGTTCTGCAGCGTCGGTGCCCTCTGGGACCCGGGTGCGAGCTCAGTGGTCGGTCGTGCGACCGGCTTCCAGGTGCTCATCCAGGACCAGGACCCTGCGAGCCAAGAGCCGTTCAGCCTCGCGCTCCTCGCCGAGAACGCCGCGCTTCCGGGCGAACCGGAGCCATCCCCTGCCGGCGATCTCCTGCGCATCGGCGGTCTGATCGCTCCGCCGGGATCCGGCGGAGCGGCGGCCTGGACCATCCGCGTGGTGCTCGCGACACCGTTCGACGGGGTGCCCTGCGATCGCGACTGGTTCCTGTCCGCAGGACTCCCGGCGAATCCCACCTGGCCGGTCGATGGGCTCTCCGTCCACATCGGTCGGGTGGGCTTCGGCGACGACCCGATCGGCGGTGGCGCCACGCGGACGCATCTCGCGTGCTCGATCGATCGCGGCGGGATCCCGATCGTGCGCACCCAACTCGATCGGACCATTCGTGTCGGACTGCTGACCGAAGCACCGTTGCTCGCCGCGGGGACCCTGACGTCTCCGCTGCGGACCAATCCCCGGCCCACGCAGTACGGGATCGGCGGCATCTACCCCGACCACACCGGGGCCTGCGACACGCTCGCGTTCCGGGTGCGCCGGCCCGGTCCTGGCATCGCGTGGGTCCTCGGTCAGTTCATGGCCTTCGCGCCGCCGACGCCGATGGGCACGCTCGCGAACCTGTGCCTGCCGATCATCCCGCCGCCTTTCGTCGTGCCGACGCCCGCGCTCATTCCCGGGGGAGCCACGGAGGGCGAGACCACGATGAGTCCACTCTGCACCGCATGGGGCCGCATGTCCTTCCAGGCGATCGACCTCAGCGGACCGGTGCAGTTCACGAACGCGGTCGGCGTGCTCTCGCAGTGAGCGATCGCCGCGTGGCCTCAGCGCACGGTGATCGCCAACGCGTGGCTGGTGGCGAAGGGCAGCGGTGCGGGGCAGGACGCATTCGGCACCATCACGAACTGGGCGAAGGCGAGCGTGCCCGGCAGGACCGTGGTCAGGGGGATCGGGAGCGCGACGAATCCATCGGGTCCGGCGAACACCGGCTCCGCGATCGTGACCGGACCGAGGGCGACGTGGATCTCGACCCCGAGCACGGGCAGCGGCGGGATCGCCGCCGAGGGACCGACGAGACAGACGCCCCCGCCGAGAGCCGGGACGTGATCGCAGCGCAGTGCGAAGGCGGTCTCGCCGGAGAGCGGCGCGGTCGTCGTGCGCATGCGGAGCGCGCCCTCGCAGGCCGGACTCGAACCGCCGAAGCACTCGATGCCGCGGAAGCGGAGCTGCCCGCGGATGAGCTCGCGCACGGAGTCGAAGAAGGGATCCGTCCGCTGGTTCAGGCTCTGGACCAAAAAGACCGCATGCGTGCCGCGCTCGAGGTCGAGGATCCCCGAGAAGCCGAACGCGCCCGGTGAGGACACCTCGAGGCTGCGACCCTGCGCGTCGATGCGCTCCATCCAGCAGCCGATGCCGTAGCCGCGGAACACGTCGACGGTCGGCGGCACCGAGACCGGGATCGCGCCGCGGGTCTGGTCCTGAACCATCAGGTCGACGGCCGCCGCGCTGAGCACGCGACGGCCACGGAAGAGCCCGCGACCCTCGATCATCTCCATGAAGCGCTCGTAGTCGCCCAGCGTGCTGCGCGCGCCACCCGCGATGCGTGGATTGCTGGCCGAACCGATGCCGAGGTAATCGGTCCCCGTCATCCCGAGCGGCACCGCCACCTTGGCAAGAAAGAGCTCGGCCCAGCCGAGCCCCGCGACCACCTCCGCGACGCGACCCGCGACGTGCATCGAGACGCCGCCGTAGAAGAACTCGGCGCCGGGCGCGGCGCGCAGCGGCACGTTGGCCGCGATGTGATCGACCGCCTGGGCGAGCGTGATCCGGTCGTCGGAGATGCTCGGGTCCTGACCCGGAAGACCGGACGTATGCGAGAACATCTGCCGCACCGTCATCGTCCCCTTCAACCCGGTGAACTGCGGCAGCCAGCGCGAGACCGGCGCGTCGAGGTCGAGCACGCCGTCGTCGACCAGGGCCAGGATGACGGCGGCCGAGAGCCACTTGGTCGCCGAGGCGATCGGCACCTGCGTGGCGAGGTCGAAGCCCCCGTAGCTGCGCCGGAACAGCGACTGCCCCGCCCGCCCGATCGACAGGTTGGCGCCGCTGCGCGCGGCCGAAGCGACCAGGGCCTGCATCTCCGCGTCGATCGCGGTGAAGTCGTGGCACGGGGTCGCGAGAGGGCAGCCCTGGGCCGCGAGCTCCGGACCGAGCAGGGCGAGGGCGAGACCGAGGTGACGGACGGACGATCGCATGGGAGTCGCGAGGGGGCTGGCAGGGGTGCGCGGACAACGGAGCCGTCGCCCGCGCATCCACACGACCCGACCGATCGCGCGACTCAGCGACGGCGCAGCGGACCGGTGTTGACCAGACGGCTCTCGATCGTGCCGCCGTCGTTGTCGAGACCGACCCACAGATCGCCGCGCCGCGTGATCGCGAGGCCCTCGATCTTCTCGTAGGGGAAGAACTCGGCGAGCACGTCCTCGACCTCGGTCTTGACGACCGTATCACCCGTGTCGGGGACACCGTCGGCATCCGGGCTCAGACCCGCGAGGGAGACGCGGTAGATCTTCTTGAGCGCCGAGCCGAGCGCGATGCCCTTGTCGCGTTCGATCACGAGCAGGTCGCCGTTCTCGAGCGCGATGACCTCGGAGAGGCCCGCCCAGTTGTTGCCGTCGTTCGAATCGAGGCGGTAGTAGAAGAACGACCAATCGCCACCGCAGCGCACGCCGTTGCAGGGCGGGTTCGGGCCGCGGAGCTGACGCAGGTCGTAGCGCGCGATGCGGGCGAAGCGATCGCCCGTCGGGAACTCGTTCGTGAAGTCGCGCTGGATCGCCGCATGGAGGTAGCGACCGTCACGCGACACGCACATGCCCTCGAAGCCATTGCTGCGGATGCGCATGCCACCCGCAGGCCCCTGCGCGCTGCCCGGCAGCGACGGGTCGGCGCCGGCGTCGATCGAGACAGGCATCTGGATCTCGCGCAGCACGTTGCCGCGCCAGTCCGTCTGCACGAGCAGGTTCGGCTTCGTCGTGCCGTTGCCCTCACTCGCGATCCAGAAGCCGCTCAGGAAGCGCCCGCCGAGGATCGAGGTGTCGAGCGCGATGCCCTCACCGTCGTAGCGCGCCTGCTGGCCGTTGAGCTTCACGTCGACCACGGGGGTGACCGGCGCGAACGAGCCGCCGACCTTCACCGCGTAGATGCGCGTCGGGAGCGCGTCATCCGGCACCGCGAAGAGCACGTCGCCGAACGGCGCCGCGGCGAAACCCGAGAGCGCCGACCAGGCGTCGCGCGCGGAGAACAGCGCCGGCCGATCGGCATCGGGGCGGTAGGGACCCGACTGACCCCGGAACACGCTCAGCGTGCCCGAGACCTCGTCGGCCGTGACCACGAGACCGCGCTCGGGGATCGCGCACACGCCTTCCGGGGAGATGCCCGTCGGGAGCAGCTGCACGAACCGCGGCCGCGCCGCGTTCGTCACGTCGTACACCGCCAGGAACGAGCCGCGCTCGGACAGGAAGAACGCGAAGACCTTGCGACCGAAGCGCGCGACGGTGCCGCCCTCCATCTCGACGCCCTTCGCGTCGGAGCGGCCATCGGGGTACTGACCGAAGGCGCGCGCGAGGTTCTCGATCTCGCCGTTGCTGTCCCACACGAGACGGCCGGCGAGCGAGAACGCGCTCGCGCCGCGGCCACCGGTGTAGTTCATCTCGCCCTCGTTGCTCACGAAGAGCACGTCGTCGCTGGGGTGGAACGCGATCGCATCGGGCGTCCGCGCGCCCGGCACGACGGGGTTGCCGCCGCCGTCGGTCGGAATGGCGTGCGCCACGCCGTCGATGTCGCGCGGATAGACCTCGGAGAACGCGATCTCCTTGTTGTCCGTGAGGTCGGCGGCCTGATCGGCGACGACGCCCGCGGAGTGGATCGCGAGCAGCGCCGGCTGGCGCGGATCCGCGATGTCGATGAGGGCGAAGCCGTTGTTCTCCTGGAGCGTCACCGCCGCGGTCGTCCGACGGACGTCGACGAACTCGGGCTGCGGATCGTTCGGATACTGGAGCCCGGCGGCCTGGAGCGCTGCCGGACGGAAGCGCACGTCGGCGACGTTCGACGCCGCGAGGTTGCGGAGGTCCAGCGTCACGACCTGCACGTAGCCGGCCGGGCCCGCGTCGTTCGGATCGCCCGGCGCGTCGTCGTCGGTCACGAGACCGTTGACCACCACGCAGGGCTCGTTCTCGATCGAGATCACCGCGACGAGCTCGCCGCGGATCTCGACGAGCTTGCACGAGTCGGGGTGCCAGCCGAGGGCCACGCGGCCGAGGATCGTCGGCGCGCTCGGATTGCGCACGTCGATGACGAAGAGCGCACCGGGCGCGAACGCCGGCGGCGGAGAACCCTCCGACTTCGTGTCGACCCAGACCGTCGCGACGGCGAGATCGCCGAGCGCCGACACGCTGGTGACCTCGCCCGGCATCGGCAGATCGACGATGTGCTGCGGACGCGCGGGGTTGCGGAAGTCGACGACGCCGACGACCTGCGCCGAGGCGTTCGAGTAGAGCAGCGTCCGACCATCACCGGTCGCGGTGACGATCTCGGCGATGCCGCCGGGCACGCCCAGGCTGGCGATCGGCTTGAAGCTGTCGACGTCTTGGTTCTGGTGCTGGGCACCGAGCGACGCGGCGAGAACCGCCGCGCCCAACGAGGAGAGGAGCTGGGAGCGATACGACATGGGTTGCTGTCTTCCGTGGTGACGGCGATGCGAAGGACCGCCGCGCCCGTCACGCTAGATCGCGCCGGCCGTCGCCCGACCGCCCGCGCAGCGATTGATGCGGGGTTGACCCGGCGTTGATCCGACCCTTCGCGAGAGATTGATCCGGTGCTGCGCTCCGACGCGGAGTCCGACGCGATACCGCAGGCATGGCCTTTCCCCGTTCGTGCTCCCTCGCGATCGCACTGCTCGGCGCCGTGGCGCCGGCGCAGTCGGCCGATCACCCACAGACCCTTCCCAACCTCGTCGCCGCCGGTGATGTCACCGCGGACTCCGCGGTGCTCTGGGCGCGTGCCGAGCAACGCGGGCCGATGCTCGTCGTGCTCGCCACGCGTCCCGACTTCCGTGGGCCGCTCCGCAGCCAGCTCCGGCTCGTCCGCGATCCCACCCTCCCGTCGAAGTTCGAGTTCGACGGTCTGCAACCCGGACACGAGCACCACTACCTCGTCGTCGCCGGACTCCGCGGCATCTCCCGCGGCTCGTTCCGGACCCTCGCCCGCCCCGGTCGTCACGCGGGCGTTCGCTTCGGCGTGAGCGGTGACTCGCGCGGCGAGCTCGCGCCCTTCGTGAGCGTCCGCAACGCGGTGCACCGCGACCTCGACTTCTTCGTCGAACTGGGCGACACGATCTACGCCGACTACCCGTCGCCGAAGCTCCCGCTCCCCCAGGCCTCGACCCTCGCCGAGTTCCGCATCAAGCACGAGGAGATCGTGGCGGAGCGCCTCGGCCTCAACGTGCTCGCGGGACTGCGCTCGCACACGGCGTGGTTCGGCACGATCGACGACCACGAGGTCACCAACGACTTCGCGGGAGGCGCCCATCCGAGCACCGATCCCCGCTTCGCGTTCACGACGGAGAGCTTCGTCAACGAGACGCAGCTCTACGCGGACGGACTGCGGGCCTTCGTCGAGTACCACCCGCTGCGTGACGAGCGCTATGGCCGGACGGGCGACCCGCGCACCGAGGGGAAGCGACGGCTCTACCGCCAGCGCCGCTGCGGCGACGACGCGGCGTTCTTCGTGCTCGACGCCCGCTCCTTCCGCGACGTGGGCCTGCCACCGGTGCAGAACCCCCTCGATCCCCAACAGGTCGGTGCGTTCCTCGTCGGGTCGTTCGACCCGCGCCGCACCATGCTCGGCGCGACCCAGATCGACGAACTCCTCGACGACCTGCGACGCGCGCAGCGCAGCGGCGTGACCTGGAAGTTCGTGATGGTGCCCGAGCCGATCCAGAACCTCGGGGTCGTCGCGGCGTCCGATCGCTTCGAGGGCTATGCCGCGGAACGCAGCCGCCTGCTCCAGACGATCGACCAGGAGGGCATCCACAACGTCGTGTTCATCGCCGCCGACCTCCATGGCACGCTGGTGAACAACCTCACGTACCAGACCGC